>DASSJS010000115.1:0-16776 GCA_035691085.1 Longimicrobium sp.
GTGGCTATGGCGCGGGGGATCCACCCGATCCCATCCCGAACTCGGAAGTGAAAACCCGCTGCGCGGATGGTACTGCCGGGGCCACCCGGTGGGAGAGTACGGCGCCGCCGGCCTATCTATCAGCAAACGCCCGCTTCGATCCTCGGATCGAGGCGGGCGTTTGTGTTGTCCGTACCCCAGGCAATCGGGGCGATCCGCGGCATCGCGCCCCCTCCGCTCGCTTAGGCTCGCACCTCCCCCGTACTGGGAGAGGTGGGTGGACGGGGCGCCGGGTTCGGCGATGCCTCTGCTCTGCGGGATGTTGCTCGTGTGGGAGTCCGCGAAGGCGGAACTGCGGGCCGTGGTAGCCTCGGGGTTTCAACCCGGGGGACGGCGCCGGCGTCTGGGAGGGCGCCTGCCGATCCGCAGCGATGCGTGAGGGATGCGCGCCCGGAGGGCCGGGAAACCGCCGCGCGTGGGCGAATTTCGAGGGATCGTCCGGGTGTGTGGCGCGGCGGGGGCCCGGCGCCGTTGGCAACGGCGGTATCGTTGCCTACGGCGCGCGCAGCCCGGCCCCGCTTGAGCGGGGACACGCCCAAACCCGCGGTCCATCCATCAGAACATCGCCGTCAGCCATTGCGGCGGCGGGCGCAGAGGGTAGAATTCCGCACATGGCGCAGCCGCAGCAAGACTCCGACGTATCCACCCGGGCCGGGACCGTGGCGCTGGTCGGCTTTCCCAACGTGGGAAAGTCGTCGCTCATGAACCGGATGGTGGAGCAGAAGCTCAGCATCGTGACGCCGCTGGCGCAGACCACGCGGCAGCGCGTGCTGGGCATCGACACGCGCGACGGGGTGCAGATGGTGTTCGTGGACACCCCCGGCCTGGTGGACCCGCGCTACCTGCTGCACCGCGCCATGATGCACGAGGCCATGGAGGTGATCGACGACGCCGACGTGGTCCTTCTCCTGGTGGACACCGCCCGCGGCACGCCCACCCTGCGCGACGACGTGCTGGAGGCGGTGAAGCGCGCGAACCAGCTGATGGTGGTCGCCAACAAGATCGACGTGGCGGGCCCGGCCGACCGCGCGGTGGTGCGCGAGTGGGCGCGCGAGCGGCTGGGGATGGTGCCGTTCGAGGTGAGCGCCGAGACGGGCGAGGGGGTGGAGGCGCTGCGCGCGGCCGTGGTGGAGCGGCTCCCGGTGTCGCCCTTCCTTTACCCCGAGGAGGACGTGAGCTCGCAGCCGGTGCGGTTCTTCGTGGCCGAGCTGGTGCGCGAGACGATCTTCGAGCAGTACGAGAAGGAGGTGCCGTACAGCGTGGCCGTGAAGGTGGAGGAGTTTCGCGAGAACGCCTCGCCCATCTTCATCCGCGTGGTGATTTTCGTGGAGCGGCCCACGCAGAAGGCCATCCTGATCGGCTCGGGCGGCAGTGCCATCAAGCGGCTGGGCCAGGCGGCCCGCTTCAAGGTGGAGGAGTTCGTGGGCGCGCCCGTGTACCTGGACCTGTGGGTGAAGGTTCTGCCACGCTGGCGCAAGAACGCGCTGGAGCTGGGCCGCCTTGGCTTTCACCTTCCCGAGGAGCAGCGCAAGTGATCGAGCAGTGGCTGCTGGACCTGCTGGTTTGCCCGAAGTGCAAGGGCGACCTGGTGCACGAGGCCGACCCCGAGGCGCTGGTGTGCCCCGCCTGCCGCCTGCGCTACGAGGTGCGCGAGAACATCCCCATCCTGCTGATCGACGAGGCCACGCCGCTGGCCTGAGCCGGCGCCTGCCCACGCCCGCCGATTTGGTTTGTTTGACAACGGGTTACGCGCGCGATTAGCTTTTCCCGGATTCCCGCCCTCATTCTGGCCCACCCGACCGTTCCCCGATGTCTCAGCGCGTGCTTCTGCACCACTCCTCGCACGGCCATACCGCGCCCGATGCCGTGCGCGAGTTTGCCGCCGCGTCGGGGTATCCGGTGCTGGAGGTGCGCAACGCGCACGAGATCCACGCCCGTGTGAGCCGCAGCTACCCCGCGGCGCTGGTGGTGGACGCCGCCCCTCCGGGTGACGGCGCGCTGTCGCTGTGCCGGCAGATGAAGCGCGACGCGTTCACGTCGGTGGTGCCGGTGATCATGTACCTGGAGCACAAGACGGGGAACGAGGAGCTGGCGGCGAGCGCGCTGGAGGCGGGGGCCGACGAGGTGCTGTACGGCGGCGGGCGCGAGGTGCTGCTGCGGCTGAGGATGGCGGTGGCGCGCGCCGAGCGTGACGTGGGCGTGCACCCCACCACCATGCTTCCCGGCACGGTGCAGATCCAGCGCGACATCGCCGAACGCCTGCGGAGCGGCGAGAAGTTCGCGGTGTGCTATGCCGACCTGGACCACTTCAAGGAGTTCAACGACCGCTACGGCTACATCCATGGCGACCGGGTGATCCTGATCCTGTCGCGGATCCTGCGCGAGGTGGTGCGCGCGTACAGCCCCAACGCGTTCGTGGGCCACATCGGCGGCGACGACTTCATCTTCAACGCGCCGCTGGACGACTTCCGGGTGTGCTGCGAGGAGGTGATCGGCGTGTTCAGCGAGCTGATCCCGCTGCAGTACGGCGAGGAAGACCGGGAGCGCGGCTACTTCCTGGGGAAGGACCGCCGCGGCGAGGTGTACCAGGTGCCGCTGATGACGCTGTCGATCGGGGTGGTGACCAACGAGCACCGCTCGTTCGTGCACACCGCGCAGATCAGCGAGCTGGCCACCGAGATGAAGGCGTACGCCAAGACCTTCTCCGGGTCGATCTACGTGGTGGACCGCCGCACCGACCAGCCGCACTCGGCCGATGCCGCCCACGCCGCCGCGGCGGTCCGCCAGGACCCGCTGAGCATGGTGGCCGCCCACGCGGACGGCGGCGGCGCGCCGGCGAGCCCGCCGGCGCCTGTACCCGCCCCCACGCCTCCGCCCGCCGCGGTCGCTTCGCCCGCCGCCGATCCTTCGCCCGCTCCGCCGTCCGCCGACCAGCCCCGCCCGGATCTCCGGGGCGATGCGTTCGCGGCGATGACGCACGCGGCGGTGGCGCGCGAGGCGGGCGGCGCGTAGCTTAGCCGGCCCTGCACAGAGCAGCATCGCCTTTCCGGAAGCACACGGATCGCTTCAATGAACGTTCAGTGCACGAGCTGCAAGACCGTTTTCAGGGTGGACCCGCGCAAGGTGCCCGCCGGCGGCGTCCGCGCGCGCTGCTCCATCTGCCGCGCCGTTTTCGAGGTCCCCGCGCCCGCTGACGGCGCCGCCCCCGCCACGACAGCGGCGCCCACGACGCAAATGTCCGCTCCGGTGGCGACTCCGGGTGCAGCACCTCCGGCGGCTCCCGCCCCGAGCTCCGCGCCGGCTGCCGCGCCCGCGGCGGCCGAGGCGCCCGCGCCGACGCCGAGCTCCGCACCCGCCGCTGCCCCGGCCGCGACGCCGGCGCCCGCGGCAGCTCCCACGCCGACATCTGCCCCGGCTCCGCGCCCCGCGCCGGCGCCGGCTCCCACCCTGGCTCCGGCCGCGGCGGCGCAGGGACGTGCGCCGTCTCCGTTCGGCGCGTCGGACCCGGCCAGCAAGGCGCGGCGGCTGGCGCGGGCGCTGATCTCCGACATCGTGACGTACTTCCCCGAGCGGCGCGACAACGCGCTGGCCAGCGGGACGCTGCGGCGCGAGTTCACCGAGGAGATCAAGAAGAGCTGGGAAGAGTACGTGGCGCAGGTGGGCGAGCAGATGGCCAAGGGCACGCCGCACTTCCGCGAGGCGTTGAACGACATTTTGGCGAAGGGGACGCAGGTTTTTTAGGCTGCGGTGGCGAGGGAGGTTGGGCTCGCGGGGACAGGTGGCGTTCGAGGGCGGGCGGTCTCAACAGGTGCGGAAGTGCGCTAGTGCGTGAGTGCGCCTGGAACGACGAGCAGGGGCCAGGTTCGCGCGGGAGCCAAACGCACTGGCGCACTCACGCACTCACGCACCTGTTTGGCAGTTCGCACTCACGCATCTGTTCGCGGTTCCAGCCCTTGCAGTCCCCTGTCCGGACCGGGTAATATTCTTGCGGTGTATCAAACAGGGCCGTCCCAGGCGGACGGCCCTTGTCGTTGCTGGAACCGAACCTAACCCGCGACCCACGCGAGACCCGATGTCGATTGCAGAGATCCGCTCCATCCTGGATACGAACCGTGAAAGGCTCGGCGAGCTGAGGAGGTTTCTTTGACCTCGACAGCAAGGAAGAACGGCTGAGGCAGCTGGAATCGCGCATGGCCGACCCCGGCTTCTGGAACGACCAGAACGCCGCGCGCGAGGTGATCGACGACGCCAACCAGCTCAAGCAGTGGTCCGAGCCCTGGAACGAGCTGAACGCCAAGGCCAACTCGCTCTCCGAGATGCTGGACCTGCTGGAGATGGAGAACGACCCGGAGATGCTGGCCGAGGTGGAGCGCGACGCCGCCTCCATCGCCCCCGCGCTGGCCGACCTGGAGCTGCGCAACATGCTGCAGGGGCCCGACGACGGGCGCGCGGCGCTGCTCACCATCCACCCCGGCGCGGGCGGCACCGAGAGCCAGGACTGGGCGCAGATGCTGCTGCGCATGTACCAGCGCTGGGCCGAGCGCCACGGCTTCGGGATCGAGCTGCTGGACTACCAGGAGGGTGAAGAGGCGGGGATCAAGGACGCCACGCTGGAGATCACCGGCCAGTACGTGTACGGCTACCTGAAGGCCGAGCGCGGCGTGCACCGCCTGGTGCGCATCAGCCCGTTCGACAGCGCGGCGCGGCGGCACACCTCGTTCGCGTCGGTGTTCGTGTACCCGGTGGTGGATGACACCATCAACATCGAGGTGCGCGATGAGGACATCGAGATGGAGGTCTACCGCGCGTCCGGGGCCGGCGGCCAGCACGTGAACAAGACGTCGAGCGCCGTGCGTCTGCGCCACCTTCCCTCGGGGATCGTGGTGGCGTGCCAGCAGGAGCGCAGCCAGCACAAGAACCGCGCGACGGCCATGAAGATGCTGAAGGCCGCCCTGTACCAGCGCGCGCTCGAAGAGCAGGAGAAGGAGAAGGCCAAGCTGGAGAGCACCAAGACCGACATCGCCTTCGGCAGCCAGATCCGCTCGTACGTGTTCCAGCCGTACACCATGGTGAACGACCACCGTACCGAGCTGAAGATCCCCGACGTGCAGAAGGTGATGGACGGCGACGTGGACCCGTTCATCCAGGCGTATCTGCGGGAGTTCGGCGCGACGCAGATGGCATGAAGGGCGAACAGGTGCGCTGGTGCGCTAGTGCGTGAGTGCGCTTGATGACGAGCAGGGTTAAGGCTCGCGCGGAGCCCAAACGCACTGGCGCACTCACGCACTCGCGCACCTGTTCAGGAAGCTCGCTCGAAAGCACGACCATCAATCCGAAAGACGATGCCGGATATCGAGGTACCCGTGACGGATCAGAACGAAGAAGTCGGCGCCGAGGCGCTGGCGGACGATCGCGTAATGGCCGACCGCGTGGCCAAGCTGGAGCGGCTGCGCGAGCGCGGCGTGGAGCCGTTCGCCTATCGCTATCAGCCCACGCACGGCGCGGCGGAGGCCGTGTCGCTCTTCCACGCGTGGGATGAGGGGAAGGGCGAATCCACCGCCGAGGGGCCGGAGGAGGTGATCCGCGTGGCCGGCCGTCTGGTGAGCAAGCGCGGGATGGGGAAGAGCACCTTCGCGCACATGGCCGACCGCACGGGGAAGATCCAGCTCTTCTTCCGCGTGAACGACCTGCCCGACGCGTACGACCTGCTGGGGCTGCTCGACCTGGGTGACTGGGTGGGCGCCGAGGGCACCGTCTTCCGCACCCGCACCGGCGAGGTCTCGCTGCGCGTGCGCTCGTTCACGCTGCTGGCCAAGTCGCTGCGCCCGCTCCCGCTGGGGAAGGAAGAGACCGACGCCGAGACCGGCGAGCGCCGCGTCCATTCCGGCTTCACCGACGTGCAGCAGCGGTACCGGCAGCGCTACGCCGACCTGGCGGTGAACCCCGAGGTGCGCGAGGTGTTCGTGCTGCGCGCCCGCGTCGTCACCGCGCTGCGGCGCTTCCTGGACGACCGCGGCTTCGTGGAGGTGGAGACGCCGATCCTGCAGCCGCTGTACGGCGGCGCCGCGGCGCGCCCGTTCGTGACGCACCACAACGCCCTCGACACGCAGCTGTACCTGCGCATCGCCGACGAGCTGTACCTCAAGCGGCTGATCGTGGGCGGGATGGAGCGCGTGTACGAGATCAGCAAGGACTTCCGCAACGAGGGGATCGACCGCTTCCACAACCCCGAGTTCACCATGCTCGAGTTCTACGCCGCCTACCTCGACTACGAGGCGGTGATGGAGCTGACCGAGGAGATGCTGGGCTACGTGCACCGCGAGGTGCTGGGCGGCCGCACGGTGACCTTCATGGGGAACGAGATCTCCTTCGCCCCGCCCTTCCGCCGCCTCACCATGCTCGACGCGCTGCGGGAGGTGGGCGGGGTGGACGTGGAATCGCTCTCCGACGACCAGATGCGGGAGAAGGTGGTCTCGCTGGGCGTCGCTCCGCCCGAGGCGGCGAAGATGGGGCGCGGGAAGATGATCGACGAGCTGTTCGGCGAGCTGGTGGAGCCCACGCTGATCCAGCCCACCTTCATCACCGACTACCCGCGCGAGATGAGCCCGCTGGCGAAGCCCAAGCGCGGCAACCCCGAGCTGACGGAGCGCTTCGAGCTGATCGTGAACGGCAAGGAGCTGTGCAACGCCTACAGCGAGCTGAACGACCCCATCGACCAGCGCGGCCGCTTCGAGGCGCAGCTGCGGCTGCGCGAGGCCGGCGACGACGAGGCGCAGCAGCTGGACGAGGACTTCCTGCGCGCGCTGGAGTACGGGATGCCGCCCACCGGCGGGTTCGGGATGGGGATCGACCGGCTGTGCATGCTGTTGAGCGGCCAGCCGTCGGTGCGCGACGTGATCCTGTTTCCCACGCTGCGGCCGGAGGAGCGGTGAAGGGCGGGGAACAGGGAACAGGGAACAGGGAACGGCGGGCCGGGCGCCGGCGCGAGCCGCGGCGGCGCGGCGTCTCCGTTGTCCTGTCCTCTGCCGGGAGGCGGGCGGTTAACGCGGCCGTAATCCGCCGTCCGGAACCGATCCGGGTTACGCGTTTACAGCCTGCCATGCGCAAATTCCGCAGGCTGTTCCCTGTTCCCTGTTCCCTGTTCCCTCGTCCGCGGGCCCGGAGCGCGCGATGAGCCTGGAATGGTTCATCGGCCGGCGCTACCTGGCGTCGCGGCGCGGGACGCGCTTCCTGTCGCTGATCACGCTGATCGCCATCGGCGGGGTGAGCGTGGGGGTGATGGCGCTGATCGTGGTGACGGCGGTGATGACGGGGCTGCAGGAAGACCTGCGCGACAAGATCCTGGGCGTCAACCCGCACATCTGGGTGATGACCTATGGCGAGAACATGCGCATGGACGACTGGCGCCCCGCGCTGGAGAAGGTGCGCCAGGTGAAGGGCGTGGCCGCCGCCGGGCCCTTCATCCACACCGAGGTGGCCATCCGCAACCGCGCGGGCTACACCGAGGCCGCCATCCTGCGCGCCATCGACCCGTACCAGCCGGGAACGCCCGTCACCGGGATCGGGGCGACCATGCGGCAGCACGACCTGCTCCCGCCGCGCACCCGCTCGGGGCTGCCGCCCATCGCCATTGGCGAGGGGCTGGCCGGGCGCTCCAGCCTCCTTCCGGGCGACACGGTGAGGGTGATGTCGTTCCAGAACGTGAAAGTGAGCCCCGTGGGCGGGCTGATGCCCACCATCCGCGAGTTCGAGGTGACGGGCACCTTCCGCACCGGGATGTACGAGTACGACAACAAGTTCATGTACACCTCCATCCCCGCCGCGCAGGAGCTGACGGGGATGGGGAAGGCCGTGAGCGGGCTGGAGGTGCGCGTCCCCGACCCCGGCCGCGCCACCGAGGTGGGCGACCGCATCGTGGACAAGCTGGGGCTCCCCTACCGCACCGACGACTGGAAGACGATGAACCAGGCGCTCTTCTCGGCGCTCAAGCTCGAGAAGCTCGCCATGTCGCTGATCCTGCTGCTGATCGTGATCGTGGCCGCGTTCAACATCATCTCCACGCTGGTGATGGTGGTGACCGACAAGACGCGCGAGATCGGGATCCTCAAGAGCATGGGCCTCACCTCGCGCCGCGTGCTGCGCATCTTCATGATGCAGGGGCTGGTGATCGGGCTGGTCGGCTCGCTGGTTGGAGGCGTGGGCGGGCTGCTGCTGAACTGGGTGATCGACCGCTACGAGCTGATCCGCATCCCGGGCGAGATCTACTTCGTGAGCCACCTGCCGGTGCGCAGCGACCCGTGGGACGTGCTCACCATCCTGGCCGCCACCGTGCTGATCTCGTTCGTGGCCACCATCTACCCGGCGCTGCAGGCCGCGCGGCTCACCCCGGTGGAGGCGATCCGCCATGAGTAGCCCCGCCCCGCTCCCCGGGCGCCCGGGCGTGGACGGCGCGGAGGTGTCCACGGGGGACGAGATCGCCGCCGTACGTCCCGTGGTGACGGACGAGGCGCCGGCGCCGTCGTGGAGCGCGAGCGAGGTGGCGCTGTCGGCGCGCGGGGTGCGCAAGCGTTACCGGGGCGGCGACGGGAGCCTGCTGACCGTGCTGGACGGCGTGGAGCTGGACGTGCCGCGCGGCGAGGCCGTGTCGGTGATCGGCCGCAGCGGGTCGGGGAAATCGACGCTCCTCCAGGTCCTGGGAGGGCTCGACCTGCCGGACGCCGGCGAGGTGCGGGTGGGGGGGCGTACGCTCAGCTCGCTGAACGAGGAGGAGGGTGCGAGGGTACGAAGCAGCACCATCGGCTTCGTGTTCCAGTTCCACCACCTGCTGCGAGAGTTCACCGCGCTGGAGAACGTGATGATGCCGCAGCTGATCGCCGGGGCGGGGCAGAAGGCGGCCCGCGAGCGCGCCCGCGAGCTGCTGGCGCACGTGGGGCTGGAGTCGCGCCTCACGCACAAGCCGGCGCAGCTCTCGGGCGGCGAGCAGCAGCGCGTGGCCGTGGCCCGCGCCCTGGCCAACCGCCCGCTGGTGCTGCTGGCCGACGAGCCCAGCGGGAACCTGGACCCCGAGACCGCCGAGGCGCTGCACGACCTGTTCTTCGCCGTGTGCCGCGACGAAGGCGCGGCGCTGGTGCTGGTGACGCATGACCTTGCCCTGGCCGCGCGAGCGGGCCGGGTGCTGCGGCTTCACGCCGGGCGCCTGGTTTCCGCCCACCCCGCGGCGGAACCGGGGCTGCCGGATTGAAGGAGCCACTGATGTCGGTATCGTGTGACCGCTGCGGGAAGAACGAAGCCTCGATCCACTTCACGCAGATCCAGAACAACGAGGCCACCACGCGCCACCTGTGCGAGACGTGCGCCGCCGCCCTGGGGCTGGACCCCGGGCTGGGCGCCACCGCGCCGCTGGCCGACTTCCTGGCGCAGATGGGGAAGCCGATGGCCGCCGAGCAGTCGGGCGGCCCGGGTACCTGCCCCGCCTGCGGGATGACGCTGGCCGACTTCAAGCGCACCGGCCGGCTGGGGTGCGCGCGCTGCTGGAGCGTGTTCGAGCAGTCGCTGAAGGGGCTGCTGCGCAAGCTGCACGGCGGCACCCAGCACGTGGGGAAGGTCTATCTTCCGCCGGATCCGACGGAGATGGACCGCACCGCCCGCGTGGTCTCGCTCCGCCGTTCGCTGCAGCGCGCGGTGGACGAGGAAGACTTCGAGCGCGCGGCCGGGCTGCGCGACCAGATCCGCCGGCTGGAGGCACAGCCCTGATGGCAAGGACCCTTCTTCCCGGCGACCCCGAGGCGGGGCTGGAGTGGCTCGACGCCGCCGGCCCGCACAGCGACATCGTGCTCTCCACCCGCATCCGGCTCGCGCGCAACCTGCAGGGCTTCAAGTTCGGCCCGCGCGGCGATGCGGCCGACCGCGCCGAGGTGCTGCGGCTGGCCCGCGGCGCCGCGGGGCAGACCGACGAGCTGCGCGGCGCCGAGACGCTGGTGATCCCCCAGCTGGACCCCGCCGCGCGGCAGCTCCTGCTGGAGCGCCACCTGGTGAGCCGCGAGCTGGTGGGCGCCGAGGGAACGCCGCCGCACTCCGACGCCGCGCTGCTGCTGGGCTCGGGGCGGCCGGTGAGCGTGATGGTCAACGAGGAAGACCACCTCCGCCTCCAGTCGCTCGTGGGCGGCTTCCGCCTGCGCGACGCGTGGCGCGCCATCGAGCGGCTGGACGACGAGCTGGGCTCGCGCCTCCCCTACGCCTTCCACACCGAGTTCGGCTATCTCACCAGCTGTCCGACCAACGTCGGCACGGGATTGCGCGCCTCGGTGCTGATGCACCTGCCGGGGCTGGTGCTGACGCAGGAGATCGGGAAGGTGCTGCAGGGGATCAGCCAGGTGGGGCTCACCTTCCGCGGGCTGTACGGGGAGGGGAGCGAGGTGGTGGGGAACTTCTTCCAGATCTCCAACCAGACTACGCTGGGGAAGACGGAAGAGGACCTGATCGAGCACCTGCAGCGCATCGTGCAGCAGGTGGTGCAGTACGAGACGCAGGCCCGCGCGGTGCTGCTGCGCGACGCGCGCACCGTGATCGAGGACAAGGTGTGGCGGGCGTACGGGCTGCTGCGCCACGCGCGCAGCACGGGGTTCGAGGAGGTGATGAACCTCCTTTCCGGCGTGCGCCTGGGGGTGGGGCTGGACCTCATCCAGGGGGTGCGGGTATACACCCTCA
Source organism: Longimicrobium sp. (assembly GCA_035691085.1). Taxonomy (GTDB): domain Bacteria; phylum Gemmatimonadota; class Gemmatimonadetes; order Longimicrobiales; family Longimicrobiaceae; genus Longimicrobium. Next base: position 10,747 of record DASSJS010000115.1, read on the forward strand.
ACCGCATCATGATCTTCGCCCAGGCCGCCCACCTGGAGCTGGTGGACGGGGCGGGTCAGGATGCCGACGTGGCGCGTGCCGCGTACGTTCGGCAGGCGCTGGCCCGGGAGCCGGTCGAACCGGCATGACGCCCGGCGGGGTGCTTTCCGCGTCCCGCTCGGGATTTTCCGAATAATCGAACCCGGCGGCTTCTTACAAGCCGTTGGCAGAATTCAAGATGGATCGGGAACGCCCGGATTGATTCCGGCAACGGCCCGTCCTGTGCATTGATCGCGCGCGAGCGCAGCAGGAAAACGACCACCCGCGGAGCCCGGACCCGGGCGCCGCCCCCACGAGGGTCCGGGAGGACAGCAACGCATGAACTACAATTTCACCGACCGCGTGCGCAAGGTGCTGGCGATGGCCCGCGAGGAGGCCATCCGCCTGCAGCATGACTACGTCGGGACCGAGCACATCCTCCTGGGGCTGATCCGCGAGGGCGAGGGCGTGGCCGCCGCGGTGCTCAACAACCTGGCCGTCGACCTGGAGCAGGTGCAGGAGAAGGTCGAGGAGAGCGTGCGCCGCGGGAAGGCCACCATCGCCCTGGGCGAGCTCCCCTATACCAGCCGCGCCAAGAAGGTCCTGGAGTTCGCCATGGCCGAGGCCCGCGAGCTCAACCATTCGTACGTCGGGACGGAGCACCTGCTGCTGGGCCTCCTCCGCGAGGAGAAGGGGATCGCGGCCGAGGTGCTGGGGCAGCTGGGCGTCTCGCTCGAGGACGCGCGCCGCGAGACGCTGAAGCTTCTCGGCAGCGAGCCCAGCGCCGCGCCGCAGGCCTCGAGCGGCGCCATCGGCGGCGGCTCGGGCGCCACGCCCAAGGGCGAGAAGAAGAGCAAGACCCCGGCGCTGGACCACTTCTGCCGCGACCTGACCGAGCTGGCGCGGCAGGGCGAGCTCGACCCCACCATCGGCCGCGCCGAGGAGATCGAGCGGGTGATGGAGATCCTGTCCCGCCGCAAGAAGAACAACCCGGTGCTGATCGGCGAGCCCGGAGTGGGGAAGACGGCCATCGTGGAGGGCCTGGCCCAGCTGATCGCCGAGGGGAAGTGCCCCGAGAGCCTGCGCGACCACCGCGTGCTGGCGCTCGACATGGCCGCCGTGATCGCCGGCACCAAGTACCGCGGCCAGTTCGAGGAGCGGCTCAAGGCGGTGATGAACGAGATCAGCCAGAACAAGAACATCATCCTGTTCATCGACGAGCTGCACACCCTGGTGGGCGCGGGCGCGGCGGAAGGCGCCATCGACGCCAGCAACATGCTGAAGCCCGCGCTGGCGCGCGGCGAGCTGCAGTGCGTGGGCGCGAGCACGCTGAACGAGTACCGCAAGTACATCGAGAAGGACGGCGCGCTGGAGCGCCGCTTCCAGACCGTGGCGGTGGACCCGCCCTCGATCGAGGAAGCGATCGAGATCGTGAAGGGGCTGCGCAGCCACTACGAGGACCACCACCGCGTGCGCATCACCGACGAGGTGATCGAGAGCGCGGTGAAGCTCAGCGAGCGCTACATCACCGACCGCTTCCTCCCCGACAAGGCGATCGACGTGATCGACGAGGCGGGGGCGCGCGCCCGGCTGGCCACGCAGGTGCCGCCGGCCGACGTGAACGACCTGAAGCAGGAGCTGGACAAGGTCGGCCAGAAGAAGGACGAGGCGATCCGCGACCAGGACTTCGAGCGCGCCGCCGAGCTGCGCGACCACGAGCGCGAGCTGCAGCGCCGCATCCAGGACCGCGAGCGGGCCTGGGAAGAGGAGCGCCGCACCAACCGCCCCACGCTGGGCGAGGAGGACGTGGCCTTCATCGTCAGCCGCTGGACGGGGATCCCCGTCACGCGCCTGAAGCAGGCCGAGAGCGCCCGACTGGTGAACATGGAGGCCGAGCTGCACAAGCGGGTGGTGGGGCAGGACCGCGCCATCCAGGCCATCAGCAAGGCGATCCGCCGCAGCCGCGCGGGGCTCAAGGACCCGCGCCGCCCCATCGGCTCGTTCGTCTTCGCCGGGCCCACCGGCGTGGGGAAGACGGAGCTGGCGCGGGCGCTGGCCGAGTTCCTGTTCGCCGACCGCAATGCGCTGGTGCGGGTGGACATGAGCGAGTACATGGAGAAGTTCTCGGTGTCGCGGCTCATTGGCGCGCCTCCGGGGTACGTGGGGTACGAAGACAGCGGAACGCTGACCAAGGCGGTGCGGCGCAAGCCGTACTCGGTGGTGCTCCTCGACGAGATCGAGAAGGCGCATCCCGACGTGTTCAACATCCTGCTGCAGGTGCTGGATGAAGGCCACCTGACCGACAACTACGGGCGGGTGATCGACTTCAAGAACACCGTCATCATCATGACCTCCAACCTGGGGGCTCGTGACATCGGGAAGGGGAAGGGGCTGGGCTTCCACTCCCCCGACCAGAAGACGCAGTTCGAGCGGATGGAGGAGAAGGTCAAGGAGGAGATCGAGCGCGCGTTCAACCCGGAGTTCCTGAACCGGCTGGACGACTCGATCATCTTCCACCCGCTCACCCGCGAGCAGATCGGGGAGATCATCCACAACCTCCTGGCCGACGTGGAGAAGCGTCTGAAGGAGGAGGAGATCGGGATCCGCCTGAACGACGACGCGATCGACTTCCTGATCGAGAACGGGTACGACGAGAAGTTCGGCGCGCGGCCGATCCGGCGCGCGATCCAGCGCTACCTGGAGGATCCGCTCTCGGAGAAGATCCTGCTGGCCGAGTACGCGCCGGGCGACGAGATCGAGGTGACGGTGGGAGACGACCGGCAGGGGCTGGCCTTCCGCGTGCTCTCGAAATCCACGGAAACCACGACCACATAAGAGCTGCAGTGCTTCGCAACCTCAACTGGGGAGGGGCCGCCACGGCGGCCCTCCTCTCGTTCATCGCCGCGTTCGCGGCACCCCGCGCGCTCCACGCCCAGGACACTCCCGCACCCGCCGCCACCCCGCAGCAGCAGGGGCTGGTGGTGGACAGCGTGGAGGTCCGCGGCAACCAGCGCATCACCACCGCCGCGGTGCGCTCCACGGCCGGGATCGCCCCCCGCAGCACGGTGACGGCCGTGCAGGTGCAGGGCGCCATCCGCCGGCTGATGGGGAGCCAGGCCTACGAGAGCGCCGACGTCCTGGTGCGCGAGACCACGGCGGGCCACGGGATCGTGACCATCCAGGTGGCCGAGCGGCCGTACGTGGCGCGGGTGGAGTTCCGCGGGCTCACCAGCCTGTCGGGCGCGGCGGTGCGCGACTCGGTGCACCTGCGCGAGGGCGCGCCGCTGAACCCGCAGCGGGTGATGGACGTGCAGGCGCGCATCCGCGACGAGCTGGCCAAGAAGGGGCGCCAGCTGGTGTCGGTCGACACGCAGCTGGTGGCGCTGGCCAACCCGGCCGACGGCTACCGGCTGGTGTTCAACGTGCGCGAGGGGAGCCGGCTGAACCTGGCGGCGGTGGAGTTCCAGGGGAACCAGGCCTTCAGCGACGAGGATCTCTCGGGGGCGATGAAGACCAAGCCCGAGGGCTTCTGGTGGTTCCGCTCGGGGAAGTTCGACCGCGAGGCGTTCGAGGCCGACCTGCGCGAGAGCCTCCCCTCCTTCTACGGCGACCGCGGCTACATCGACTTCGCGGTGCTGGGCGACACCCTGATCGTGGACCCGGCCACCGGGAACGCGCGGCTGGTGGTGGACGTGCGCGAGGGCCCGCGCTACCGCCTGGGCGAGTTCAACATCCAGGGCGCGTCGCACTTCCCGCACGAGGCGCTGGAGCGGCTCTTCCTGGAGCAGCACCACTCGGTGCTGGGGCTGCCCGTGGGGAGCACCACGCAGCGCGCCACCGGCGAGGTGTTCGACCGCGGCGCGCTGGACGCGGCGGCGCAGCAGATCCAGCAGCAGTACCGCAACGAGGGGTACCTGTACGCGCAGGTGGAGCCGGTGGTGGAGCGGGTCGCGGCCACCGACGGCGGCGAGCCGCGGGTGAACGCCACCATCGCCATCAGCGAGCGGCAGCCGTTCTACGTGCGGCACATCGTGTTCGAGGGGAACACCACCACGCACGAGCAGGTGCTGCGCGACCGCATGTGGCTGGTCCCCGGCGACGTGTACGACGAGCAGCGGCTGCTGCAGAGCTACCAGGCCATCAGCGGGCTGGGCTTCTTCGAGACGCCCATGCCCACCCCCGACATCCAGCCCAACCCCGACAGCGGGGTGGTGGACATCGTGTTCCGGGTGAAGGAGAAGCAGACCGGGAACATCAACTTCGGCACCGTGATCGGCGGCGGGTACGCCGGCCGGGGCGGCGGCGTGAGCGGGTTCCTGGGGTACCAGCAGCCCAACCTGTTCGGCCAGGGGAAGAACGCCAGCCTCCGCGCCGAGTACGGCTACGGGCGCAGCACCTTCGAGGCCAGCTACACCGACCCGTCGATCGCGGGGAGCCGCAACTCGGGAACGGTCTCGCTGTTCCGCACGGGCGACCGCTTCGTGACCACCAACAACGGGCGGCGGCTGCGCACCGGCGGGAGCCTGCAGTTCGGCTTCCCCGTGCCGGGGTGGACGCGCACCCGCGCCTTCCTGGGCTACACCCTGTCGCGCACGCGCTACACCGCGTTCGACGACCCGTGCGGCACGGGGAGCAACAACGTGTTCTGCCTTCCGGCGGCCACGGCCAGCACGGTGAGCCTGTCGGTCTCGCGCGACACCAAGAACCACCCGCTCTTCCCCACGCAGGGAACGCGGCAGTCGCTGGCGGTGGCGCAGACGGGCGGGCCGCTGGGCGGCGACGGGAACTTCCAGAAGGTGACGGCCGAGGGCGAGTGGTGGGTTCCGGCGGGCACCATCGGCACCGGCACGCGGCCCATGCGCCTGGCGCTGGGGTTCAACGTGCGGGGCGGCACGCTGTTCGGGAACGTGGAGCGCTTCCCCTTCGAGCGCTTCTACGTGGGCGGCGTGATGCAGGGCGAGCCGCTGCGCGGCTACGAGGAGTTCACCGTGGGGCCGCGCGGCTACAGCCCCGGGTGCAACAAGAGCCTGATCCAGCAGTGCCTGGGCGACAGCTTCGTGACCATCAGCGCCGAGTACGCGCTGCGGGTGAACGACATGCTTTCGCTACACGTGTTCGGCGACGCCGGGAACGTGTTCAACGACGTGCAGGAGTTCAACCCCACCCGCCTGTTCCGCGGCGCGGGCGTGGGCGGCACCATCGTCACTCCGTTCCTGGGTGCCATCGGAGTGGACGCCGCGTACGGGTTCGACCGGCCCAACCCGGGCTGGGAGGTCCACTTCAAGCTGGGCACCGGTTTCTGACCGCCGCCGGGTGCGGCGCAACCTTTCTGAACGGGGAGTGACGGATGAAGCGTTCGATGTTCGCTGGCGTGCTGGGCGCGGCGGCCGCGCTGGTGCTGGCGGTGGCGCCGGCCGGGGCGCAGACGCTCAAGATCGGGTTCGTGAACAGCCAGCGCGTGCTGGCCGAGACGCCCGCCGTGGCCCAGGTGAACCAGACGCTCCAGGGCGAACTGAGCCGCCTGCGCGCGCCGCTGGACACCATGGAGCAGCGGCTGAACACGGCGAGCCAGGCGTTCCAGCAGCAGCAGGCCACGCTGAGCGCGCAGGCGCGCGAGCAGCGCCAGACCGAGCTGCAGCAGCAGTACGCCGCCTACCAGCAGCGCGGCACCCAGCTGCAGGAGCAGGCCCAGCAGCGCCAGGCGCAGCTGATCGCCCCGGTGATGCAGACGATCAACAACGCGATCGAGGCGGTGCGCCGCGAGGGCGCGTTCACCATGATCGTGGACAGCTCGCAGGGCGGGATCGTGGCGGTTGACCCCGCGCTCGACATCACCGACCGCGTGCTGGCCCGCCTGCGTGGCGGCGCGGCCCCGGCGGCGCCCGCGCGTCCGTAATCCACGGAAACCCGGACGCCGTTTGCGCCCACGCGCGGGCGGCGGCTAAACTGAAGGCGCTCGCGACCCAACGGGGTCGCGGGCGCCTTCGGTGTTTGGGGGGTGGAGGTACGGGG
>DASSJS010000116.1:0-36318 GCA_035691085.1 Longimicrobium sp.
GCGGAAGGCGGCCGAGGAGGCGCTGCGGCAGCAGGCGGTGTCGCTCGCGCGCACCGGCGAGGAGCTGCAGCGGGTGAACCAGCAGCTCCAGGCGCGGCAGATGGAGCTGGAGGCGGCGATGAGCGCGCGCAGCCGCTTCTACGCGTCGATGAGCCACGAGCTGCGCACCCCCATCAACGCCATCCTGGGGTACAGCGCGCTGCTGCTGGACAACATCTACGGCCCGCTCACCCCCGAGCAGGCCCGCGGGATCGACCGGGCCAACAAGGCCGCCAAGCACCTGCTGGAGCTGGTCAACGACATCCTGGACCTGTCCAAGATCGAGGCGGGGAAGCTGGAGCTGGAGATCCAGGTGGCCTCGTTCCCGTCGCTGATCAACGACCTGTTCGTGACCGTGCGCCCGCTGGCCGACGAGCACGGGAGCGAGCTGGCGCTCGACTTCACCGGCGACCCGGTGAGCGTGATCACCGACCCGCGGCGGGTGCGGCAGATCCTGCTGAACCTGCTCTCCAACGCCATCAAGTTCGGCGAGGGGAAGCCGATCACCGTCAGCTGCCGCCGCCGCGACGACGGGGGCGTGGAGGTGGACGTGGCCGACCGGGGGATCGGCATCCCCTACGAGGACCAGGAGAAGATCTTCGACGAGTTCGTGCAGCTCTCGCAGCCCAACCAGCACCAAGGCACCGGGCTGGGGCTGCCGATCTCGCGGCGGCTGGCCAAGCTGCTCGACGGGAGCCTGAGCGTGCAGAGCACGCCGGGCGACGGGAGCACCTTCCGCCTGGTGCTGCCGTCGAAGGTGAGCGAGGTGGGCGGCGTGCCGCTGATCGACGACGAGCTGTACCCGTCGCCCAACGGCTCGGCCCCGCCCATGGACGTGGCCGACCTGCCGCCCCCGCCCCCCGACCCCGAGCCGCGCCCCGGAGCCGCGGACGCTCCGGAGCCCGGGGAACCGGCGCCCGCCGCGGCCGATGCGCAGGCGTCCGCGCCCGAACCGTCCGGCGACGCCGCGGAGCCCGCCGCGCCCGCCGATGCGCCCGCGCCCGAATCGACCGCGGAAACGGGGCCTCCCGTGGAATCCCGCGGGGATGAACCATCATCCGGCGAATCGCCCGAGTCGCCGGAGTCGTCCGCCGAACCGGGTGGGGCGGGGCATCAGGCGGAATCCGGAGCGCCCGATGCCGAAGCAGCGCCGGCCCAGGCGGCACGCGCCCGCCGCAAGCGCGATCATCACGACGCTGGCGAAACGGAATCGGGGGAGGCGGAAGACGAAGCCGAGGCGCACGTCCACGCGCAGTAGCGGCGGAATCATCACCAAGGACGGACGAAGACCGGCCGGGGCGATCACTCGCTCCGGCCGGCCTTTTCACGATTGGGAGGCGCTTCCCGCGCCACGGCTACCGGCGCTACCGGCGGTTGTGGGAGGACCAGTGGATGGCGGCGATGCGCCAGCCGCCGGGCTCGCGCGTGAGCACCATCATCTCGGCGCCGGCGGAGTTGATCGCGCGGCCGCGGAACTCGCCCTGGGTGGTGGTGGTCGAGGTGGCCCAGGCGGCGTCGCCGCGCACCCGCACCCGGATGGGCCCCTGCCGCGACGGCACCGCGCGGGCGAACTCGATGTCGGCCGCCAGGTGGTGCGAGCGGTACTCCGCCCGGCTCTCCTGGTCGCCGCTCTCCTGGATCACCACGTCGGAGGCGAGGAGCGCGAGCGCGGCGCTGCTGTCCCCCGCCGCGAGCGCGCGATGGAACCGCTCCACCGTCTGCGCGACCGCCGCCGAGTCGCCCCCGGCCGCGGAACGGTGGGACGGAGCGTGCCCCTGCGCGGAGAGGGGAACGGCGGCCGTGGCGGACAGGATCGCGAGGAAGAGAAACGGGCGTCGAGCGGTCATCGGGCTTTCGGGGCTGTGGTCAGAGCGATGCGCGGGTGGAGGCCCCGCGCGTTGACGCCGCGATCGCGGTGCTGAGCGGAATCAGCACCGCGTCGGCGGCGAGGAGAGCACGATCCTTCGGGAGCCTCACGGCTGCGCGGGCGGCGCCGCCGGAGCCGGCGGCGTCTGCTGCGGTGCCATCGGCGCCGGCGGAGCCGCTGGCCTCTGCGAAGTCTCCGGAGCGGGCGGAGTCGTCGCCGGCTGCGGAGCCGGCGGGGCGGGGGACTGGGCGCCGTCGCGCGGGCGCTGGCCCACGGGGCGATTGCCGCCACCGCCACCGCCGCCGCGGAACGGGCCGCCGCCGGGGCCGAACGCGCCGAACGGGTTGCGCAGCGCGGCGGGGATGCGCCGCCACTGCTCGGGGGTGAGCGCCTCCTGCACCTGCTGCATGGCCCGGTTCACGTTGGCCCCCGCCGCCTGGATCTGCGGGCCGATGCGCTGGAACACCGCGCCGAAATCGCCCTGGCTCCCGGCGTTCTGCGGCACCGCGGCGCGGATCTGCTCGCGCAGCGGGGCATTGCGGGTGCGCAGCGAATCGGCGATCTCGCGCAGGCGGGCCTGCTGCGCGTCGGTCAGGCGCAGCGTGTCCTTCAGCAGCAGGATGGCCGACACCGGCTCGGGGATCACCCGGTCGAGCAGCAGGTCCACGTCCACCCCGCCGCCCTGGCGGAAGATCCCCCCGCCGCCCTGCCCGCCGCCGTCACGCCCGCCCCCGCCCCCGCCGAACCCGCCGAAGGCGATGGACGCGAGCCCGCCGATCCCCTGCTGCGCCTGGCGGCCCACGTTCATCCGCGCGGTGAGCGCCACCTGGAAGGGCGAGAAGGTCGCCCGGCGGATGCGGTTCTGCCCGAACGTCTCGTTCACCTGGTAGTCGAAGCGCCGTTCCGCGGCGTCCCATCCCTTGGGGTACAGCAGGACGTTGTCGCGCCCGAAATCGGCCTGCCCCCAGCCGTGCAGGCCGCTCTGCCCGTGCAGCAGCAGGTCCACCCCCGCGGGGAGGTTGGTGGCGTCGATGCTGACGGAAAGGCGCCGGTCCTTCACCTGCGGCGGGCGGATGGTGGCGCGCGCGTCGAGCGAGGTGCTCCACGAGCCGGTGCACGAGTTGCGCGCGGCGATCTGGCCGAACTGGCCGATCAGGCAGCCGCGCGTGCGCGAATCGGCCCCGGCCAGCAGCCGCCGCATCCCCACCGAGATGGCGTCGTCGTACACGTTGCTGGGGTCGAACACGTACGCGCGGTCGTTGCGGGCGCCGTCGCCGTTGATGTCGCCGCCCACCATGGGCGTGAACGGCGCGCCCGAGCTGGCGCGCCCGATCAGGGTGAGCTCGAATGTCTGCGACAGCGGCAGCCCCACCGTGGCCAGCAGCTGGTGGCGCCGTTCCAGGTCGCTGCGCGCCCACTCGAGCTGGTTGGGGTCGCCCGCGACCGGCACCTGGCTGTACCCCTGCACCGGCGACCCGCCCGCGAAGCTCGACTGGTCGCGCGAGCGCATCCAGGTGTAGCTGGCGCTGAACAGCACCCGCGGCGACACCAGCCCGTTCAGCCCCAGCGTGACCAGCGTGGTGGTGGAGCCCAGCCGCGAGTTGACCTCGAACACCTGCCCGTACTGCGCGAACCGGCGCGACGCGAAGAACGCCGCTTCGCCCGTGGCGGGCACGATGGCCTCGGCCGGCACGAACACCGGGCGGTTGTCCTCGGCGGGGAGGAAGGTGCGCAGGGAGGTGTCGAGGTTCAGGTCGCGCACGCCGAACAGGTCCACCCCCCACGCCTGGCTCACGTCGATGGACGCGCCCAGGAAGCGCAGCAGCTGCGTCTGGAACCCCATCGACGCGCGCCACGACCGCGGCGCGGCGAAGCGCGGCGAGAAGAGCGTGACGGTGGGCCGCCGCTCGATGGCGGGGGCCGGCCCCGTGGTGGCGCAGGCGGTGGGGATGGCCTCCTCGCTCCCCTGGTACGCGCCCCAGTCGGGCGCCGGCACGCCGGGGCCCACGCACACGATCTGCCCCTGGCCGGTTTCCAGCCCCGTCTGGTCCAGCGCGCTGGCGTACAGCGAGAGGGGCGCGCGCCCGCGGAACTCGCCCACGCCGCCGCGCAGCAGCCGCAGCGGCTCGCCCTGCTGGTTCAGGCGCAGGCTGAAGCCCACGCGCGGGCTCACGTGCACCTCGGCCGGAAGCTGGTCGGTGCGGCGCCCGAACAGCGCCTGGATGGCGGGGTTGGCCGCCGGGTCGCGGTCGAAGCGCGTTCCCTCGGCGCGCACGCCGAAGGTCACCTGCAGCTGCTGCGTGGGGCGATAGGTGTCGCCCAGGTACACCGCGGCGTTGACTCCCCCGCCGCTGGTGGTGCGCGGCGCCAGCGAGCGGGTGAAGCGCGAGGCCGTCCCCGCCTGGAAGTCGGCCAGCGAGTTGAAGTCGAACGAGCCCAGCCGGTTGAAGGTCTGCTCCTGGTCGAACCCCGTGTGGTTCACCAGCCCGCCCAGCTTGATGCGGTGCTTGTCGCGAAAGAGGAAGGAGAGCTCGTCGGTGACCTCGACGGTGGTCTCGCGGCTGGTGGAGGGAAGCGTGCGGTCGCCGCCGAAGGCCAGCGTGGCCACGCCCAGGCGGCCGTCCTCCAGGACCGAGGTCACGCGGACGCGCCCCTCGGGGACGGTGGCGTAGGGCACCTGGTCGCGGTGGTCGTCGGTGATGCTGGCGCGCGCGTCGTTGATCCAGCTGCCGCCGAAGCGGGAGTTCAGGGAGAGGATGGCTCCCTTCCCGTCGCTCTGCACCTCGCCCCCGTTCTCCAGCGTTTCCAGGAAGCCGATGCGGGCGCGGTCCTGCGAATACAGGTTGAGGTGGCCGCGCACCGCCAGCGTGTGCCGCTCGTTCAGGTTCACGTCCACGCGGCCCAGCAGGCTCAGCGCGTCGCCGGTGCGGCTGAAGCGCCCGGTCTCGCCGGTCACGCCGTAGTGGTCGCGCAGGATGGAGAGGAAGCGCTGCACCGAGTCGGGCGCCACGCCCAGCGCGGTGAGCGCGGTGCCGTCGTTGGGGGTGAGCGAAAAGAGGCGGTCGGTGCGCTGCTGCGCCGACGCGGAGACGAACCAGAACGCCTTGTCCTTGCGGATCGGCCCGCCGATGCCGCCGCTCAACCGGTTCTGCGTGAAGCCGCCCCCCCACGCGGGGCGCCCGGCGCCGCCCTGCAGGGTGGGGTCGCGCAGGTTCCAGCTGAACGAGCCGGAGAGGAAGTTGGAGCCGGCGCGCGTGGTCATGGACACCTGCCCGCCGGTGAACTGCCCGCGCGCCACGTCGTAGCTGTTGGTGACCACCTGGGTGCCGCGCAGCCCCTCCTGCGGCAGCCCCAGCGGCGACCCCCCGCCAAACTGCCCGCCCGAGAGCACGGAGGCGAAGGTGGTGCCGTCCACCGTGATCTGGTTGAGCGACTGGCGCTGCCCGGCCACGGAGAACGACTGCCGCTGCTCGCTGCTGTCCGCCGCCGCGGTCCCCACCACGCCGGGGGAGAGCTGCGCCACGCGGGCGGGGTCGTTGTCCTCCAGCGGCAGGCGGTTGACCAGCTCCGACGACACGTTGCGCTCCTGCCCGCCCACGTCGCCGCGGCCGGGCGGGGGCGTGCGGCTGGCGCGCGCCTCGATCCCGCGCAGCGCCACGGCCTGCTCGCTCAGCCGGAAATCGACCGAGAGCACGTCCTCGTCGGCCTGGCGCACCAGGTTGGCGGTCTGGGGGGCGAACCCCAGCGCCACGGCGCGCACGCGGTAGCGCCCGCCGCCCTCGGGAAAGGTGAGGGTGAAGCGCCCGTCGGGGCGCGTGGCCGTGGTGCGGCGCACGCTGGTCTCGGCCGAGGTGACCTCGATCGACACGCCGGCGACCCCCTTGCCGTCAGGCCCGGTCACGCGGCCGGTGATGATATCGGTGGTACCGCCCACCTGCGCGGCGAGCGCGCGGGGAAGGAGGAGCAGGGCGAACAGTGCGATCAGGCGGCGAACGAGGTGCATTCGGCTCCGCTCGGGTGTGCCGGGAAGAACGTGTGGGACGATCGGCGGACTCAGTGTCGCAAACACCGGGCTACGTCGCGGGCACCCTCGGATTCCAGCGAATCTATGAGACCCCGGTGAATCCGGGTTGATACCATCGACCCGCACCGGAGGTTGGGTGATGCGGGGGATTCGATGCGTTTCCTCCACGGCCCCCGCCCCCGCACGCAGCTTCGCGCGTGCTGCCCCCTCCCCCAAAAACCGCCTGGGGGAGGGGGCGTCCAGCCGCCTGCGGCCGGAAGGACCATGCCTCGGCCGCGGTGTGGCGGGGGGGGGGCGTGCGGACAATGTGCGCTGCGCGACTTCTTTCGCCCGCACCTCGCACCTCGCACCTCGCACCTGTAATTAGCTCTTCCCTCTTCCCTGCAGTTTTCGCACGTCCGATCCCATCCCGTGACGCACCCGTTACAGCCGGCCGTTACAATCACCTCCGACCCCAAAGGAGGTGAGCCTTGCCGACCGCTTCTGCGCCGCACCACATTCCCGGCGCGTTCAACCAGTTGATCGGGGCATCCGGCCTCGAGCGGACCGACGCGCCCAAGATGACCAACGCCCACATCCTGGTGGTGGACGACGAGCCCGACATCTCGGCGCTGGTCGCGTATCACCTCGCGCGCGAGTCGTACCGCGTCCGCACGGCGTCGAGCGGCCCCGAGGCCATCCGCGCCGCCGAGGTGGAGCGCCCCGACCTGGTGATCCTGGACCTGATGCTTCCCGGGATGTCGGGGCTGCAGGTGCTGGAGGAGCTGCGCAAGCGCCCCGAGACGCAGGAGATCCCCGTGATCCTGCTCACCGCCCGGCGCGAGGAGCAGGACCGCATCGCCGGGCTGCGGCAGGGGGCCGACGACTACGTGGCCAAGCCGTTCTCGCCGCAGGAGCTGATCCTGCGCGTGGGCGCGGTGCTGCGCCGGGTGCAGCAGGCGCCCCCCGCGGGGAAGGGGGGCAAGGTGGTGCGCGTGGGTCCCTTCACCGTGGATACCGGCGCCGCCCGCGCCGAGGTGGACGGCCGCGAGCTGGACCTGACGCCCACCGAGTACCGCCTGCTGCTGACGCTGATGGAGCGCCGCGGCCGCGTGCAGAGCCGCCGCCAGCTGCTGGAGGCGGTGTGGGAGGTGACCGCCAACATCGCCACGCGCACCGTGGACATGCACGTGCAGCGGCTGCGCAACAAGCTGACCGACCAGGCCGAATGGATCGAGACCGTCCGCGGCTTCGGCTACCGCTTCCGCACCGACCCGCCGCGCTGAACCGCGTCATCAATCCGACGAACGGGCCAGCGAGAGTCGCGATTCGACTCTTGCCGGCCCGTCTGCATTGAGCAGCGCTCGAGGCGGCGGACGTTGGCCCGCGCCGCGCGACCCACGTAGTTTCGTACTTTCGCACTCTCTCACTCTCGCACTTTCGCACTCTCGCACTTCCCCGGCCGTGCACCTTCGCGCAGACCAGAAGCTCTTCCTGAGCTACCTCGCCGTGATCGCCGCCGTGGTGGTGGCGCTCACGCTGGGCGTGGGGTCGATGCTGCGCAAGCACCTCACCGCCATCGTGGCGGATGACCTGACGCGCGAGCTGATGCTGGTGCGCACGCTGGAGGAGCGCAGCCCGGGGATGGATCCCGACTCGTTGGCCGACTGGCTGGGCCGGCTCACCGGCCGGCGCATCACCATCATCGCCCACGACGGGAGGGTGCGTGGCGACTCGGAGAAGGACGGCCCCGAGCTGGCCGCCATGGAGAACCACGGCGCCCGCCCCGAGGTGCGCGAGGCGCTGCGCGGCCACATGGGCGAAGACGTGCGCGTGAGCGCCACCATCGGCGCCGAGTACCTGTACCTGGCCGTCCCCGCGTCCAACGGGCTGATCATCCGCGTCTCGGTTCCCCTGCGCGAGGTGAACCGCGCCGTCGCCCGCGTGCAGCGGGGGATCTTCGGCGTGGGGGTGATCGCGCTGGTGCTCACCGGCTTGCTCTCCTTCGGGTTCAGCCGCGTGGTCACGCAGCCGCTGCGGCAGATCGCCGGGAGCGCGCGGGCGATGGCGGCGGGCGACCTGGCCCAGCGCGCCCGCACCCGCGGGCGTGACGAGCTGGCCGAGATGGCCGACGCGCTGAACATGCTCGCCGGCGAGCTGCAGCGGCGCCTGGGCCAGCTGGAGGGCGAGCGCGCCGAGATGTCGGCGCTGATCGACGCCATGAGCGAGGGCGTGATCGCCGTCGATCCGCAGGGGCGGGTGCGGCGCGCCAACCCCGCGGCGCGGCGGATGTTCTCGCTGGGCGGCGACCCGCGCGGCATCGCGCCCGAGGAGGTGGCGCGGCGGCAGGGGTTCATCGACCTGGTGAACGGCGTCCTGGCGGGCGACGCGGTGCCGGCCACCGACCTGGCGGTGGGCGGGCGCAACCTCCTGGCGACGGCCCAGCCGCTCCCCGGCGGCGGCGCGGTGATGGTGTTCCTGGACGTGAGCCAGCTGCGCCGGCTGGAGGGGGTGCGGCGCGACTTCGTGGCCAACGCATCGCACGAGCTGAAGACGCCGCTCACCGTGATCCGCGGCTACAGCGAAACGCTGCTCGATGACGAGCTGCCGCCCGCGCTGCGGCGCCAGTTCGCCACCACCGTCAAGCAGAACGCCGAGCGCCTGCAGCACATCGTGGACGACCTGCTCGACCTCTCCCGGCTGGAATCCGGCGGGTGGCGCGTGCAGCCCGAGATCGTCTCCGTGGCGGACATCGCCGCCGACGCGTGGGGCGGATTTGGCGACGCCGCCGCGCGCAAGGACGCCCGGTTCGCCGTGGACGTGCCGCCCGAGGCCGAGTACGCGTTCGCCGATCCCGCCGCGCTGCGGCAGGTTTTCGGCAACCTGTTCGGCAACGCGCTCCGCTACATCCCGCAGGGCGGCAGCATCCAGGTGCGTGCCCGCACCGTCGCCTCTCCCGTGCTGGAGGCCGGCCGCCGCGCCGACGCCGAGCCGAAGCCGGCGCCCGCGCGCCCGTGGCTGTGCGTGGAAGTGGCCGACACCGGTTCGGGTATCCCGTCGGCGCACCTGCCGCGGATCTTCGAGCGCTTCTACCGCGTGGACCCCGGCCGCTCGCGCGAGGAAGGCGGCACCGGGCTGGGCCTGGCCATCGTGAAGCACATGGTGGAGGGCCACGGCGGCACCATCCAGGCCGAGAGCCAGCTGGGGCGCGGCACCACCATCCGCTTCACCCTCCCCACCCCCGAGCACGAGCCCCACGGCGACGAGCCTTCCGCCTCCTCGACCGTGACGGAAGCCGTGCCGGTGGAATGAGCGCTCACCTTTCCGCCTAGACTTCCCCCGTAGCGGCGCCGGGTTGTCGCGCGGCCGGTAATTTCCTGATTTGAACACGGAGGGCACGGAGGACCACGGAGGTCACGGAGAACCTCAACATGGAAACCCGGCGGACCCGTGAAACCGGCAAGCCAGACGGTCAGCCGCGAGGCCTCTGGTGCTCTGGTGCTCTGGTTCTCTGGTGCTCTGGGTCAGATCAACGCCACCTTGCCCGTCGAGGCAAAGCCGCGGACGAATTCCGGCCAGTGCGGTGATCTCATCGCGAATCCGTTGGCGCACTTCACATCGCGGAACTCTCCCTACGCCGCATCTTCCAATTTCCGTCGCGGCTCGCTCGGCCATGCATATCTTGCCGATCATGATTGGGTCACGGCGGCGTATCGGAGTTACCGTTCCGTTACGTTCTCGTGATTGGCTGGCGGAGTTGGGCAGGTAAGATCCCGCATCCGTGAGGTGCGGCCGATCCGCTCAACTCTCCAAATCGACACCCGACGAGACCGAAATGCCGAGCCGACGCAAGCGCGTGCTGGCCGTTACATCCCTCTGCATGGCCGCCGTTACACAGCTCCATGCCCAGGGCGTGGTGGTCACGAGCGGCGCGGCCGAGATCCACATCGGCGGCCGCATCCAGACGCAGTTCGCCACCAGCACGGTGGACACGGTGCCCGCCACCGGCCTGGAGCTGCGCCGCCTGCGGCTGGAAGCCACGGTCAAGTTCAACGACGTGGTGAGCGGCAAGATCCAGCCCGACTTCGCCCCCGGGAACCGCGTGGTGATGAAGGACGCGTGGATGCGGATCACCCTCGACCCCGCGTTCAGCATCCTGGCCGGGCAGGCGCAGCGCCCGTTTTCGCTGATCACCTTCACCACCAGCACCCGCATCCTTCCCGTGGAGCGCGGCGTGCGCATCCGCGGGCTGGCGGACGCGTGGGACGAATTCAACCTGCTGAGCGACCTGAACTACTCCGAGCGCGACGTGGGCCTTCAGGTGCTGGGCGCGCCCAAGGGTGCGCCGCTGAAGCTGACCTACCAGGCGGGCTTCTTCAACGGCCCCGTGCGCGCGCAGGCCCGCGACCGCAACACCTACCAGCTTGCCGCGCGCGTCACCGCCACGCCCGCGCACCTGCTGCGCGTCGGCGCCGCGTGGAGCCGGCGTGATTTCGTCCGCCCGTCCACCACGCCTGGGGTGACGGTGGACGTGGAGCCGGGGAACGCGTACGAGGCCGACGTGGAGTACGGAAGCTACGATAGCGCCGGCGTGCACCTGGTGGCCGAGGCGACGTACGGTGACTTCCAGCCCTTCACCGGCGCGCGGTTCCTTGGCGCACAGGGGTGGCTGGCGTACCGCACGCCGGAGCTGCGTGGAAAGGTGCGTGCGGTGGAGCCGCTGATGCGCGTGAGCTACGGCGACACCAACGTGAACGATCGCGCGGTGGAGAACCTCGGCGGCCTGCTGCTGACGCCGGGAGTGAACCTGTACCTGGGCGGCCTGAACCGCGTGATGTTCAACTGGGATTTCTGGAACGCGGCCCAGGGCGACAGCCACAACTCTTTCAAGGCCCAGTTCCAGGTTGCGTTCTGACGACGGGGGCAACAGGTGCGTGAGTGCGTGAGTGCGTGAGTGCGTGAGTGCGTGAGTGCGTGAGTGCGCTTTGTTCTGGCGCATCGAAGAGGGCGGCCAAATCCAGCGCCGTCATCCTGAGGAGCCGCCGCGCCGAACCTGCGTCCACACAACAGCTTGGCGACGACCGAAGGATCTAAAGACGGGGCTCGGAATCGATCTCGGTAGGGCTCGGTCCTCCGGCGATCCCTCGTCAGGGCAGGCGATGGCGTGTCCGCGGCGATAGATCCTTCGGTCGCGCCAAATGTCAGCGCGGACGAGAGTTGGGGCGCGGCGCTCCCTCAGGATGACGTCGCGACGGGGAGAGGTGCGGACGGCATCATACGAATGACAAACAGCCCCGGTGCGTCCATGCGCGCCGGGGCGGTTCATCTACCGGCCATCCCGATCAGCTCCCGCCGTCGTGGCGGAGGATCAGGCAGGTGCTGGTGGCATGCGCCAGGAGCTTCCCTGCGGCGTCGGTGATGCGCGCCTCGGCGAGCGCGGTGGTGCGGCCCAGGTGGATGAGCGTCCCCTCGCAGCGCAGCGGGCCGGTGTCCACGGTGATGGCGCGCAGCAGGTTCACCTTCATCTCCAGCGTGGTGTAGCCCGCGCCGGCCGGAAGACGCGTGTGCACGGCGCACCCCATGGCGCTGTCCATCAGCGTGGCCGCCACGCCGCCGTGCACCATCCCGATCGGGTTGTAGTGGTACTCGGCGGGCTCGCAGGTGAACACGGCCCGCCCGTCGTCCACCTCGGCCAGCGTGAACCCCAGCGTGTGCGCGATGGGTGGCGGCGGGTACTCCCCCGCCATCATCGCTCGCAGGTACTCCATCCCCGTCATCCCTCGCGCCGCGCGGGCGCCCCGCAGCGGGTCTTCCCAGGCAACGGTGCGCTCGCGGAGCGCGGCGTCCGTGATCGTCATCGGCTCGTCTTCCCGGTTAGGACGCGTCAGACGCGCTCGATGATGGTGGCCACGCCCTGGCCGCCGGCGATGCACAGCGTGACCAGCGCGGTGGCCAGATCCCGCCGCTCCAGCTCGTCGAGCGCGGTGCCCAGCAGCATGGCCCCGGTGGCGCCCAGCGGATGCCCCAGCGCGATGGCGCCGCCGTTCACGTTCACCCGCGCCGGGTCGATCCCCAGCCGCCGGATGGTCTGTAGCGGCACGGTGGCGAACGCCTCGTTGATCTCCCACAGGTCGATGTCGCCCACCTCCATCCCCGCCTTGCGCAGCGCCTTGCGCGCGGTCTCGGCGGGCGCGGTGAGCATGATCAGCGGCTCCTCGCCGTGCGTGGCCACCGAGCGGACGCGGGCGCGCGGCTTCAGCCCGTGCGCGCGGACGTACGCGTCCGACGCCAGGAGCACCGCCGCGGCGCCGTCCACGATGCCGCTGGAGTTGCCCGCGGTGTGCACGTGCCGGATCTCCCCCGCCTGCGGGTAGATCTTCAGCGCCATCTCGTCCATCGTCTCGCCGTTGGGCCCCACCGGCTTCGCCCCCAGCTCGGTGAAGGCGGGCGACAGCCCCGACAGCGCCTCGAGGGTGGTCTCGGGGCGCAGGTACTCGTCCTTCTCCAGCGCCACCTGCCCCGTCGCCGGATCGACCACGGGGAAGAGGCTGCGCGAGAAGCGGCACTCGCGCTGCGCGGCGGCGGCCTTCTGCTGCGACTCGAGCGCGAACTGGTCCAGCTCTTCGCGGGTGATCCCCTCGAGCGTGGCGATCAGGTCGGCGCTGATCCCCTGCGGCACCTGGAAGTGCCGGGCGCGGAGGAGCGGGTTCAGCCCGTCGGGGCCGGACTGGTCGCTCCCCATCGGCACGCGCGACATGCTCTCCACGCCGCCGCCCACCACCAGCTCCTGCGCGCCGCCCATCACCCCCATCGCCGCGAAGTTCACCGCCTGCAGCCCGCTGCCGCAGAAGCGGTTGAGCGACACGCCCGAGACGTGCAGCGGCCACCCCGCGGCCAGCACCGCGTTGCGGGCGATGTTGCCGCCCTGCTCGCCCACCTGGCTGACGACGCCCACGACGACGTCCTCCACGTCCTCGCGGTCGATCCCGGAGCTGTCCGCGATCCGGTTCAGCGTCTGCGCCAGCAGCTCCTGCGGATGGATCTCGGTGAGCGAGCCCTTCCCCTTCTTCCCCCGCCCGCGCGGCGTCCGCACCGCGTCGATGATGTATGCCTCCGCCATCTCCCGCCTCCCGTGTGAGCCGTCCGATGTACCAGTTGAGACCGTTCGGTCTCTAAGTTAGAGCGAGCAGGTTACACATGCAAGCCGCTACATCAGCGAGCGGCGGAAACGTCCGTCGCGATGTTCGTGTGAATCCAAGGAATGAAGTCCGTAAGCATCGCAGTGGTGGTTGTCCGAGACGGGGCCAGTTCTTCCGCGCCCCCCGGAAAAGATTTGACGGTCCGGTAAGATGCACGTAATGCGCATTGACTATGCGGCACAATGGAGATACCGTGCGACTCACACCTAATTGTCTCTAAATGAACGATTCAGAAAGGAGGTTCCGCAAGCCACGTGTCCACCGGCACCCTGAAACGATTGCATGGAGGCCCGAATGATCCTGTCTCGCCGCCCCATCCTGCTCATCCTCCCAACCGTCCTGCTTTTGGCCGCGTGCCGGGACGGGGATGTTGCCACCCAGCCGGCGCCCGTCCGCGGGTTGCCGGAGCCCGGCGCCATGAGCGCCGCCGGGCCGCGGGTGCTCGGGATGTCGCGCGCCGGCCCGCCTGCCGGCCGCTTGAGCGTTCATCATCCCGAGCCACAGGCCACAACCGCCCGCGCGCCGGGCCGCCGCGGCAACCTGAGCCTCCCCAGCGCCGACGGCCCCGACATCCTGTGGCAGAACACCGTCACCGGCGACCGCTCGATCTGGGACATGGAAGGCACCTCGTACGGCGGGCACTTCGCGCTCCTCCCCAACGTGCCCGTGGCGTGGCGCATGGCGGGGACGGGTGACTTCGATGCCGATGGGAGCCAGGACATTCTCTGGCAGAACACCTCCACCGGCGAGGCGTCGATCTGGCTGATGGACGGCGCGAGCTACAATGGCCGCAACGCGCTGCTCCCGACCGTAGCCACGGATTGGAAGATGGCTGGCGTGGGCGACTTCAACGGCGACGGAAAGCCCGACATCGTCTGGCAGAATCTGGCCAACGGGATGCGCTCGGTCTGGCTGATGAACGGCACCACGTACAACGGCAGCAACGCCCTCTTTCCCACCGTCGCGATCGACTGGGAGATCGCCGCCGTGGGCGACATGTCGGCAGATGGGAAGCCCGACCTAGTGTGGCAGAACCGGTACTCGGGAGAGCGGTCGGTGTGGTTCATGGACGGCACCGCCTACAACGGCCAGTTCGCCGCGCTCCCCACGGTGCCGATGCCGTGGCGGATCGCCGCGGCCGCCGACTTCAACCGCAACGGCCACAACGACCTGCTCTGGGAGAACCGGAGCACGCAGGAGCGCTCCATCTGGCTGATGCAGCGCGCCAGCTGGGACGGCAGCTACGCCATGCTCCCGAACGTGAACGCCGACTGGCAGATGGCGGGCGCGGGGTGGTTCTTTGGCGCGCGGCAGTCGTCGTGCGCGCCGCCGGCCGAGTCGTACCATCACACCAGCTACACGGCGTTCTGGCGGGCGCCGTACGGGTTCAGGGGCGCCACCCCGTGGCTGAGCGTGGTGCAGGCGTCGGGGAACAGCGCGGCCAGCACGGTGGAGATCGATTACATCCGCCTGATGGCGCGCATCGGCGGGGTGCCGCAGATCATCTCCGAGAACAGCTACTCCGACGGCGTGCAGCCCGGCGGGCAGCTGTGGGCGCGGAGCCCGTGGTTCGGCGGGACGGCGGAATCGATGCCCGGCACGGTGAGCGGCGGGATCCTCACCATCCGCCCCGGCGACCGCGCCGACCGTGTGTGGCATCCGTTCCTGAACACGCCCATGCCCGCCGGCCGCCGCGACATCTCGGGCGCCGACAGCGTGTGGATCGAGATCCGCGTCCGGATCACCGGCCCCGCGCTGGTGCAGGCCGGGCTGGACTACTGGCAAAATCTCACCACCGATTCGTCGCCCAACCGGATCATGGAGGCCGCCGCGTCGGACTGGGTGTGCGCCAACGGTGGCTGGCAGACGCTCACCATCGGCCGGAGCACCGAGGTGGTGGTTCCGCTGGAGCTCACCACGTCCACCGGCACCTTCACCGCGGGAACGCCGATCACCGGCACCGTCACCTACCGCAACTTCGACGACGACCCGATCCGGCTGGAGGGGATGGGGATCGAGGTGCGGAAGAAGGCCGCGGGGAACGACCTGTGTGACCCCAGCGCGAACCCCGAGCTGGTGTCCGCGTTCCCGTGGCGGCTCAACTTCCAGGTCGGCTCCGGCGAAACGGTGCGGCAGACCGGCACCTGGACGCCATCGGCAGGGACCTACTGCCTGATCGTGGTGGAGAAACGTCCGTACAATCCGTATTACCAGCGTCCCTATCTTCCCGAGTCGTCCCGGACGCTCGTGGTGAACTGACGCACGCTCCTAGAGCGATTCCGCGCCCCGGCTCCGAGCCCGCTCGGGACCGGGGCGCGCCCGTTCGCGCGGTTGCTGCCCGCGCTGGGCGGCGGCTATTCTGTCGCGCCCCGCGGCTCGCCACGCAGAGCCGGCGACGAATGCTCCTGAAGACTGATCCACCGGACCCTGATGCGCATCGGACACGGGTACGATTCTCACCGCTTCGCCATGGGGCGCAAGCTGATCCTGGGCGGCGTGGAGATCCCCGCCGAGCGCGGGCTGGACGGGCACAGCGATGCCGACGCCGTGGCGCACGCCGTGACCGACGCGCTGCTGGGCGCCGCCGGGCTGGGCGACATCGGCCGGCACTTTCCTCCCTCGGACGACCAGTGGAAGGACGCGGACTCGCTGCAGCTGCTGGCGCGGGTCGTGCGCCTGCTGGAGGGGCGCAACTACCAGGTGGTGAACGTGGACGTCACGATCGTCACCGAGTCCCCCAGGATCGGACCCCACGCACCCGCCATGCAGCAGAAGCTCGCCGCCGTCCTGGGCATCGCCCCCGACCACGTGTCCATCAAGGGGAAGAGCAACGAGGGGCTGGGGTGGATCGGCCGCGGCGAGGGGCTGGCCTGCCACGCCGTGGCGCTGATCGACGACATGGAAGGGGTGGACGAGGTGCACGCCCGCCATCGCCGCAACCCGGGGCTCTGAGCCGTGGGCGGCGTGATCGACTCCATGCTGGAGTGGCTGAAGGGGCTCCCTCCAGTCCTGGTCTACCTGGTGGTCGGCGGGATCGCGGCGGTGGAGAACGTGTTTCCGCCGGTGCCGGCCGACGTGGTGGCGCTCTTCGGCGGGTTCCTGGCGGGGCAGGGGCAGGGGAACCCGTTCGTGATGTTCCTGGTGGTGTGGCTGGCGAACGTGGCCACCGCGCTGCTGATGTACTGGGTGGGCCGTAAGAAGGGCACCACGTTCTTCCAGGGCCGCCTGGGCCGCAAGCTGCTGCAGCCCAAGCAGATGGAAAAGCTGTCGCGCTTCTACGAGCGCCGCGGCGTGATCGTGATCTTCATCTCGCGTTTCCTCCCCATGTTCCGCGCGGTGGTCCCCATCTTCGCGGGGACCAGCATGGTCGGCTTCTGGAGCGCCGCGATCCCGATGGCGCTCGCCTCCGGCCTGTGGTACGGGATGCTGATCTACCTGGGCGCCACCGCCGGCGAGAACTGGGAGCAGATCCGCGGCGCCGTCGAATCGTCCGGCCGCTGGCTGGCCATCGCCGCCGTGGTGATCGCGATCGGCGTCGGCTGGTGGTGGTGGAAGACGCGGAAGGAGGGCGGGGAGGATTGAGGGTGCTGAGTGCTGGGTGCTGAGTGCTGAGTGCTGAGTGCTGAGTGCTGAGTGCTGAGTGCTGAGTGCTGAGTGCTGAGTGCTGAGTGCTGAGTGCTGAGTGCTGAGTGCTGAGTGCTCGGACACGCGCTGAACCCCATCCCGGCACCCAGTTCTCCCCCTCCCGCAAGGTAGTTATTTGGGGGAGGGGGCCGGGGGGAGAGGGCCTGCCGCGGCATACGCTCATGCTTCTCCCCGGCCCCGATTCATCCCCCGATCCCCCCTGGCGCCTCGCGCGGTTAGATTCCTCCTCGCTCGTCCCCGGATCTCCGTTCCTCCGCGAAACAGGCGCTGCAGATTGGCTTCTTCACCCGCAACCGCCCCTCCCGCCACGGTCGACGCGCCGCAGGTGGACGACGCCACGGCGCGGCGGTTCAGGGTGGAGATGTTCCTGGACCACCTCCGCTTCGAGCGCGGGCTGGCCGACAACACGCTCGACGCGTACCGGCACGACATCGTCCGCATGGCCGCGCACGCGCGCAAGCAGGGGCGCCGCGAACCGGGTGACGTGACCACCGCCGACCTGCGCGGGCTGCTGCTGGACCTGAAGGAGATGGGGCTGGCCCCGGCGTCGCTGGCGCGGAACCTGTCGTCCATGCGCACGTACTTCCGCTTCCTGGTGGGCGAGGGGCACGTGCAGGCCGACCCCAGCGACCGCATCTCCATGCCCAAGCAGTGGCGGCGCCTCCCCGACGCGCTGTCGGTGCCCGAGATGGAGGCGCTGCTGAACGCGCCCGACCTGCTGCACCCGCTGGCCTGGCGCGACCGGGCCATGCTCGAGTTCGCCTACGCCACCGGCGTCCGCGTGAGCGAGCTGACCGGAATGAAGGTGCGCGACCTGCACCTGGACGAGGAGTTCGTGAGCGTGTTCGGCAAGGGGAGCAAGGAGCGGCTGGTGCCCATCGGCGCCCGGGCCGTGGGCACGCTCAGCATCTACCTGCGCGAGACGCGGCCGGGGCTGGACCGCGGCAGGGGCGACGGTCGCGTGTTCCTGAACGCCCGCGGCGGCCCGCTCACCCGGATGGGCGTGTGGAAGATCCTGCAGCAGCACGTGAAGACCGCGGGGATCGAGAAGCACGTGACCCCGCACACGCTGCGGCACACCTTCGCCACGCACCTGCTGGAGGGTGGCGCCGACCTGCTGGCCGTGCAGGAGATGCTGGGCCACGCCGACATCTCCACCACGCAGATCTACACCCACGTGGACCGCAACTACCTGGCGCAGGAGCACCGCGCCCACCACCCCCGGGCGTGACCCCCGGCGGAGCTCGGCCGATGACGGACGAGGGTGATTTCCCGTCCGGGGGGGTGTGAACCGGGATTCCCCTTCCCGCAGGGGGGCCGATCCCACAGATTCCACCGCGATTCTCGGAAATCCGCCCTCTTCGTGATGCCGGGGATGAACATCGACGTATCGCGCGACCGGATCGAGGAGTTCTGCCGCAAGTGGCACGTCGCCGAGTTCGCGCTGTTTGGCTCTGTTCTGCGCGACGACTTCCGGCCCGACAGCGACGTGGACGTGCTGGTGACGTTCGAGCCCGGCGTGCGGCCCACGCTCGATTGGCTCGACATGGAGGATGAGCTCACCGCCGCATTCGGCCGCAAGGTCGACCTGGTGGAGAAGGCGAGTATCCGCAACCCATTCGTACGGCGGCACGTGCTGGATCACCACAGCGTCTTGCACGCGGCCTGAGGCTGAGAACAAGGCCAGTAGAAATGAACATCGACGTACCCTGAGCGGATCGAGGAGTTCTGCCGAAGGTGGCATATCACCGAGTTCGCGCTGTTCGGCTCGGTGCTGCGAGACGACTTTCGGCCCGACAGCGACGTTGATGTGCTTGTAACGTTCCAGCCGGGGATTCGCCGTTCGTTGTTCGATCGTGCGGCCATGCTCGAAGAGTTGCGGGAGATGTTCGGGCGAAACGTGGATCTGGCTGAGAAGTCTCAGATCGAAAATCCGTTCATCCGGAAGCGCGTGTTGGCCCAGAACCGGGTGATCTATGCGGCCTGATGACGAGGCTGCCGCGGCTCACCTCTGGACATGTGCCAGACGCTGCGCCGGCTGGCGCGGTACGTCGACGGCCGGGCGCGGAGTGACCTGGAGGCCGACGAGTTCCTCGAAGACGGAATTGTGAGGCGTCTGACCGTCCTGGGTGAGGCTGCCGGGATAGTCGGCGAGGGCTTCCGGGTGAAACACCTCGACATCCCATGGCGCCGCATCGTCGGGATGAGGAACATCGTCACGCATCAGTACGACCGGGTAAATTTCGACGAGGTCTGGAGTGTCGCGACCGAGGAAGCACCACGGCTCCTCCAGCAGATCGAAACGATTCTGGCCGGCCTCAAGGACGATGACCCGGGCTCGGCCACATCCTTGGAAGAAGAACGTAACTCATGATCCTGGTGATCGATAACTACGATTCCTTCACGTGGAATCTGGTGCAGTACCTGGGCGAGCTGGGGGCCGAGCTGGAGGTGCGCCGCAACGACGAGCTCACCGTGGAGCAGATCGAGGCGATGGCGCCGGAGAAGATCGTGATCTCCCCCGGCCCCTGCACGCCCAACGAGGCCGGCGTCTCCGTCGAGGTGATCCGGCGGCTGGGGGCGACGACGCCGATCCTGGGCGTGTGCCTGGGCCATCAGTCCATCGGCGCCGCGTACGGCGGCGACGTCGTTCGCGCGGGGCGGGTGATGCACGGCAAGACCAGCCCCATCCGCCACACCGGCGAGGGGATCTTTCGCGGCGTTCCCATGCCGCTCACGGTGGCCCGCTACCACTCGCTGGTGATCGAGCCCAGCACGCTTCCTGCCGAGTTGGAGGCCATGGCGTGGACCGACGAGCCCGGGTACGAGACCGAGATCCAGGCGGTGCGCCACCGCGAGCACCCCGTGTGGGGCGTGCAGTTCCATCCCGAGTCCATCGCCAGCGAGGGAGGGAAGGATCTCCTGCGCAACTTCCTGGAGCTGTGAGATGATCCTTCGCCGGGCCGCGCTCGCCGCGGCGCTGTTGCTGGCGGCCCTCGCGCGCCCGCTGGCCGCGCAGGACGTGCGCCTTTCGGGCGACGACCGCTCGCCCGCGGCCGAGCTGGCGCGCGCCATCCTGGCGCGCAACAACTACCTGCGCTTCGACCGCGACACCATCCTCCCCGCCACCTTCCACGCCACCGGTGACGTGGTGGTGTACGACGCCGACGTGCGGCTGGAAGGGATCATCGACGGCAGCGTGGCGGTGATCGGCGGCAACTTCTTCGTCCGCCCGCGCGCCGTGGTGCGCGGCGACATCGCCCTGGTGGGCGGCGACATCTACAACTCCGCGCTGGCCAGCACGGGGCGGGTGCTGGAGACGCGCCCCGGCGCCCAGGTGGCGCTCCCCGGCGACACCGCCTTCCACGGCGACACGGCCACCTACGCGGCCACCATCATCGCCCCGGCGCGGCCGCCGCTCTTCTCGTACTCCGCGCGCCCGCTCCCCACGTACGACCGGGTGAACGGCCTCACCCTCACCGTGGGCGCGCTGATCCTCCCCACCCGAAACGACAGCGGGCCGCGGCTGAGCCCGTGGGTCGCGTACCGCTTCGAGAACCCCAACCGGCTGGGCGGGGGCGTCCGCATCGCGGTGCCGCTGCGGGTGCAGAACGTGGAGGTGCAGGCCGAGGCGTCGCGCGCCACGCGCACCAACGACGGGTGGCAGCGGGGCGACCTGTCGAACTCCATCTCGGTGTTCACCACCGGCCGCGACTACCGCGACTACTACGACGCCGACCTGCTGCGGGTGATGGTCACGCGCCCGGTCGGCAAGCCGCTGATCGCGGGCGAAAGCTGGCTCAACCCGCGCCTGGGCGCGCAGTGGGAGGATGCCCGGTCGCTGCGGGCGAAGCACGTCTTCTCCATCTGGCAGAGCAACGACAAGGACCGCCTGAACCAGCCGGTGGACGAGGGAAGCATCGTCTCCGCCTTCGGCGGCGCGGAGCTGCGGGTGGTGGGGCGCCTGTCGCAGTTCACGGCCAACGCACAGGTGGAGCGCGCGCTGGCCGGCTCGGCCGACGCCACCTTCACGCAGGTGGTGGGCGACGCCACCTACACCGCCACGGCGTTCCGCACCCACACGCTGACCGTGTACCTGCGCGGCGTGGCCGCGGTGCTGGGGAGCGCGCCGCCGCAGCGCTACCAGCTGCTGGGCGGCCCGTCCACCATCCCCACGGTGCGCGTGGCGCGGTACCGCGGCGAGAACCTGGCCTTCGTCGACGCGCGCTACGCCGTCCCGCTTCCCCTGGCGGTGCCCTTCGTGGGCCAGCCGAGCGTGGTGGGCGCGTGGGTGGCCGGCGCCGCGTGGACGGGCGAGCAGTCGCCGCCGTGGACGCAGAACGTGGGGGCGGGGATCTCGTTCCGCTTCGCCAGCGCCATCCTCTACGCCGACCCGCGGCTGGACGTGGGGAAGGCGCGCCTGATCGTGACCGCCGCGATCCCGCGGGTGTTCTGACGAGCGCGCGGCTCCGACGATCCGGTGCGCGACGCTTCGCGCGGTCGATGAAGCCCCAACAAGCCAGCCCCGCGCCGCCGTCGGCGCGGGGCCTGGTGCGTGGTCCTCCCTGCGTCGTGCCTTCCCCGCTTGTCGGGCATGGGAGAGGGATCTACCCTTGAGCCGATTCTCTTTCTCCCCGCCACTCCACCGCTGAACGCGTGCGCCTCATCCCTTCGGATCTGACCCGGCCGGTCTTGCGCGTATGGCTGGCGGCAGCCGTGCTCGCCGCGGCGCCCGTCCACGCCCAGCGCGAGCCCGTGTGGCCCGACGCGCTCCTTACCCGCACCCAGGCACTGGCCCTGGTCCAGGGGCTGAACGCCGAGATCCTGGCCAGCCGCAGCGCCACCGCCACGCTGGAGAACTGGTGCGGGGACCACCGCCTGGCGCCGGAGCCGCGGATCGTGGCCGAGGTGCTGGCCAGCGAGCCGCTCGCGCCCACCGCGGAACAGCGCCAGCGGCTGCGTGCGGACTCGGGCGAGGTGGTGCGCTATCGCAGGGTGCGCCTCCGCTGCGGCGGGCGCGTCCTTTCCGAGGCCGAGAACTGGTATCTCCCCGCGCGGCTGACGCCGGACATGAATCGCGCGCTGGAGACCGGCGACACGCCGTTCGGGCGCGTGGTGGCGCCGCTGGAGCCCACGCGCCAGACGTTCGCGGCCCGGCTCCTGTGGTTTCCGCTGCCGGAGGGGTGGGAGCGTAGTCTCCACTCCGTGCCGCCGTGCCACAGCTCCGGCCCGCTGCCCATTCCGGCCGCGCTGTTCGAGCACCGCGCGGTTTTGATCGGCGGTGACGGCCGCCCCATCGCAGAGGTTCACGAGGTGTATCAGCGCGGGCTGCTGGCGTTCTTGCCACCCGGCCCCTGCTGAACCCGTCTTCTACCCGTCCAGAGAATCGTCCATCGTTCCATGCCGACTCGAACGCCAACAACTTAACAGCATCCATCAGCGGGATGTGACCGGGGCGCCGAGTCCATGGCGACATCCGGGCGGTATCACGCCGTGTATCGTCCTGATTCGAACACGGAGGGCACGGAGAACCACGGAGGTCACGGAGAACCGCATCAGGAAACGCGGAGAAACCGGAGAGCCAGCCTCGAAGCCTCTGGTGCTCTGGTTCTCTGGTGCTCTGTGTCCAAATCAACGTCACCTTCCCCGTCGAGACGAAGCCGCGTACGATTGGGTGACGGTTTCCTGATTGCCTCCCGCCGGAAAGCAGAAGCCCCGCGCCGGGATGCCGGCGCGGGGCTTCGTATCGTTCGTCCGTGCGGTCAGCGCGTCACGGCTTCGGCGCGAGCGCGGCCTCGATGCGCTCCAGCCGGGCCCGCAGCTCGGCCAGCTCACGGCCCTGCGCGTCGAGGGTCTGCTGCTGCGCGGCGATCGTCTGCCCCTGCTGCGCGATGGTCCGCGCCTGCACCAGCGTACGCGCATCCAGCGCCTGCACGCCCGCCAGCGACACGCCGTCGGCGTCCACCGTGCCGATCGTCTTCTCGTCGCTCCCAAGCCCGAACGCGGCGTGGAAAGCCTGCGCGGTGGGGCCGATGTGGCGCACGTCATCGGCATCCACCTTGTAGGTCCAGGTGGTGATCGGCAGGGTACGGAGACGGGACAGCACGTCCTCGCCTTCCACGTGCGCGAACAGATGCTTGCGGTTCACGTCCGACACGTTCGTCCATACGCCCGAGGTGCTCAGGTACGCGCCGGTGCTGGTGCTGATCACCGCGTTCGACTGGCCCCAGTTGCTGACGGTGGCGCCGCTCTGGATGGTGACGCCCGTGCTCAGGTTGCTGGCGGTGAAGATCCGGAAGCCGCCGCTCACCCGCCAGTTGGCGCTGTGGTTCACGCCCGCGCGCAGCGTGTCGACCGAGCTGCGGTCCGAGAAGACGAACGAGCCCTGCCGCGCGTTGGTGTGCGCGTGGTAGCCCAGCGCCACCGACGCCGCACCCGAGGCGGTGTTGTCCTCCCCCGCGGCGAAGGCCGATACCTGGGCGGCGGTGGAGCGCAGGCCGAAGGCGGCGGTGTTGCTGCCGCTGGCGCGCACGTCCTGCCCGATCGCCACCGAGTAGTCGCCGATGTTGGCCGCGTCCCACTGCGTGCCGTTGATGCCGCCGGCGCGGAAGGCGCCCTTGCGGGGGTACCACATCATGCGCGTGCCCGCGCCCTCGGCCGGGATCCCCGTGCCGGAGCCGTCGCCGTCATAGGTGCCGCCGAACAGGGCGCCCGCGTCCACGTTCACGCGCAGCAGGCCCGCCCCGCTCCTGCTCACCGCGAAGGCCGAGTCAGGCGTCTGCGCGGCCAGGGGAAGGGCCGCCGCCACCGCCAGCGCGGCGGCCGAGAGCGAAAGCGCGATTTTCCGGTTCATGGTTCGTTGATCGCTGGAGGAGGGGGTCAGGGAATCTGGATCGAGAGCGCCTGGTCCTTCACCGCCAGCGTGCCGGTGACGGAGACGGCGCCGCTGGTGACGGTGGACTTCTGCAGCGCGGCGCTTCCGCTCACCTGCACCGAGGCGAGGTTGCCGCCCAGCAGCGCCGCGGTGCCGCGGCTCCACACCGTTCCGCCGCTGACGGTGCCCACGCCGTCCACGTTGCCCCACGCCACCAGCGTGTGGCCGCTCAGCCCCAGGGTGCTGCCGTAGCCCACGCGCAGGTTGGTGAGCGCCACGTCGGCCGAGAGCACCGGCATGGTGTGGCTGGCCAGGAGCGAGTCGGCGGGGATCGAGACCGTGCTCCCCGAGTCGGGTACGGTGCCCAGGTTCCAGTTGCCCGCCGTGCTCCAGTCGCTGCTGGTGGCGCCCGTCCACACGTGGTCGAGCAGCGTGCCCGTGTAGCTGGCCAGCGGGGCCGACACGTACACGGTGAACACGAACTTGGTGGCCGTGGGCGGCACGTTGAACAGCCAGTTGCGCGCGGCCGAGATCTCGTACGGGGTGATCGCCTGGTTGTACAGGTAGTACGGCTGGTTGGTGGCCGTGAAGGTCCCGTCGGTGGCGTCGGGGTTCACCAGCGTGACCTCGCCCGATCCCACCGTCACGGTGGGGTTCTGCTGGAAGAAGACGCGCACGCCCACCACCGCGGCGGTGCTGTCCACGCCCATGGTCTGCCGCAGCAGGTTCTGCACGGTCACGTTGGTGCTCAGGATCTCGGTGCCGCCGTCGTAGCTGGTGCCCGAGCTGGTGAGGCGCACGTACACCTCCTGGCCGCCCAGGATCTTGTCGGCGCGGGCACCCGAGGCCGGCGAACGCTGGGCGTCGGTGCACACCATGCTCTGCTCGGCCACGCTCACGGTGCACAGGGCCGCCGCGATCGGCGCGGGGGCGGCGGGCACCGCGGGAAGGGTGATGCCGCGGTCGCTGCATGCCGCCAGCAGCGGCAGCGCCGCGGCGATCCACGCGAGCTTCGGGCGCCGCGGCAGCGCGCGGGGCGCGAAGGATCGGGTCGGTGTCATGACGATGTGTCCGATGGGTGGGCGGGAGATTGCGAAACCGCACCCCGCGGGTGCGGCGGCTCCGTCAACGAAAGTGGGTCGGGGCCGGACGGGGCGCGGGCGGGAGGCCCGCCCGCGCCCCTCCGCGCCTTATTTCTGCGCGGCCGGGGCGGTGCCCGCGGCCAGCGCCGCCTCGATGCGCTGCAGGCGCGCTTCCAGCTCGCCCACGCGGGCGCGCAGCGCCGCGTTCTCGCCGGTGAGCGTCCGCACCTGCTGGCGCAGCACGTCGGTGCGGGCGGCCACCGCCTGGGTGGCGGCCATGTTCACGCCGTCGATGTCGATGCTGTTGATCAGCAGGTTGCTCTCGCCCAGGCCGAAGGCGGCGTAGAAGTCCTGCGCCATGGGGCCCAGGTGGCGGATGCCGCGGTCCTGCGACTTGTAGTTCCAGCTGCTCACCGGAACGTTGCGCAGGCGCGCCAGCAGCTCCTCGCCGCCCACCGCCAGGAAGTTCTCCTTGCGGTTGCGGTCCGACACCGCGCTCCAGCCGCTGCCGCCGGCCGCCAGCTCCACCCCCGAGGTCAGCCCCTGGTTGGTGAAGATCTTGACGCCGCCGCAGCCGCGGGCCACGAACTGGTTGTTGGCCGTGGGATAAACCGAGTCGGACGAGAACCCCGCGCAGCCGTCGCCCAGCACGATCGAGCCCTGGCGGTTGGCGGTGCGGGCGTTCTTGCCGATCGCCACCGAGAACTGGCCGCTGGCGCTGTTCTGCAGCCCGATGGCCACGCCGAAGTTGCCGTTGGCGATGCTGGGCCCAAGGGTGATGGCCGCCAGCCCGCCCGCGATCGAGCTGGGGCCCATGGCCAGCGCGTCGTCGTTGGTGGCCTGCGCGCCGCTGCCGATGGCCACGGCGCCCACTCCGCTGGCGGTGCCGTTGAAGGCGAACGCCCGGTCGCCGCTGGCGGTGCCGTTGTTCCCCAGCGCCACGCTCTCGTCGCCGCTGGCGGTGGTGGCCAGGTTCGCGGCGAACGAGTTGTTGCCGCTGGCACGCACGTTCTCGCCCAACCCCACCGAGCCGGTGCCGATGTCCGACAGGTCCCAGTAGGTGCTGCCGAAGCTGTCGACCTTGCCGGCGCGGAATGCGTAGAGGCTGGGGAACCACATCATGCGCACGCCGGCGCCGGTGGCGGGAAGCTGCCCCGAGCCGGCGGTGCCGCGCACCACGAACGAGGCGTCGTTGTTCAGCCGCAGCAGGTTGGTGCCGCTCACGCTCGCGGCGAACACCGAATCGGCCTGCGCGCGGGCGGTGGCGGCCGTGGCAAGTACGAGAGCAGCGCCGCCAAGGGCGGCGCGAAGGCGGGTCTTCATGCGTGTCTCAACAGGATGAGGAGCGTTCGGCGCGGTGAGAGCGCCGTTGCGGCTCCGCGCGAGCGGGAGCCTTTCAGCGAGAACGGCTGTGGGTGCGGCACCGAAAACATACGCAGCCGCACCCGGTTTGCACAAGGATTTCCCGGGCTACTGATACCGTTGGGGGATCACGACTTGCATGATTGACGCATTCCACGCGCTTTTCGCCCGGCGTGGACTGCTACCGGGTGGCGGCGGGCGGCGGGCTCCCCGCGGGAGCCATCCTGCCATAAGGACAACGCAGGGGCGCGCGGCATTCCATCGTCCGCCGCCATGCTCCCCTTTCGCGGCGCGGATTAGCGCGCCATGATTCCTCCACCGCCCGCTTTGACATTCTCCCGGCGGCGCGTTACGTTGCATGGCGTGATTATTGCAGCCGCCTCCCGCGCTTGTTCCGCCCGCAAGGGGCAGGGAAACCGATGACCGCCCAGGTCCTCGGAGTGATCCCGGCCCGCCTCGGCTCCGCCCGGCTTCCCCGCAAACCGCTGCACCCCATCGCCGGCAGACCGCTCATCGAGTGGGTCTGGCGCCGCGCCGCCGCGTCCGGTGTTTTCGACGCGCTGGTGGTCGCGACCGATGCGGCCGAGGTGGCGGAAATCGCGCGCGGGTTCGGCGCGGCGGTGGAGATGACGCGGGAGGATCATCCCTCGGGCACCGACCGCGTGGCCGAGGTGGCGCGGCGGCCGGAGTACCGCGGGTTCGGCGTGATCGTGAACGTGCAGGGCGACGAGCCCTTCGTGCGCGCCGATCACCTCGAGTCCGCGGTCGCGCTCGTCCGTGACGGGGGGTGGGACGTGGGGACGATCGCCACGCCGGTCGGCCACGCGGGCGAGTGGCGCGAGGCGGCGGTGGTGAAGGTGGTGCGCGGCGGCGACGGCCGCGCGCTGTACTTCAGCCGCGCCCCCATCCCGTTCCCGCGTGACGCGGAGCCGGATTTCAACACGGGCGCGTACCTGCGCCACGTGGGCATCTACGCATACACGCGCGGCGCGCTGCTGCGCTGGGTGTCGCTCCCGGAGTCGGAGCTGGAGCGCATCGAGAAGCTGGAGCAGCTGCGCGCGCTCGCCGCCGGCCTGAAGATCGGCGTGGCGGTGGGCGAGCGCGCCGAGGGCGGGGTGGACACCCCGGCCGACGCGCATCGCGCCGAACGCATCATCCTGGAAAGCCAGGCACCCCCAGCCCTGGAACGAGCACGCACATGACCGCCCTGAACACGGCCCCCACCAAGTACATCTTCGTCACCGGCGGCGTCGTCAGCTCGCTGGGCAAGGGGATCGCCGCGGCGTCGATCGGACGGCTGCTGGTGGAGCGCGGGCTCCGCGTGACCATCCAGAAGTTCGACCCCTACATCAACGTGGACCCCGGCACGCTCTCGCCCTTCCAGCACGGCGAGGTGTTCGTGACCGACGACGGCGCCGAGACGGATCTCGACCTGGGCCACTACGAGCGCTTCGTGGGCGCCGACCTGAGCCAGGCCAACAGCATCACCACGGGGCGCATCTACCAGGACGTGATCACCCGCGAGCGCCGCGGCGAGTACCTCGGCGCCACGGTGCAGGTGATCCCGCACATCACCGACGCCATCAAGGGCGCCATCCGCCGGCTGGCCCCCAACCACGACGTGGTGATCACCGAGATCGGCGGCACCGTGGGCGACATCGAGTCGCTCCCGTTCCTGGAGGCGATCCGCCAGTACCGGCAGGAGGTGGGGCGCGAGCACACGCTCTTCATCCACCTCACGCTGATCCCGTACATCGCCGCCGCGGGCGAGCTGAAGACCAAGCCCACGCAGCACTCGGTGCGCGAGCTGATGGAGATCGGGATCCAGCCCGACGTGCTGATCTGCCGCAGCGAGCACCCGATCAGCGCCGAGATGAAGCGCAAGATCGCGCTCTTCTGCAACGTGGACGTGAACGCCGTGATCGAGGCGCGCGACGCCAGCACCATCTACGAGGTGCCGCTCGACTACGCGCGCCAGCGGCTGGACGAGCTGGTCACCTCCAAGCTGGGCCTGCACACCGAGAAGCCCGCGCTCACCAGCTGGAAGCAGCTGGTGGAGCGGGTGAAGAGCCCGAAGAACGGCGAGGTGCGCATCGCCGTGGTCGGGAAGTACGTGGCGCTGGTGGACAGCTACAAGAGCGTGCAGGAGGCGCTGATCCACGGCGGGATCGCCAACGACGTGAAGGTGCGCATCGACTGGCTCTCGTCCGAGGACTTCGAGAACGGCCAGAGCGCCGGGAAGCTGGCGGACTATCACGGCCTGCTGATCCCCGGCGGCTTTGGCGTGCGCGGGGTGGAGGGGATGCTCAGCGCCATCGGCTGGGCGCGCGAGAACGGGCTGCCGTTCTTCGGCATCTGCCTGGGGCTGCAGACGGCGGTGATCGAGTTCAGCCGCTCCGTCTGCGGGATCGAGGGCGCCCATTCGGCCGAGTGGGACAACCAGACCAGCGATCCCGTGATCTGCCTGATGAACAGCCAGCGCGAGGTGACCGACCTGGGCGGCACGCAGCGGCTGGGCGCCTACACCGCGCGGCTGGTGGCGGGGAGCCTGGCCAGCGAGATCTACGGTGCGCAGGAGATCAGCGAGCGCCACCGCCACCGCTACGAGGTGAACAACAGCTACCGCGAGCAGCTCGAGGAGAGCGGGCTGCGCATCAGCGGCGTGAGCCCCGACGGGAACCTGGTGGAGATGATCGAGATCCCCGGCCACCCCTGGTTCGTGGCCACGCAGGCGCACCCCGAGCTCAAGAGCCGCCCCGACCAGCCGCACCCGCTGTTCGCGTCGTTCGTCGGCGCGGCGGTGAAGCGGCGCGGCCCCGTCGCGTCCGCTCCGGCCTCGGCGGACGCGGGCGCGGAGACGGCGGCGGACGCACATCCGCGCGCGGTGGCCGCGGTGGCGGGCGACTGATGGGCGAGCAGCGGGACGGGCGGGTGCACGCGGCCGAGGTCGTGGCGGGGCTGGACATGGACGCGCTCCTGCCCGAGGGCGAGATCGCCACGCTGGCGCGGCGCGGGCCCGTCGTCCGCGGCGGGCCCGAGGTGGCGAAGCTCTTTCGCATCGGCGCGCCGTTCTGGATCATCGCGGGGCCGTGCGTGCTGGAGAGCGACGCGCTCAACCTCACCATCGCCGAGGCGCTGGCGCGGATCAGCGACGACCTGGGGCTCCCGGTGATCTTCAAGGCGAGCTTCGACAAGGCCAACCGCTCGTCCCCGGGCTCGCCACGTGGCCCCGGGGTCGACGAGGGGCTGGAGAAGCTGGCGCGGGTGCGGGCCGAGACCGGCCTGCCGCTGCTGACGGACGTGCACCTTCCCGGGCAGTGCGCGCCGGTGGCCGAGGTGGTGGACGTGCTGCAGATTCCCGCCTTCCTCTGCCGGCAGACGGACCTTCTCGTCGCCGCCGGTGCTACGGGGAAGCCGGTGAACGTGAAGAAGGGGCAGTGGATGGGGCCGGCGGAGATGAAGGGCGCCGCCAACAAGGTGCGCGCCGCCGGCGCTTCGGGCGTCGCGGTGACGGAGCGGGGGACGTTCTTCGGCTACGGGAACCTGGTGGTGGACATGCGCTCCTTCGCGCTGATGCGCCAGGCGTGCGAGGCGCCCGCCATCTTCGACGGCACCCACAGCGTGCAGCGCCCCGGCGAGGGCGCGGGGGTGAGCGGCGGCGAGCCGGGGCACATCCCGGCGCTGGTGCGCGCGGCGGTGGCCGCCGGGGCGGACGCGCTCTTTTTGGAGACGCACCCGGAGCCCGCGAAGGGGCTGAGCGATACCACGAACATGCTTCCGCTGGCGCGGCTCCGCCCGCTGCTGGAGCAGGTGCTGGAGATCCGCGCGGCGGTGCGGCCCTTCGAGTGGGAGGCGGGTGCCCGTGGCTGAAGCCATCGCCGCGGAGCTGGCGAAGCGGATCAGGCTCGTCGTCCTCGACGTGGACGGGGTGATGACCGACGGCGGCGTGTACCTGGGCGCCACGGCGAGCGGCGAGCCGGTGGAGCTGAAGCGCTTCGACATCCAGGACGGGCTGGGGATCCGGCTGATGAAGGAAGCGGGGATCCAGGTGTCGATCGTCACCGGCCGCGAGAGCCACGCCGTCGCCCTCCGCGCCAAGGAGCTGGAGATCGACGACGTGTACCAGGACCGCACCGCCGCCAAGCTGAAGATCGTCACCGAGCTGCTGGAGCGGCTGGAGATCGGGTGGGACGAGACCGCCTTCGTGGGCGACGACCTGCCCGACCTGCCGATCCTGCGCCGCGTCGGCCTCCCCGCCGTGGTGGGGAACGCGACGTCGGACGCGCGGGCGACGGCGGTGTGGGCGGCGGAGAAGGAAGGCGGCCGCGGCGCGGTGCGCGAGTTCGCCGAGGCGCTGCTGACGGCGCGGGGCGAGTGGGCCGAGCGGGTGGAGGCGTACGTGGCCGAGCGCGAGGCCAGCGCCAGCCGGAGCGCCGGGCAGTGACCGACCTCCTCGCGGCCGAGGGCGCGGCGCTGTCGCTGGCCGAGACGCTGGAGCGCGCCCGCCGCGTGATCCGCCAGGAGGCCGAAGCCGTCGCCGCGCTGGAAGCGCGCATCGGCGATGACTTCGCGGGCGCGGTGGAAGCCATCGTCCACGCCACCGGCCGCGTGATCGTGAGTGGCGTGGGGAAGAGCGGGATCGTGGCGCGGAAGATCGCCGCGACCCTGACCTCCACGGGAACGCCGGCCACCTTCCTCCACCCGGTGGAGGCGCTGCACGGCGACCTGGGGATCGTGGGAACCGGCGACGTGGCGGTGCTGCTCAGCAAGAGCGGCGAAAGCGACGAGCTGCGGGGGCTGGTGGAGTACCTGGGCCGCATGGGCGTGCGGCTGGTGGCGATGGTGGGGCGCGTGCAATCGTCGCTGGCGCGGCAGAGCGAGTTCGTGCTCGACTGCTCGGTGGCCGAGGAGGCCTGCCCGCACGACCTGGCGCCCACCTCGTCCACCACCGCGGCGCTGGCGATGGGCGACGCGCTGGCGGTGGCGCTCCTCCTTCGCCGCGGCTTCGGGCGCGACGACTTTGCCCGCCTGCACCCGGGCGGCGCGCTGGGCCGGCGCCTCCTGCTGCGCGTGGCGGACGTGATGGTCACGCGCGACCTGCCGCTGCTGGGTCCGGAGGCCACGATGCGCGAAGCCGTGGTCCAGCTGGCCGAGCGCCGCGGCACGGTCGCCATCGTGGACGCGGAGCGGCGCCTTCTTGGAGTGGTGACCAGCGGCGACCTGACGCGGCTGATGGAGCGCGAGGAACGATTCTTCGCCGTCAACGTATCGGATGTAATGACCCGCCAACCACTTACGGCTGATCCGGAGCAGCTTGCGGCCGCCGCGGTGGGGGTGATGGAGCGGTACGGCGTGATGGCGCTGCCGGTAATCGGCGAGGGCCGCACCGTGATCGGGATGGTGCACCTGCACGACCTGATGCGGGCGGGCGCGGTCTGACTGAAGTACGGGAGTACGGGAGTACGGAAGTACGGGGTACGAAACAATGTCGATCGGCAGGCGTCGATCAACCACGGTGAATGGAGCGATGAAGCGGTCTCCGACGATGCTGTTGCTTGCCCTCAGTCTCACCGCCGCGTGCCAGCAGGCACCGGCGGCGCCGGCCGTGGCATTGGACGCCAACAGCAACCAGGTGACCGTGGGGATGCGGCTCAGGATCACCGAGGCCGGCAACCTGAAGGCCGACCTGGTCGCCGACACCGCCACCACCCCGGCCGGCGAGAGCAACACGCAGCTCAAGAAGGTGCACCTGGTGTTCTACGAAGCGGGGCGCAGGCCCAGCGACCTGACCAGCAAGACCGGCGAGTACGACCAGACCAACGGGATGATGACCGCGCGCGGCCACGTGGTGCTGGTGACCCAGGGCGACAAGGGGACGCGCACCATCACCACCGAGGAGCTGCACTGGGACCAGCGCGCCGACCGCGTGTGGAGCACCCTGTCCACTACCATCG
Source organism: Longimicrobium sp. (assembly GCA_035691085.1). Taxonomy (GTDB): domain Bacteria; phylum Gemmatimonadota; class Gemmatimonadetes; order Longimicrobiales; family Longimicrobiaceae; genus Longimicrobium. The sequence continues at coordinate 32,026 of DASSJS010000116.1, forward strand.
TGGAGAGCGGCCAGACGGTGATCAGCGACGGCTTCACCTCCAACGCGGCGTTCACCAACGTGCAGGGGAAGAACGCGGTGGTGAAGGGCGTGAAGGTGGGCGAGGGGGGCTTCCGATTCTGATGAAGCGCATCCTGGCCTTTCCGCTCGCGCTGCTGGCGCTGCTGGGCGTGGTCCATCGGGCCGCCGCCCAGGCGAACAGCTGCGACCTGGTTTCGCAGCGCGGCACCTACAGCGTGGTGGGCGCCGAGGGGAGCCGCGTGGTGAACGCGCAGGGGCCGCTGCTGGTGCGCTGCACCAACGGCGAGGAGCTGCGCGCGGACAGCGCGGTGCTGTACCAGGCGCAGAACGAGGTGCACCTGTTCCGCCAGGTCGACTACCAGGACCCCGGCAAGTCGCTCACCAGCGACAACGCCATCTACAACAGCGCCACCGGCCGCCTGTTCGCCACCGGCAACGTGGTGTTCACCGACAAGAACCAGGGAAGCACCCTGCGCGGCCCCGAGCTGGAGTACTTCCGCGCCATGGCCGGCCGCCCGCAGAGCCAGGCCACCGCGCTGCAGCGCCCGCACGTCACCATCCGCGCCAAGGGCGGTGGCGGCAGCGCCACCAGCCGGCGCAACCCGATGGAGGTCGACGCCGACCGGGTCACCTCCGTCGGCGACCGCTACATGACGGCCACCGGGAACGTGGTGATCAACGACAACGGCACCCGCTCCACGGCCGAGGAGGCGTACTACGACCAGGTGGCCGACCACGTGGAGCTGCGCCGGCAGGCGCGGGTGGACAACGAGAAGTACCAGCTCTCGGGTGACTTCATCAGCAGCGACCTGCGGGGCGGCTCGATCAGCAAGGTGCTGGCGCAGGCCAACGCGCGGCTGGTGAGCGATCGGCTCACCGTCACCGGCCCGCAGCTGCAGCTCTTCTTCGAGCGAGACCTGCTGCAGCGCATGGTCTCGGGGCGGCAGACCGGCGCGGGGGCGCCGGTGGACACCACCGGGCGCTCGGTGGCGGTGGCCAAGGGCTTCCGGCTGGAGGCCGACAGCATCGAGGCCATCACCCCCGACCAGCAGGTGCGGACGGTGAACGCCGTGGGCAAGGCGCGCGGCGAGAGCTGGGACACGCTGGGTGCCGTGCGCGTGCTGGTGGACACCGGCTCCGCCGCCGTGCGCCCCGACACCGCCACGCGGGTGCTCACGCGCCCTCCCGACGCAATCGACCAGAAAGACGTGCTCACGGCCGACACCATCATCGCCTTCTTCCGCACCGACTCGGCGCGCGCGGACAGCGCCCGTGCGCCGCGGCTGGCCGGGCGCCCCGCCGGGGCCGACACCGCCGCCGCACGCCGCAACCGGGCGCAGGGAGACACGGCGAAAACCGAGATCGAGCGCCTCCTGGCCATCGGCGACGCGCACTCCATCTACCGCACGCGGCCCGACACCACCAAGCCCGCCGGCGAGCAGCGGCCGGGGATCAACTACCTGGTGGGCGACCGCATCGACCTGCGCTTCAAGGCGGGCGAGGTGGACGTGGCGCGCGTGCGCGGCCTGAAACAGGGCCTGTACCTGGACCCCGAGCAGCCCCGCGACTCCGCCGCCGCCGACACCTCGGCCGCCGCGCGCACCGCCCGCGCCGCCGCACCCACGAGGCCCGGTGGCGCCGCGCGCCCCGCATCCCCGGCCACCACACGTCCGGCGACGGCCACGCCGCCGGCGCCGGCGGGAACGACGCCCCGCGCGGGCACGCCGCCGGCATCGCCGCCCGCGCCGCCCGTCCGGACCACGCCGATCTCGATGCGGCCGCGGACGGATCGTACCTCCGTACCCCCGTACCCCCGCACCTCCGCACCCGTCATGGGAGGTGCCGCATGAGCGACCACCGGCTGGGCCGCGTGATCAACGCCACCGGCCCCGGCGGCCTGTCGGCGCTGATCGCGCTGCGGGCGCTGGCGGCGGCCGACGACGGCGCCAACGCGGTGGACCGGGCGCGCTGGATGACCGGCGTGCGCGAGGAGTACCACCGCTGGTACGGCGGCTCCAACGGCCAGGCGCCCGGCAACTTCGCCGACGCCGAGACGCTGCAGTACCTGGACGAGCAGGTGGTGCGGCAGCTGGCGGCCGACGACGTCGTCGAGTTCCTGCTGGAGCCCGAGGGGGAGCCGGTGGAGGCCGGCGCCGCGGGGTGGCAGGCCGTGCGCCTGTCGCCGTGGGTGCTGGGCGAGGTGGAGGGGCGCCGGGGCGAGGTGCTGGGCCACATGGACGAGCGCATCCGCGCCATCCTCTCCGGCACCCATGGCCCCGCCGCCGCCCAGGCTGCACCGCACGCGAGCGACGCGGACGAGGCGGGGACGGAGGCCGCGGTACAATCCGGTTCGAACCTTGCCTTGAGCGCCGATGGCGGGGAACAGATGGAGCCGCCGCGGCGCCGCTCGATGCTGGTGGAGGGCGGGCTCACCCTGGCCGCCCGCGGGCTGGTGAAGAGCTACCGCGGCCGCCGCGTGGTGAACGACGTGGACGTGCACGTGAGCCAGGGTGAGATCGTCGGGCTTCTCGGACCGAACGGGGCGGGGAAGACCACCTCGTTCTACATGATCACCGGGCTGATCCAGCCGGACCGCGGCAAGGGGAAGGTCTTCATCGGCAAGCGCGACCTGACCGGCGTGCCCATGTACAAGCGGGCGCGGGCGGGGATCGGGTACCTGGCGCAGGAGCCCTCCATCTTCCGCCGCCTGACGGTGGAGGAGAACGTCCTGGCCATCCTGCAGATGATGAAGCTCTCGCGCGCCGAGCAGAAGGCGCGGCTGGAGCAGCTGCTCGACGAACTGGGGATCAAGCACCTGCGCAAGAGCAAGGCGTACTCGCTGTCGGGCGGCGAGCGGCGGCGCCTGGAGATCACCCGGGCGCTGGTGACGCAGCCCAGCTTCATGCTGCTCGACGAGCCCTTCGCCGGCGTGGACCCCATCGCCGTGCACGACATCCAGCAGATCGTGAGCGACCTGCGCCGCCGCGGCATCGGCGTGCTGATCTCCGATCACAACGTGGAGCAGACGCTGGACATCGTGGACCGCGCGTACATCATGTACGAGGGCAAGGTTCGCGTGAGCGGCACGGTGAGCGAGCTGGTGTGGAACGATGAAGTCGCGGAGATCTACCTGGGCCCCACGCTGACGGCGCGCATGCGGGAGCGGTATCAACACCCAGAATCGGAAGACGCGGTATGAAGACGGGCCTTTACCAGGGAACGACCCTCAAGCAGGAGATGAAGATCAACCCTCGCCTGTACCAGGCGATGGATCTCCTGTACATGCCGCTCCTGGACCTGCAGCAGCACCTGAAACAGGAGCTGCTGAACAACCCGTTCCTCGAGATGGTGGAGAGCGACGTCGAGGAGCAGGTGGAGGAGCGGAAGGAGGAGAAGGACGCCGAGAAGCAGGACGACGAGATCGACTGGGAGGAGATCCTCCTGAACGGTTTCGAGACCGGCGGCCGCCGCGAGGAGTACGAGGAGCGCGAGTACTACGAGCCCGTGTCGGTGGACACCAAGGAGCTGGGCGACCACCTGCACGACCAGCTCACGCTGCTGCGCCTCAGTGACCGCGAGATGCTGCTGGGTGAGGAGATCATCGGCAACATCAACGACGAGGGGTACCTGGAGTGCGGGCTCGACGAGATCGTCCAGAGCCTGAACGACTTCATGCGCGGCACCGACGGGTGGGACCGCGAGCGCCCCTACGCCGTGGCCGAGGGCGAGCGCATGCTGCAGGTGATCCAGGCGTTCGACCCGCCGGGGATCGGCGCGCGCGACCTGCGCGAGTGCATCCTCCTTCAGCTGCGCGACAGCGTGGTGCAGGAGCTGGTGAAGGAGACCGGCGAGGGCGAGCCCCCGCATGCGGAAGTGGAGGAGCGGCTGCGCGTGTCGCTGGCCTACCGCATCGTGGACCAGTACTTCGACCAGCTGATCAACCACCGCTGGAGCGAGATCAGCAAGGAGCTGTCGATCACCCCGCGCGACGTGCAGGACGCCGCGGATGAAGTCGCCAAGCTCGACCCCAAGCCGGGGCTCAAGTACGCGTCACACGGCGACAACTACATCATCCCCGACCTGATCGTGGAGAAGATCGAGGGCGAGTACCTGGTCTTCCTGAACGACACGTCGCTCCCGCGCCTCAAGCTGAGCAAGACGTACCGCGACATCGCCAAGGACAAGAAGAAGTTCCAGGGCGAGAACAAGGAGTTCATCAGCAACAAGCTGAACAGCGCCAACTGGATGATCCAGGCGATCGAGCAGCGCCGCC
>DASSJS010000117.1:0-2497 GCA_035691085.1 Longimicrobium sp.
ATCTCGCCCACGCGGTCGCTGCCGCGGGTGGAGATGATGGAGATCAGCGGGATGGTGTACATCTTGTGCGGGCGGATCTTCACCCACACGCGCCGGTTGATGCTCTCCAGCCGCTCGGGGCTCCACCCCATGGCCACCTGCGCGGCGATGCTGGCACCCATGCTGGTGCCGCCCACCAGGTCGATGGGCACCCCCGCCTCGCGCAGCGCCCGCACCATCCCGATGTGCGCGAACCCGCGCGCCCCCCCGCCGCCCATCACCAGCGCCACCGCGCGCCCGGCCACGTGCCGCGCCAGCCGCCCCAGGTCGCCCGCGTCGCCCCAGCGCAGGTGGTGGTGCGTCTCCACCTGCCGCGGCTTCAGCCATTCACCGGTTCCCCGGGGCAGCTTGTGCGTCCCCTCCGGGTGCACCAGCACCAGCCACTGCCTGGCGTCCGACACGCGGCGGGGATGATTGAGGAGCGACCGCTCCAGCTCGCCGGGGGTGGGGTCCTCGCCGGCGCGGGCCACCAGGAGCACGCGGTCGGCCTGGTGCAGGCAGCGGCGCGTCCAGGCGCAGGGGTGCGGGTCGGCCTCGAACAGCACGAAGCGGTGCGCCCCCTCGCGCGCCTCGATCCACGCCAGCAGCCGCGCGCTCTCGGGCGATTCCTCGGGCGCCTCGGCGATCCCCGGCTCGCCCACCAGCTCCCCCAGCGTGGCCGAGCTCAGCCGCAGCACGGGGCCGAAGGTGCCGAGCGCCGCCGCCAGCCGGTCGCAGAACGCGGCCACCGGCGCGCCGGGGCTGGCGGCCACGATGGCCAGGTTGGTGACACGCGCGGGGGCGGCGCTGCTGTTGGCGTGGTTCAGCCGCTCCACCAGGCCGGCGGCCACGCTGCGCATCAGCTGCGGGCGGGCCGAGACCAGCGCGTCGAACTCGGCGTTGGTGAACTCCACCAGCACGCTGTCGCGGATGGCGCTGGCGCGGGCGGTGCGCGGCGCGCCGGTGAAGAACGCCATCTCGCCCAGGCTCTGCCCGCGCCCCGCCTCGCCGATCGGCCGCGCGCGGCCGTTCCCGTCCACCTGCTCCACCAGCAGGCGCCCGCTGACCACGAAGTACAGGCCCTGGGCCGGGTCGCCCTGCTCGAACAGGGCGTCGCCGCGGTTCAGGTACACCCAGTCGGCGGCCTTCTCCACCTCGTCCAGCAGCCGCATGTCCAGCGCGCCCAGCACGGGCGCCAGCCGGCAGAGGAGCTGGCGCGCGTGCATCCGCCGCAGCGCCTCGGCGAAGGCGGTGTCGGCCCCCTCCAGCTCGTCCACCACCTCGCAGGGGATGCACGCCAGCCGCGCCGACCCCGCCGCGCGCACGCGGACGGCGCGGGTGACGCCGGCCAGCGTCTGCTGCCGGTCGAACACGTCTCCGTCGGTGAACCAGCGCAGCGCCCGGGCGCCGTCCTCCACCGCGTCCAGGTGCCCCTCGGCCACCACCAGCAGCCCGTTCTCCCCCGGCCCGGTGAACGCATCCTCCCCATCCGCCAGCTCCAGCGGCACGGCGGCGGCGGCCAGGACGTCGAGCGTGACCGGCGCGACGCCGTTGAACAGCGGCACGGCGCGCACCGCGTGGGCGATCGGTGAGGTGGAGGTCAGGTGCTGCATGGCGGGAGCCCCCTGGGGGAGGTGGAGGACAGCCCCCAAACATCGGGCATGGCGGATGGTTGACGCAAGCGCTCACCCGCGCGGCAACCGCCCCGCGCGCCCTCGGCCCGGCAGAGCCAGGGGATGCCGATGAAGGAGCAGGGAAGCAGGATTCCTCTCTCCCGCTTCCCTGCTGTCCACGCCCGATCTCCGGGCGGCCACCCGTCGGATCACCGGCTTCCTACCCTCCTGGCCTCGCGAGGCGTCCGGCGGAGGAAAGCGCGGCGTTCAGCACCCCGGCTGGCCCGGGCAGGTGAAGCAGGTCGGGTCGGCGATGGTGGGGCCGGCCTGGATGCAGTACGACGGGTCGGTGTACGGCACCACGGGGCACGTGCAGCTTTCCTCGTTCCAGTACGAGGCGGGGTACGCCGCGCAGCGGGTGTTCACCACCGCCACGGTCACGTAGCAGGTGTAGCCCGAATGGGCTCGCACGGTCCCGCGCCCTCCGGCGGCCTGGTCAGTGGCGAACGAGAGGACTTCGAGCGCGTCGACGTTCAGGCGAATCTTCTTCATGGGACTCCAGGGAGGATCAGAGACCGAGGGACTATCATTCGCATAAATAGTATCCAAAGGTGATGCTTTGAGGTAGTGCTCGTCCCTCGCCGGATCATCCTCGAAGCCCTCCAGGTACCGCCGGTTCTCATCGTTATCGTGCCAGACGCGAGGCGCGACAACACTCCGGGCAGCGGCACGCGACTCCCACCGTTACGGCCGAGGCGGCGCGGCGCGGACGTGTGGCTGGTCGGTGAGGAGGGGATCGGGTGCTGCATGGAGGAACCCGGCCCCGCGCGAGCCCTCCCCCGCGCCTGAGAGCGCGTACCCCTCCC
>DASSJS010000118.1:0-13490 GCA_035691085.1 Longimicrobium sp.
TGGGTGCTGGGTGCTGGGTGCTGGGTGCTGGGTGCTGGGTGCTGGGCCGGCGAATCTTCCCTCGATGAAACGAACTGGACGGGGGTCTACATCCCCATCCGCCGCTTGAGCTCTTCCAGCCGCGCGTCCACGTCCGATGCGGGGGTCGGGCGGGGGACGTCGTCCTCCTCCAGGCCGCGGAGGGCGTCGCCGTAGCTGGCGTCGTCCTCGATCTTCTGCGCCATGCGGTCGAAGTCGTCGCCCAGCGGCCCGCCGCCGGCCGCGTCGATGCGCGCGCGGGCACCCTGGCGGCGCAGCTCGCCGAGGAGGGCGAAGCGGTTGGCCTCGGCCTCCTTGTACTTCACCATCATCTCCTGGCTTTCTTGCTGCCGGAGCTCCCACTCGGCCCGGGCGGCGCGCACCTTCTCCTCCAGCACGGCCACGCGGCGGCGGTGTTTCTCGGCGAACTCGCCGGCCACGCGCACCGTCTCGGCGTCGCCGATGCGCTCGGCCATGGCGCCGCGGCGCTCGGTGTCATCCAGCCGCTTGCGCTCGCGCTCCAGCTCCACCACCGCGGCCTTGTAGTTGGTCTCCAGCAGCGGAAGCTGCGCGCGCGTGTCCACCATCTCGCGGCGCATGGCGCCCAGCAGCCCGGCCACCTGGTCTTCGGGCTCGCGCTTCCCCACCTCGGTGATGAACGAATCCCAGGCCTGCGAGAACATCTTCTTGAGGTCGTCGAGCATCGGGCGTTGGCGCGGCGGAAGCGGTGTGGGTCGCGATGGTGGCAGCGAGAAAGCTGTGGGAGACGGGCGGGGGGAGCAAGGGTGTGGCCGTATGCCGCCCGGAAGAACGAACCCGCCGGTGCACAAGGCACAGGCGGGTCGGTGTCACTTCTCCGAATCTGGAGTGGGCTTTCCCTTGCGCGGAGCCGCGGTTTCGCCGCTACCCCTGGGTCTGCGTTTGCGAATCAGGTGATCATAGGGAGTATCGATGGCGTACTCGGCGCGCACCAGGAACTCGAGCCACTCTCGAAGACGGTCTGGAGACTCCGGGAGGGTTCCCGAGGCTTCAGCCGCGCGAATCAGCTCATAGACGTAATCCAGGGCGGCGTCTTCACCAGCCGGGAGCACGGACTTGAGCTGGGGGAGCGTTTTCCTTTCGGTCACCGTCTCCCACTCGAATGAAAGGGGTATCCGCTCCATGTACAACTCGCCAAAGGCTTGCAGGGTTCGCCGCTCCGGACGTTTGCGGCCGGTAGCGAAATCCTGAACGGCCGCAGTGGACATCCCCACCCGCTGTGCCAACCCGCGGTCGGTGTACTCCAGCCGCAGCATCGCGGCAAACTCCCGGAGTACGTCCAAGGGAATATCCTGCCACTTTCCGTATTTGCGGAAGCGGTCTTCTGGACGGTCCTGGCCGTTTTGGCTGCTGTTCGGGTCTCTCATGGGAAAGGTTAACATAGAACACGGATTGTGGCAATAGTGGTCGTATGCAGAAAGGCGCAGAGAAATCCGGGACGGCTCGCGCCAATATTCCATACCCCCTTCCCCGGTCCGGACGCATGTGATGCGGGGCAGCAGCACGGCTCGCGCACCGGCGCCCCTGGATACGGTTCGATCCAGGGGCATGCACGGATCAGCCCGCGGCCGCGCGGACCACGCAATCGCGGATGAATTCGGCGAACGGGGCGTAATCTTCCCGGATGTGCGCCGTCTCCAGCGCGCCGAAGTAGCGGTCGCGCTCCTCGGCGCGGATGGTGGTCCACGGGATTCCCCCGGCTCCCAGCACCCAGTTCATCAGGAGCCGCGAGACGCGTCCGTTCCCGTCCATGAACGGGTGCAGGTGAACGAATCCCCAGTGTGCCACCACCGCCCGCACGATCGGGCCTGCCTCCAGCCCGTTGAGGTCGTCCACCAGCACGCGCATGAGCGTCGGCAGCTTTGCGGGCGACGGCGGCACGTGGTCGCTGCCGCGAATGTACACGGGGTCGCGCCGCCACCCACGAAGGTCCGACGCGCTGAGAATCCCCGCGTCGATGGAGGGGCTCCACAATTCCAGGTGCAGGTCGAGAAGGTCGCCTTCCGAGATCCGGGCGCCAGCCGGTACCTCCGCGTCTCCGATCAGCTCCAGCGTGCGCTCGAACGCCTGTGCGTAGCCCTGCAGTGCCATCAGCCGTTCGATCTCCTCGGGGCTTTTGCCCCGTTGCTGGACACCCTCTTCCACGGCGCGAACGTCGTCCCGGGTGATGCGGTAGCCCTCGATGGTGGTCGAGTGGTACGTATCCTCTAGCTTGGCCCTGCGCGCCCGCGACAGCACTTGGCTGCGGCTCAGCGGTGGGATCTCCGCCTCGCGTGTGATCGGCCCCGCCACCTCGGCCGCGCGCGCCAATCGTGCGCGGAACCGGTCGGCCCACGGCTCGCGCAGCGACGGCTGCGAGATGATGTACGGGGGAATAACGATCTCGCCACCCACGCGCGTGTGGGTGCGGCTCACCGGGTTTCGATGCTCGGCGGCCAGCAGTTCCCCAATCTGGGTTGCAAGGCGGCGGTTGCCGATGTCCGCCGCCAGATGCCCGATCCGCGCCAGCAGCACGTGCCGTGGGGCCGCCGCGTACGCCGCCTCCAGGTCGGGGCGCGCCACGACGAGGCTTCGCAGCCAGGCCAGAACGAGGTCACGGTTGTCGCGAACGTCGCCCACCGTCAGCGATAGGAGCGTGCGGGCGGGGCTGAGCACCGGTATAGGCACGCCGCCAGCTGTGACCTCGGTGACCTGCTCCAGCGTTAGATCCGGGTTCTGGCGGATTTCCACCGAGAGGCCCGGTACCACCTCAACCGTGCGCCTGCTCGCGTTGGCGCCCTGCACTATGAAAAGGACCGGCAGGAGGTGCGATTCGCCCACGTGCAAGCGTACCGCCGAAATGCGGTCGATCGCGGCGGGCGCATAGCGCGAGAGCAGGATCCGTACGAGGGGCCAGTAGTTTCGCCGGAGTGCAGCCCCCGGATCGGAATTCGCCCCGCCCAGCACCACCCACCCCCACCCGCCCGGGGTTTCTGCGAGCAGATCCTGCGACCGGAGGTAACGCGCCACGGCCGCATCGGGCAACTCCTCGCGGCTCCCCGCGTACGTCTCGGCTTCAATTCTCCCCTTCCACCAAGCCAGGGCCTCTGCCCTCGGGGAGGCTCCATCTCCGTTCAAATCCGCCATGATTGGTGTGATGGCCAGGATGGGTTCTCTCGACGCTGATAGGTTAAGTATAAGAAGTTTAGTAGGATTTGTATACTCATGAAAATACATATCGTATCACGATAGGAGTAATATCCGTATTCTAAGGCAAGTAGCATTCGTATAGCGCTACGGGTGTTTCAAGAAACGCCGATGGGGAGAACTCCCCCACCGGCGCTTCTTGTTTCAGGGTCCGGCCGAGCCGGTTGCCTCACACGTCCAGGTTCTTCACGTACTTGGCGTTCTCCTCGATGAACTGGCGGCGGGGCTCCACCTCCTCGCCCATCAGCTTGGTGAAGATGGCGTCGGCCTCCACGGCGTCTTCCATGGTCACCTGCAGGAGGGTGCGGGTCTCGGGGTCCATGGTGGTTTTCCAGAGCTGGTCGGGGTTCATCTCGCCCAGGCCCTTGTAGCGCTGCACCGACAGGCCCTTCACCTCCTTGCCGTCCCCATCGCCGCCGCCGCGGAAGCGCGCCAGGATCTCGTCGCGCTCGCCGTCGCTGTAGGCGTACTGCTCGCTCTTCCCCTTGCGCACCAGGTACAGCGGCGGCTGCGCGATGTACACGAAGCCGGCGTCCACCAGCTGCCGCATCTGCCGGAAGAAGAAGGTGAGCAGCAGGGTGCGGATGTGGCTGCCGTCCACGTCCGCGTCGGTCATGATGATGATCTTGTGGTAGCGCGCGTTGTCGAGGGTGAACTCGTCGTCGCCGATCCCCGTGCCGATGGCGGTGATGATGGCGCGGATCTCCTCGTTGGAGAGCACCTTGTCGAAGCGCGCCTTCTCCACGTTCAGGATCTTCCCCTTGAGCGGGAGGATCGCCTGGAACTCGCGCTTGCGCCCCTGCTTGGCGCTCCCGCCGGCGCTGTCGCCCTCCACGATGTACAGCTCGCCGATCTCGGGGTTGCTGCTGGAGCAGTCGGCCAGCTTCCCGGGGAGCACGCCGGTTTCCAGCGCGCTCTTCTTGCGCGTCAGGTCGCGCGCCTTGCGGGCGGCCTCGCGCGCGCGGGCTGCGCTGATCGCCTTCTCGATGATGGCGCGGCCCACGCCCGGCTTTTCCTCGAGGTACTCGCCGAACTTCTCGTTCACGGTGGTTTCCACCGCGCCCTTGACCTCGCTGTTCCCCAGCTTGGTCTTGGTCTGCCCCTCGAACTGCGGCTCGCGCACCTTCACGCTGATCACGCAGGTCAGCCCCTCGCGCACGTCGTCGCCCGAAAGGCCGTCCACGCCGCCCTTCTTGAACAGCCCCACGCGGCGGGCGTAGTCGTTGATCGTACGCGTCAGCGCGCTCTTGAAGCCGGTGAGGTGCGTGCCGCCTTCGTGCGTGTTGATGTTGTTGACGAAGGTGAACGTGTTCTCGTTGTACCCGTCGTCGTACTGGAAGGCGATCTCGATCTCGGCCTCGGGGCGGGTGGCCTCGATGTACACCACCTCGGGGTGCAGCGGCTTGCGGCTGCCGCGCAGGTGCTCCACGAACTCGCGCAGGCCGCCCTCGTAGTGGTACGCGTCGCGCCGGACCTCGCCGCCCTCGGTGGTGGGCCGCTCGTCGGTGAGCGAGATGTTGACGCCCTTGTTCAGGAACGCCAGCTCGCGCAGCCGGTTGCTGAGCGTGTCGAAGGAGTAGGTGGTCTCCTCGAAGATCTCCGGGTCGGGCTTGAACGACACGGTGGTGCCGGTGTCGCCGGCCTTGCCGGTGACGGTCAGCTCCATCGTCTTGTCGCCGCGCGCGAAGGCCATCTCGTGCACGCTGCCGCCGCGGCGCACCCACACCTTCAGCCACTCCGAGAGCGCGTTCACCACGCTCACGCCCACGCCGTGCAGGCCGCCCGACACCTTGTACGAGCCCTCGCCCTCGTTGTCGAACTTGCCGCCGGCGTGGAGCATGGTGAGCGCCATCTCCACCCCCGAGAGCTTCTCGGTGGGGTGGATGTCGACGGGGATGCCGCGGCCGTCGTCCACCACCGTGATGCTGTTGTCGGCGTGGATGGTGACGTCGACGCGCGTGGCGAACCCCGCCATCGCCTCGTCGATGGAGTTGTCGACCACCTCGTACACCAGGTGGTGCAGGCCGCGCGCGCTGGTGGACCCGATGTACATCCCCGGGCGCTTGCGGACGGCCTCCAGGCCCTTCAGGACCTGGATCTGGCCGGCGTTGTATTCGTGGGCTGCGGAGCTCGAACTCATGCCCCCCTCAAGGCTGTGTTTCGGTCGGTTCGCTGGACCCGTGTACTACCCCCCAGAGGCGCGAACGTTAGCGCCACGACTGGATTTGCGCGGTGCTCGAGGTCAGGGCGCCATCTGGAAGATGATCATCCGGATCTGCCCTTCCTTGCGCCCGCGGTTCACGCGCTTGATCAGCTCGTGCTTCATCATGTTCAGCTCCATCATCCAGGCGCTGTTGGCCACCTGCACGAAGAGCGTCTGGTCGTGCAGGCCGCTGGGCGTGGTGACGGCGGCGATCCCCGGCCCCACGCGCTCGGCCCAGTCGGTGAGCACGCTCGCGGCTTCGACCTTGGCGCCCAGCCCGGACTTGTCCAGGTAGCGCGAAAGCACGTCGCCCAGCGGCTGGGGGGCAACGTTGGCCTTGCGTGCGCGGATGCGGCTCACGGCGATGCGGAGATGGCCCTGAGGGCGGATGGGGGACCCCTGCGGATTGTGCCCCCCAATCTAGCACGCGGGGCGCGCTCGCGAAACGGTGTCGAATGCGCCGCAATCGCATCCTGTAGGTGCGGCGCACCGGGCCTGTACACAAGATGTTGGGTGCGTGCGGTTTTCCGCCGTCCGCGTGAACAGGGTGCTACAGGGTGCGTGGCAAATTCTTGCCCGGCATTCCGCGGCGGATGAATCCGCGGCAACCACGGCCCGAAGGCCGCCTTCGCGGACTCGCACGCGGAGATGCGCGCGGTGGAGGGCGATCCTGTCCGATCGGGGTCAGGGGAGGGGAAGGACGAGGCGGACGGGGTAGGTCTCGGCGGGGCGGCGCGCGGGGACCACGCGGACGGTGACCGTCGCCTCGGCCGTGTAGTAGCGGTCGGGCGAGGGGCGTGGATAGCGCGGCGGGAAGGCGACGGCGCGGACCACGACGCGGGCGGTGGCGGTGTCGATTCCCGGCTCGTTGGTGATCAACTCCACGGGAAGGGTGAAGCTGCCGCCGGCGGCCGTCATCGCGCGGTTGTAGGCGAGCGAGCCGAGCGCCGGGTTCTCCAGCCGCAGCGTCTGCACGACGACGGAATCGAGCGGCGCGCCCCGGCCGTCGACGACCGTGCCCCGCAGCCGCGTGTGATGCGTGTCGCGGAACTCGCCGGCCGCGGCCGGCGGAGCGGCGGCTGACGGGGCGCGCGGGCCGCAGCCCAGGATCCCGGCGAGGGAGAGCGCGGCGAGCGCGACCGGACGGTGTGTCATCAATCGAACCTGGACGAATCCGGACGGGGGATCACGGGCGGGCGGAAGCGGCGATTCCCTCGCTTCCGCCCGGCCGCGGTTCATCTCACGTGGTGGTGTGGTAGAAGTTCCACTTCCACAGCGTGCGCACCGTGGTGCCGCTGAAGCCCGACGGGTACGAGAAGGAGGGGCTCCAGCTCACGCCGTCCCACTGCGTGCGCCACCCGGATCCGTAGGTGGGGCCGATGATCTCGGCGTTGGTGTGCCCCTCGATGCAGTACACCACCTGGTCCATCCCGTCGAGCGGGTTGGCATAGGTGTAGGTGCCGGTGGAGGTCTGCGTGTACGGCGAGCAGTTGGCGATGATGTTCGCGATGAACGAGCCCGGGTACACCGCGTTGTCGAAGCTCTCCTCGTAGGCCGACGTGTTGTTGCTGGCGTCGTAGTCGCCCGTGCCGTCGGCCAGGTCGTAGAAGAACCCCGCCGCCGCGCCCTCGGTCTTCAGCCCCTCGGTGCTGGCGTAGTTGTGGAGCTCCCAGTTGTAGTCGCTGTAGCCGTAGGCGCTGGTCAGCCGGTTCGCCAGGATCCACCCCGAGAAGAAGTCGGCGAAGCCCTCCACGAACGCGCAGGCCGTGCTCCACGGGACGGCCGGGTTGTGGCCGTTCGGGTCGCACCCCGTGTAGGTGTTGGGCCACGGCTCGATGGCCTTGTAGTGGAAGGCGTGCCCGTACTCGTGCACGGTCACGAAGATCCCGTCTTCGCCGAACACGCGCTTGTAGTTGCTGCGGATGTGGTCGGGGCGGGTGCAGATGCCGCCCGTCACGGGGCAGTACACGATGGCGTAGGTGCTGTCGGTGCCCGACACGAACGCCGTGATCTGCGACCGCGAGCGCCCGAAGCGTGAGTTGGCGACGGGGATGTTCTGGTTCAGCGTGAGGAAGGCGTACCCCGCGTACTGGTTCGACGACTGGAGCGACAGGCTCGACCCCATGCTCTGGTCGAACTGCGCGCCGGCGAAGGCGCCTTCCTGGCCGTACACGTCGGCGTAGGTGCTGCGCAGGTTGATCTGCCCGTAGAAGATGCCCGACGCGCACGAGAACGAGAAGGTCCCGTCCGACGCCACGTTGAAGGTGGACGCCACGTAGGTGCCGGTGCTGTTGCGGCAGTTCACCGTGCCCACGGTGGGGCCCAGCCGTTCGTGGGTGAGCGTGAGGTCGTTGTAGTTCCACATCACGCCGGAGATGGTGCCGGTGGTCTGCGCGCGCAGCGCCGTGCCGCCCTGCGTGAAGGGCCCGAACGACCCGTACGCCGGCATCCGCCCCGCGGGCGGAGAGTATTCGCGCGTGGCGCGGCCGCCGTTCTCGTCGATCAGCACGTACAGCGTTTCGCTGCTGAAGTTGCCCACCACGCTGTCGGCCGGCGCGAGGGTCTCGCCGGCGGGCGCCTGGCTGCGGGCGCTGGCCACCACGCGGTACAGGCCGGGACGCGGGAAGGTGAGGGTGGCGGCCAGCCGGTGCTCGGCGCCGCGCCCCATCCCGCCGCGGAACGCCTGCACCTGCCGCACGGGCGGGGTGGTGCTTCCCGGCTGCATCTCCTCGTCGAGCACCACCACGTTGAAGTCCACGTCGCCGGCGGGGCGGCGGCCGCGGGCGATGGCGGTGATGGTGACCGGGAGCCCCGGGCGGAACGCGCCCGTGGCCTGGAACTCGAGCTCCACGCGCCGGATGAACGGGCCCACCGACGTTGCGTCTTCCGACGGCGCGCCGGGCCCGTCCGGGGCGTTGGGGCCGGCGCCGGGTGCCAGCAGGTCGTTGTCGCCGCACGCGGCCGTCAGGATCGCCGCCGCCACTGCCATCCACCCGAACCGCCGTGCCGCCGGCGTGCCGTGCCGCCTCGGCCCCTGCATCATTCCCATCGCGCCCTCTCCGTGCACAACGTGAAGTGCCGCAGCCCGTTAGTGTGGGGAGCCGCAGCCAAGTGTTTGCGAGGGCGAAGGCATTTTTCACGCCACTAAGAAACGGGTAGAACGTGTAGAGAAAACCCGATGCGAAACTTTTAAGACTTCACACGGATAGTTCTCCGTTGTCAGGTCGTGAGCAGTGGGACGCCCGGAGAGGGTGGGTGGCGGCGAGGACGTCAGGCGGCTTCGGCGATGGGCTCGTCCACCGTGCGGATGAGCGTGGCGTGGCGGAGCTTGAGGCCGGGGCGCCAGGCCAGCGACTTCACCTCCACCGCCATCCCGGGCCGAAGGGTGGCGAGCCGCAGGCGCGAGTAGATGGGGACCAGTCCGGCCGAGGCGCCGGTGGCGTCGATGACGGCGATCTCGGCGGTGAGGATGCGGGAGATGGTGAAGCGGTGCAGGTGGAAGCACTTCACCTTGAGCCAGGCGCGCGGGCGCGAGCCGGGCTTGTAGCCGCTGCCGATGCGCTTGGAGACGATCCCCTCGATCCCCAGCGCGTGGGCGTGGGAATGCAGCTCGGGGCCGCTGCCGATCACGTGCTCCACGTAGCGGAGCCTTCGCCCGCCGCGCTCCAGCACGTCGGCCAGCCTCTGCTTGCGCTCAAGGACGTCCAACGCCATCAGGTCGCGGCCGCGCAGGCGCAGCAGGTCGAACACGTGGAAGAGGAGGGGAGGGGCGTGGCGGCCGCCGCGCATGGCCCGGTGCAGGGCGGTGAAGTCTGGCAGCCCGTCGGCGCCGATGGCCACCAGCTCGCCGTCCAGGTAGCCGCTGCGGAGCCCCAGCTCCGCGACGGCGGCCTCGATCGGCGCGAGCCTGGCCGTCCAGTCGTGCCCGCCGCGCGTGTACAGCCGCACCCGGCCGGCCTGGATGCAGGCGGCCAGCCTGAACCCATCGTACTTCACCTCGTGCAGCCAGCGCTCGCCCGGTGGCGCTTCCTTGGCCGCCGTGAGCAGCTGCGGGGGGATGAAGGTCATCCGCACCTCCACTCCGCCGGGTTGTCCTCCCCTTTCTCGCGCGGAGCGGGGGAGAGGGGCCGGGGGAGAGGGGGCTCGCCGCGGCCACGCCGATGCTGGTCGGGGCCGCACGATCTGGCCGCGGGAGTCTGCGGACGCGGACTCCCGGCCGTGGTTGGCGCGGAGCCATCGGCCCGGGGAGGATGCCGCCGGAGCGACGCGAGGATCGTGGCGACGAGATCTTCCATCATCCCCGCCCCTCAGTGGTAGTCGTGCGAGGGGACCACGGCGGCGGCGTCCTCGAGCTTGAGGGCGAAGAACTGCTCGGCCTTCAGGTTGGTGACGCCGTCCTCCTTACCCAGCTTGCCGCGCACGGCCAGGATGCCGCTGGAGTTGATGATCTCGCGCTGCTCGGCGTAGATCGCCGGATTGACGATCACGTCCATCCGCCCCGTCTCGTCCTCCAATCCCACGAAGACGAAGCCCTTGGCGGTGCCCGGGCGCTGGCGGACGATCACGACGCCCGCGGCCGTCACCACCTGGTTGTGGGCGAGGCGCGGGTCGCCCTGCAGCTCGGCCACGGGGCGCACGCCCATGGTCGCCAGCCACTCGCGCAGGTGGCGCATGGGGTGGCCGTCCAGGTCGAAGCCGGTGGTGTGGTGCGAGAGCAGCGTGCGCTCGCTGGGCCCCGGCTCGGGGATGCGCGTTTCGGGCGTGACGGACGCGGGTGCCAGCGGCCCGCCGCTCCCGCGCGCCCGCAGCTCGCCGAGCACCGTCCACAGCGCCTGCCTTGGCCCGCCGGGGATCCAGGTGCGGAACGCCCCCGCCGCCGCCAGCGCGCGCAGCCCCGTCTCGCTGGGGAACCGCTCCACCACGTTCGCCGCCGAGGTGAAGGCCCCGCGCTCGAGCTCCGCCTTCAGCCGCGCGCCGGTGACCGAGCCCAGGCCGCGGACGTAGCGCAGGCCGATGCGAACGGCGAGGGAACAGGGAACAGGGAACAGGGAATAGCCAGCGGCTTCGGCGCATGGGCTGGGGCCCGGCGTGGTCCCGACGCCATCGCCCGGCGCGCCGTCCATCCGCTGCGCCTCGCCGTTGGTTTCCGTCCCCTGCTGTTTGCCCGCTGTTCCCTGTTCCCTGTTCCCTGTTCCCTGCAGTTCCTCCATCGCACAGTCCCACCCGCTCACCGCCAGGTCGATCGGCAGCACCACCACCCCGTGCGCCTTCGCGTCGTGGATCAGCGTGGACACGGGGTAGAAGCCCATCGGCTGGGCGTTCAGGATGGCGCACAGGTACTCGGCCGGGTAATACAGCCGCAGCCACGCGCTGGCGTAGGCCAGCAGCGCGAAGGAGATGGCGTGGCTCTCGGGGAAGGTGTAGCTGGCGCACGCCTCCAGCCATCCCAGCACCTTCTCCGCCGCGTCGGTCGACACGCCGCGCTCGGCCATCCCCGCGCGGATGCGCTCGGTGGCGCGGTGCATCTCCTGCGAGGTGCGCTTGCGGCTCATCGCCCGGCGCAGCGCGTCGGCCTCGCCGGGGCTGCACCCGCTCACCACGATCGCGCAGCGCATCAGCTGCTCCTGGAACAGCGCCATCCCGTGCGTGCGCGAGAGGACCGGCTCCAGGTCGGGGTGGGGATACTCCGTGGGGACCTTCCCCCGCCGCCGCGCCAGCATCTCCTTCACCTGCCCGCCCAGCATGGGGCCGGGGCGGATGGCGCCCACGCTGATCACCACGTCGTAGAAGCAGGTGGGGCGCAGCCGCGGGAGGAAGTTGGCCTGCGCGCGGCTCTCGATCTGGAACAGCCCCACCGTGTCGGCCGCGCCGATCTGCCGGTACACGTTGGCGTCGTCCAGCGGCAGCCGGCCGATGTCCACCTCCACCCCGCGCCAGCGCCGGATCAGCTCCACGCACTCGCCCAGCAGCCGCAGCATCCCCAGGCCGAGGAGGTCGAACTTCGGCAGCCCGGCGTCGGCGCAGTCGTCCTTGTCCCACTGGATCACCGTGCGCCGGTTCATCGACGCCTGCTCGATGGGGACGACCTGCGACAGCGGCCGCGCGGAGATCACGAACCCGCCGGGGTGGATCCCCCGGTGCCGCGGCAGCGCGTCCAATCCGTTGACGAGACGGACCAGCGCGCGCGCCCGCGGCTCTTCGGGGTCGAGCCCGATCGCCTTCAGCGCCTTCCCTTCCGACATCTCCAGCCACTCCGCCGCGGTGGAGGCGGAGGAGTAGCCGTCCACGCGCTTGGCCAACCAGTCGGCCTGTGTGGCGGGGAAGCCGAGGACGCGCATCGAGTCGCGGATGGCCGACCGTCCCCGGTATTCCACGTGGGTGCACACCATGCCGGCGTGCTCGCGCCCGTACGTCTCGTACACGTACTGCAGCACGCGCTCGCGGGCGTCCATCGCCGCGAAGTCGATGTCGATGTCGGGCGGCTCGGGGCGCTCGAGGGAGAGGAAGCGCTCGAAGAGGAGGGAGTGCGCCACGGGGTCCACCGCCGTCACCCTGAGCGCGTAGCAGACGATGGAGTTGGCCGCCGAGCCGCGCCCCTGGCAGAGGATCCCCTGCTGGCGCGCGAAGCGGCAGATGTCCCAGCAGACCAGGAAGTGGTCGGCCAGCCCCAGCGTGCGGATGGTGCGCAGCTCGTGCTCCAGCTGCCGCCAGTGCGCGTCCGACGCCTCGGGGAGCCGCTCCGCGAGGCCCACGCGCGAGAGGCGCTCCAAGTACGCGTCGGCGCTCTTCCACTGCGAGGGGAGGGGAAAGGCGGGGTGCACCGGCCCCACCCCCTTGCTGAAGCGGAACCCCTGGCAGCGCTCGCTGATCTCCAGCGTGCGGCGGATGCCCTCCGGGGCCGAGCGCCAGCGGCGCACCATCTCCCCCGGCTTCTGCAGGCACCACTCGGCGGACGGGCGAAGGACGCCGCGGCGGTGCGCCTCGTCCAGCGTCAATTGCCGGGTGACGCACACCAGCGCGTCGTGCAGGGCGCGGCCCTCGGGGGCGGCGTAGTGCACGTCGTGCGTCACCGTCCACGGCAGCCCCGTCTCCTTCGCCAGGTCCAGCAGGTCGGCGCAGAGCGAGGCCTCGGCGTGGGTGCGGTGGTCCCACGCCTCCAGGTACGCCCGCTCGCCGAACGCGTCGCGCAGCCGGCCGGCCTCGGCGCGGGCGTCGTCCCAGCGCTCCTCGGCCAGCAGCCGGGGGATGCGCCCGCGGGGGCATCCGCTCAGCGCGATCAGCCCGTCCGCATGCGCGGCCACGTCATCGAATGTCACCCCCGGGGCGCCCCTGGGGGCCTTCATCCTGCCGAGCGAGACCAGCGAGCACAGGTTCCCCCATCCCGCGGGGTTTTCCACAAGAAGGGTGAGGTGAGAGCGGTCTGCCAGCGTGATTTCCGCTCCGAAAATCGGAAAAATTCCGGACGCCTCGCACGCCTTGGAAAAGCGCACGGCGCCGCCCAGGTCGTCGTGGTCGGTCAGCGCCAGCGCCGTGTAGCCGAGCTCGGCGGCGCGCGCGGCCAGTGACTCGGGCGTGGACGAACCGTCACCGAGCGAAAACGCGCTGTGGGCGTGCAGTTCTACGTAATCTCCTTGCCGCATCGGCACTTACACCGTTTTCGCGCCCATTGGGCCGTCACACCGACGTGTCACGGGTTCGTCTAATCGTACCACCCTTCCAGGTACCACCGGCCGCTCGCCGCATCGCGGAAGAGCAGCCCCAGCCATCCGTCGGGCGCCTCCACCCGCCAGTACTCGCGGGCGTTTCCGCCCGCCCACCAAGCCCCGGAAATGCGCTCGGGGCCTTCGCTTCGAGTTTTCCACAATCCCGGTGGAAAACTCCCCTTGACAACCTCCGTTTGCGGCCCAAGTGAGGCCGTTCCCACGGCTTGTAGCTCCACCGCCGCGGGCCGGCGCCCCTCGCCCTCGCGCACCCGCACCGGCGCGGGCTCGGGAAGGCGGCGCAGGCACAGGTCCAGGTACCCGCGCCCCAGCTCCGGCCCCTC
>DASSJS010000119.1:0-3022 GCA_035691085.1 Longimicrobium sp.
AAAAAATTTCGATACTCAGCGCATTCCAAGCCTGCAGCCACTCGTCGACGTGCTTCGGTGCGATCAGGCGGCAACTAAATCGACGAAGAACCACATTCCATTCCATGTCACTATAGCGGTTAGGGTGTAGAACCTCAAGGCTATATTTCACGGCGAGCGATCTGCGTTCTGAAAAACCTTTCGATCAGGGGCGCGACCATCCAGCGCGTCCGCGGAAATCGTGGACACAAAAAGAGAGCGGACCGCTCCGCCCCCGGGTGGAATCATTCCAGTGGCGCCAGGATTACATCCGGCTATATAGTACAAATCGAGCAGGCGCGCGTCAAGGTATTCGCATGAAAGTGGACAGCAGGGAGTCGCGCTCCTACTCGTCCTCGATCTCCTCCAGCCCTTCGCGGATGGGGAGGGTGAAGACGAAGGTGCTGCCGTGGCCGGGCTCGCTCTCGGCCCAGATCTGCCCGTCGTGCGCCTCCACGATTCCCCTGGCGATGGCCAGGCCCAGGCCGGCGCCGTGGCGGTTGGCGGTGCGCACCTTCCAGAAGCGGTTGAACACCTGCCCCAGGTGCTCGGGGGGGATCCCCGGCCCCGTGTCCCACACCTCGAAGCGGACGAAGCCCTCCTCCGGGCGGGCGCGCACGCCCACTCGGCCGCCGTTGGGGGTGAACTTCACCGCGTTTCCCAGCAGGTTGGCCAGCACCTGCATGATCCGCTCGCGGTCGCCCACCAGCCGCGGGAGCGCGCCCTCCACCTCGCACTCCACGGACACCTCCTTCTCGCCCGCCACCCCCGTGAAGTCCTCGGCGGCCTCGGCGGCCAGCGCGGCGGGGTCGAAGGCGTCCCACTCGATGGCCAGGCGCCCGGTCTCGATGCTGGCCACGTCGAGCAGGTCCTGCCGCAGCCGCTGCATCCGCCGCGACAGGTCGCGGATGCTGGCGATGCGCTTGCGCAGCTCGGCGTTCCCCTCGTCATCCGGCAGCGTGCGCAGAAGGACGGTGGTGGTGATGATGATGGCGCTGAGCGAGTTGCCCAGGTCGTGGCTGACCACGTGCAGCACGTCTTCCCGGGCGCGGATGGCGCTCTGGGCGGCGCCGTACAGGCGCGTGTTCTCCACGGCCAGCGCGGCGCGCCCGGCCAGCTCGCGCGCCACGTCCACCATCGCGGGCTCCCAGCGCCGCGCGGGGCCGGCCATCACCAGCCCCACCGCGCCCACCACCGTGTCGCGCACGGCCAGCGGCACGCACAGCATGGCCTCCATCCCCAGCTGACCCAGGATCCGCGCGTGCTCGTCGTTGCGGGCGATCCCCGCGAACCCCGCCTCCACCGGGTCCACCAGCACGGGCTCGCGCAGGTCCATCGCCCGCACGGCGGGGTGGGTGGACGCGGGATCCACCGGGAGGCCCAGGAGCTCCGCCGCCACCGCCGCGCGCGCGGGGTCGCGGTGCTCCACGGCCAGCCGCCGCACCTCGCCGTCGTCTTCGCGGATGAACACCACGCACCAGTCGGCCAGCGTGGGCACGGCCACGCGCGCCAGCGTGCGCAGCACCGTATCGCGGTCGAGCGACTCCAGCAGCCGCGCGCCGGCGTCGGCCAGGAAGCGGGTGCGCTGCTCGGCGGCCTCGGCGGCCTCGCGGGCCTCCTGCTCGCGCACCAGCGCGGCGGCCACCTGCTCCTCGGCCTCCTTGCGCTGGGTGATGTCGCGCAGCACGGCGGTGTACACGTGCGTGCCCGCCAGCTCCAGCCGCGAGATGCTGGCTTCGGCGGGAAACTCGCTCCCGTCCTTGCGCCGGCCGTAGATCTCCTGCCGCTCGCCCATGCGCTTGGCCTGCACCGGGCCGCCGGCGAAGCCGCGGATGTGGTGCTCGTGCCGCTGGTGCACGCGCTCGGGGAGAAGGAGCGACAGGGGCTTCCCCATGATCTCGCCCGCCGTCCAGCCGAACACGCGCTCGGCGCCCTGGTTGAACAGCACGATGCGCTGTTCATCGTCCACCGAGACCACCGCGTCGGTGGAGATGGAGATGATGCCGCTGAACTTGGCCTCGGAAAGCCGCAGCGCCTCCTCGGCGCGGATGCGCTCGGTGGTGTCGCGCACCAGGCGGCCGTAGCCGGAAAGCCGCCCCCCGCCGTCCAGGAGCGCGGTGGTGATCACCTGCGCCCAGAAGCGCGTGCCGTCCTTGCGCACGCGCCACCCCTCGCTCTCGTCGCGCCCGTTCTGGCGGGCGCGGCGCAGCTCGCGCTCGGGAAGCCCCAGCGCGACGTCGTCGGCGATGTAGAAGTTGGAGAAGTGAATGCCCAGCACGTCTTCCTCGCCCCACCCGGTCACCGCCTGGGCGCCGGGGCTCCAGCGCAGCACGCGGCCGCCGGCGTCGAGCGCGAAGATGGCCTCGTCGCGCACGCTGGCCAGCAGCTGGTGCGAAAGCTCGTCGGTGCTGGGCGGAAGAACGCTGCTCATCCGGCGTGACGGGATCTTGTGGGCGCGCGGATTGGAGAATCGTGAATGCAAGGTAAATCCCCACAAGCGCGCCCGGAAGAGTGCCGACGTCAAACAACGCCCCACACGGCTGTTGACGACCGCCCGACGCGCGCCGCGCCGGGCCGGCTGCATCCTTCAGGCAGGAGGGTGCGCTCGGAAGCGCGCCTGTGGCATGCACGACCAGCGGGAGAGGGGACCTATGTCGGCTGATCTGGACGAGGGCCGCTGGGCGGAAGTGCTGAAGGAGTTCAGCCGGCGCAACGGGGGACGCCCCACGCGCCTGCAGTTGGACGACGCCGAGATGGGCGCGCAGTGGGCCGAGGTGGAGCTGAGCTTTCGCGGCGCGGTGTACGAGCCGCGCTACCAGCGCGTGGAGCTGATGCTGTCGGACGGCACCCCCGACGCGCACCTCACGCACAGCATCGACATGGTCACCGGCGTGGACGTGCTGCAGGATGCCACCGGCCGCGATGCCATGCTGCGCCTGGCCTATCCCGGCGGGCAGACGCTGGTCCTGCTGGGGTCGTGAGTGCTGGGTGCTGGGTGCTGGGT
>DASSJS010000120.1:0-2635 GCA_035691085.1 Longimicrobium sp.
ACCCAGCACCCAGCACCCAGCACCCAGCACCCAGCACCCAGCACCCAGCACCCAGCACCCAGCACCCAGCACCCAGCACCCAGCACCCAGCACCCAGCACCGCCCTTCACCCCTTCCCCACCGTCTGCGAAACCAGCATCAGCACGCCGTACGACAGGTACATCACGCCGCCGATGATGATGGCGCGCTTGGCGATCTTCATCTGGTACAGGCCCACGGGGTCGAAGAAGCCCTCGGGCTTCCAGAGCGCGCCGGGGTTGATGGGCGCGCCCTCGCGCTTGTGCCGCGTCCACGCGATGATCTGGAGCGCGGCACTCGCCACGCAGCAGGCGATGAACGAGAAGAAGAGCAGCGTGCCGAAGGTGACCAGGAACTTGTTCACGTCCGCGCTCCCCAGTGCAGCGCCGCGATCCCGCCCGAGAGCGTTTTCCACGCCACGTCGGCGAACCCCGCGCAGCGCATCTTCTCCGCCAGCTCCGGCGGCTCGGGAAAGTGGCGCACGCTCTCGGGGAGATAGGTATACGCGGTGTTGTGTTTCGAGACGAGGCGGCCGACCAGCGGGAGCACGCGGAGGAAGTAGCCCAGGTACAGCGCGCGGAACGGCTGCCACTGCGGCGTGGTGAACTCCAGGATCACCAGCCGCGCGCCGGGCTTGAGCACCCGCGCCATCTCGGCGAGCCCGGCGTCCAGGTCGGCCAGGTTGCGCACGCCGAACCCCACCGTGGCCCCGTCGAACGCCGCGTCGGCGAAGGGGAGCGTGAGCGCGTCGGCGCAGGCGGGCTCGATGGAGAGCGAGGACAGCTTCCCCGTGCCGCGCTCCAGCATGGCGTAGGTGAAGTCGCTGCCGACGACACGTCCCCGGAAGCCGTCGCGCCTGGCCAGCTCCACCGCCAGGTCCAGGGTGCCGGCGCAATTGTCGAGGTAGAGGCCGTCGGGCGCGCGCTCCCACCCCAGCCGGTCCACGGCGCGGCGGCGCCACACCTTGTCGACGTTGGCCGACAAGAGGTGATTCAGCAGATCGTAGCGCGGCGCGATGGAAGAGAACATCCGCCGCACGGCGGCGGCCTTCTCTTCCCTGGCCGGAAGCACCGCGGGGCGCGCGGCGGATGGGCTCGGCATGTCGTAAATCCGTCTGGCTGCTTAGAATAGAGGCGCGGAAAACTACCCCCGGCCACCCCCTGCCAGCAAGGTTCGCCCAACGCGGCCGAAACTTCGCGCGGCATCCCCCCGTACCATGGCCACGAGGGGATGGAAACCTTGCCTGACGGCACATCGGAATTGAACGCGACCTCGCTTACAGACCACGATCTCGTCGTTCGCGCCCAGAATGGGAGCGATCAGGCGTATCGCGAGCTGCTCGGCCGCTACCAGCGCCCGGTGTTCTCCCTGATTTACCGCATGGTCCGCGACCGCGAGCAGGCGGAAGACCTTGCGCAGGAGACATTCGTGCGCGTGTTCAACAACATCGACCGGTACGACCCGGCCTACAAGTTCAGCAGCTGGATCTTCAAGATCGCCACCAACCTGACGATCGACTGGATCCGCCGGAAGGAAGTGCCCACGGTTTCGATCGACGGCTCGCGGTATGCCACGAGCAACGACGACATCGAGGCCAGCACCATCACCGTGGAGAGCGGTGACGAGAACCCGGAAGAGCTGCTGGAGAGCCGCGAGCTGGGGAGCCAGATCGAGGTGGCGATCGGCAAGCTGCGCCCCGAGTACCGGCAGGCCATCGTGCTCCGGCACATCGACGACCTGCCCTACGAGGACATCGCGCAGATCATGGCGCTCCCGCTGGGCACGGTGAAGACGTACATCCACCGTGGCCGCAAGGAGTTGCAGGACATGCTCCAGCACACCCGGGTCTGAGCGGCGCTGAAACCCCCGGGCCCGCCGTTCCGTAGGGAACGGAAACGCAACGGATGCCGGACGAGGATACCGTGACGAACGAAACCACGCACCTGCCAACCTGGACGCTCGAGGAGCTCGCCGAGGGCACCCTCTCCCACGCGGAGAAGGGCCTGGCGCTGGAGCACGTGCGCCAGTGCGCGCGGTGCGCCGCCGAGGTGGACGCGCACCGCGCGCTCTTCTCCGCGCTGGCATCGCTCCCGTCCTTCGAGCCCTCGCCCGGTTTCGCCGGCACGGTGATGGCGCGGGTGACGCTGCCGGTGACCGCCCCCCAGGCGGTGCTGCGCCGCCGCTGGCTTCCGAAGACGAAGCGCGGGTGGATGACCGCGGGGGTGGGGGCGCTCGCCCCCATCCTGCCGCTGATGGCCATGCTGAGCTGGGTGTCGGGGCAGGGCGTGAACGCCGGGTCGGCCGCGGGGCGGGCCTGGGCGTGGTTCGCCGGGGCGGTGTGGTCGCTGGTGGTGCGGGCGGCCGGGGCGTTCGTGGGGAGCGGGATCTGGGAGTGGCTGGTGACCACCGGCAACGACCTGGTGGGCGGCACGCGCGGGCTGTCCGCGGCGGCCATGGTGTTCGCGATCGCGATCCCGCTCTCGGGCTGGATGATGGTACGTCTACTCAGGACCCCGGTTGGGATGACCCATGCGCACTGAGATCTTCAAGCTGTCCGCGCTGGCGCTCGCGCTCGCGTCGGCCCCCGCGCTCCGGGCGCAGGGTTCCGCCCCGCCCG
>DASSJS010000121.1:0-7692 GCA_035691085.1 Longimicrobium sp.
GTCGAAGGTGCGCTCGGGGTCCACCTCCTCCACGGCGGCGCCGGGGCCTTCCAGCGCCTCGGCGGCCTCGTCGTCCTCCATCCCGGCCATCTTCACGTACCCGCCCAGCGGGATGGCCGAAAGGACGAACTCGGTCTCGCCGATCCGGAAGCCCCACAGCGCCTTCCCGAAGCCCAGCGAGAACCGCGGCACCTGGATGTTCACGGCCTTGGCCGCGAAGAAGTGCCCCAGCTCGTGCACCAGGATCAGGATCGAAAGCAGCGCGACGGTCGAGATTAACGTCAGCACGGAGCCAGCCTCTGAACGAAGTCTTCAGCGCATCGCCGCGCCCGGGCGTCGGCGTGCAGCACGTCTTGCAGCGAGCGCACCGCCCCGGCGGGGCAGCGCTCCAGCGTTTCGGCGATCGCCTCGGCGATCCCGGCGAACGACAGGCGGCCGGCCAGGAAGTGCTGCACCGCCACCTCGTTGGCCGCGTTGTACACCGCGGGCGCGGTCCCGCCCGCGCGCCCGGCTTCGACGCCGAGCGCAAAGGCGGGAAAGTCTGCCTGGCGCACCGGCTCGAAGGTGAGCGGTCCCGCGGCCACGGGGTCGAAGCGGCGGCACTCGTACGGCAGCCGCTGGGGGTGGCAGAGCGCGTACAGCACCGGCAGCTCCATCGTGGGAAACCCCATCTGCGCCAGCACCGAGCCATCCACCATCTCCACCATCGAGTGGATGATGGACTGCGGATGGACCACGGCCTCGATGGAATCGTACCCGGCACCGAACAGGAAGTGCGCCTCGATCACCTCCAGCGCCTTGTTGGCCAGTGTGGCGCTGTCGATGGTGATCTTGGCGCCCATGCTCCACGTGGGATGCCGCAGCGCGTCCGCCGGCGTCACCGACGCCAGCATTTCCGCCGAGAAGCCCCGGAAGGGGCCGCCGGACGCGGTGATCACCAGGCGGCGGACGTCCTCGGGCCGCGAGCCCTGCAGGCACTGGAAGATGGCGCTGTGCTCGCTGTCCACCGGCACCAGCTCGCCCCCGCCCTGCCGCGCCGCCTCGAGGACGAGGGGACCGCCGCAGACGAGCGACTCCTTGTTGGCCAGCGCCACCCGCTTCCCCGCCCGCAGCGCCGCCAGCGTGGGCTCCAGCCCCGCCGCGCCGACGAGTGCGTTCAGGACGATGTCGGCCTCCGGGTGCGTGGCCGCGTCGAGCAGCGCCCCTCGCCCCGCCGCCCACGCCGTCCCCCCGCCCACCCCCGCCGGCACCTCCCCGTCCGACACCACGGCCAGGGACGGGCGGTAGCGCGGGACAAGCGCCGCCAGCGCGTCCGCGTTCCGGTGCGCGGTCAGCGCGACGGCACGGAAGCGGTCGGGGTGCTGGTCGAGCACGGCCAGCGCGCTGCGGCCGATGGAGCCGGTGGCGCCCAGGATGACAACGCCCTTCATGATCTGCTCAGCGCCCCACCACCAGGACGAAGAAGGCGTACCCCAGCGGCAGGGTGAAAAAGAGCGAGTCGAAGCGGTCCAGCGCGCCGCCATGCCCGGGAAGGAGCTTTCCCGAGTCCTTCACGCCCACGTCGCGCTTGATCAGGCTCTCGGCCAGGTCGCCCACCTGCGCGGCGATGGAGACCGCCACGCCGAACACCGCCGCCTGCACCAGCCCCGGCTGCCAGGTGCCGAAGCGCTGCAGGAACAGGGCATACCCCACGGCGGCCAGCGGAGTGCCGATCACCGCGCCCATCGCGCCGGCCACCGTCTTCCCCGGGCTCACCTTGGGGATCAGCTTCCTCTTCCCCCACAGCCGCCCCGCGAAGTACGCGAAGGTGTCGCTGAGCCAGGTGAGAACGACGGGGAAGAGGAGGATGGCCGTGCCGTGCAGCCGGCTCTGGACGTCGGGGAGGTGGCGCAGGAAGAGCGCGAAGGCCAGCAGCGCCGGGTACACCGCGCCCATGAAGGTGACCGCCACGGAAAGGAGCGGCTCGCCGGCCACCCCGTTCTGCCAGATCGCCGCGGTCAGCGCGGCCAGGAGGATGACCACCGCGCCCACGTTGGGGAGCGCGGTATCCACCCCGCGCTCGGGGTGCACGGCGCAGAGGGCGATCAGCAGTGCCGCGCCGCCGATCCCCACCCAGCCGATGGGGAAGGCGCGCTTGAGCTCGGCCATGCGGAAGAGCTCGCGCGTGGCCAGCATGGCGCAGAGGGCCAGGAGGGCGGCCAGCACCCACCCGCCCAGGTACATGGCGGCCACCGCGATGGGGATCCCCACCGCGGCCACGGCCGCGCGCGTCGCGGTCTCGTTACGAGCCAACGGCGGCTTCTCCGGTCTGTGTCGGGAAAGTCAGGAGGCCAGCACGCGGCCAAAGCGCCGCTCGCGCTGCTGGTAGTCGAGCAGCGCCGCGAAAAAGTGCTCGCGGGTGAAGTCCGGCCAGAGGACGGGGGTGACGTACAGCTCGGTGTACGCCAGCTGCCAGAGCATGAAGTTGGAGATGCGCAGCTCGCCCGAGGTGCGGATCAGCAGGTCGGGGTCGGGGTCGCCGGGCGTGTACAGGTGCCCGGCGAACATCTCCTCGTCGATCTCGCCCGGCATCAGCGTGCCCTCGCGCACCCGCTCGGCCAGCCGCCGGGCAGCGTGCACGATCTCGTCGCGCGCGCCGTAGCTGATGGCCAGGTTCAGCCTGAGCCCGGTGCCGCCGCGAGTGTGCTCCACGATGCTCTCGATGGCGGCGCGGGTGCGCGGCCCCAGGCGGTGCAGCTCGCCCACGGCGTGCACCTCCACCCCCTTCTCCTTCAGCTCCTGGCGCTCCTTGCGCACGTACAGCTCCAGCAGCGCCATCAGCGCCCCCACCTCCTTGCGGGGGCGGTGCCAGTTCTCCTGGCTGAAGGCGAAGAGGGTGAGCACCTCCACCCCCGCGTCGCCCGCCGCCTCCACCGCCGCGCGCACGGAGCGCATCCCGGCGCGGTGCCCGAACTCGCGGGGGCGGCCGCGCTCGCCGGCCCAGCGCCCGTTGCCGTCCATGATGACGGCCACGTGCCGGGGAACCGCGCCGTTCAGGCGAATCTGCTGCAGGAGGTCGGAAGACATTCGCGAAAAATGGACCCGGGAACGGGGTTTGTCAAAGCAAGCGGTTTGGGTACGAAAGTACGGGAAACCGCGAACAGGTGCGCCAGTGCGTGAGTGCGGGGCGGCGAACAGGTGCGTGAGTGCGTGAGTGCGCGAGTGCGTTCGGTGGTTCGAGCCTCCCGCGGCCCGGGAGGCGTCATCCGCCCGGGGGGAGACGCGAAGTGCGTGAGGGCGCGATCCCGCCACGCACTCACGCACTTGCGCACTCACGCACCTGTCAGCGTACTCTCGTACCCCGTACTCCTCGTACTCCCAAGAAAGAGCCCGACGCCGCACCGAAGCCGTCAGACCTCCATGACCTCGGCTTCCTTGTGCTTCACCATCTCCTCGATCTTGGCGATGTACTGGTCGGTCAGCTTCTGCACCTCGCCCTGCTCGCGGCGCACGTCGTCCTCGCTGTGGCCCTGGTCCTTCTGGTGGTGCTTGATGTCGTCGTTCGCGTCCTTGCGCGCTTGGCGCACGGCAACGCGCCCCTCCTCGGCCAGCTTGTGCAGCATCCGCACGAACTCCTTGCGGCGCTCCTCGGTCAGCGGCGGGATGGGGATGCGGATCAGCTGGCCGTCGTTGCTGGGGTTCAGCCCCAGGTCGCTCTCGCGCAGCGCCCGCTCGATGTCCTTCACCAGCGAGCGGTCCCACGGCTGCACCGTCAGCATCCGCGGCTCGGGGGCGCTCACGGTGCCCACCTGGTTCAGCGGCACCTTGCTCCCGTACGCCTCCACCCGCACGGTGTCCAGCAGCGCCGGGCTGGCCTTCCCCGTGCGCACGCCGGCGAATTCGCGGCGCAGCGACTCCAGCGCGCCTTCCATCCGCTGCTTGGCTTTCTGCAGGCTCGACATGGGCTCCGTTCGTCCGGTCGGTCGGGTTGAGTTCGAAAGATCCGTGTCCGTGCGCGCGGGCAGATTACGGGTGCACCAGCGTGCCCACCCGCTCGCCCAGCACCACGCGCTTCACCGCGTTGGGGTGGTCCAGGCTCAGCACCACCACGGGGGTGTCGTTCTCCTTGCACAGGCTGAGCGCCGCGGCGTCCATCACCCCCAGCTCCCGTGACAGCGCGTCGAGGAAACTGATCTCGGGGATGAACTGCGCGTTCGCGTCCTTGGCCGGGTCGGCGGTGTACACGCCGTCTACCTTGGTGGCCTTGATGATCACGTCGGCGTCCATCTCGATCCCCCGCAGCACCGCGGCGCTGTCGGTGGAAAAGTACGGATTGCCGGTGCCGCCCGCAAAGATCACCACCCGCCCCTTGTCCATGTGCCGCAGCGCGCGCCGCCGGATGTACGGCTCGGCCAGCTGCTCCATGCGGATGGCGGTGAGCACGCGCGTGTCGACGCCCTTGCGCTCCAGCCAGTCCTGGAGCGCAAGGGCGTTGATCACCGTGGCCAGCATGCCCATGTAGTCGGCGTTCACCCGGTCCATCCCCTGCTGCGAGGCAAGGGTGCCGCGCACGATGTTCCCGCCGCCGATCACGATCCCCAGGCGCACGCCCATGTCGTGCACCTCCTTGATCTCGTCGGTCAGCCGGTCCACCACGGGGGGATGGATGCCGAACTTCTGCTCGCCCGCGAGCATCTCGCCCGAGAGCTTGAGCAGGACGCGCCCGTAGTGGAGCGCGGCCAGGTCGGGAGGCGGCGGGTCGTCCCGCCGCTGCCGTTGGAACGTCACTGCTCGCCCAGCGCGAACCGCGCGAACCGCCGCACCTCCATCTTCTCGCCGGTCTTGGCCGAGACGTCGGTGACCAGCTGGCCCACCGTGATGTCGGGGTTCTTCACGAACGGCTGCTCCAGCAGCGCGCCCTCGGCGTAGAACTTCTCCAGCTTCCCGTCCACGATCTTGTCCCAGATCTGCTCGGGCTTGCCGCTCTCCTTGACCTGCTCGCGGTACACGCCCCGCTCGCGCTCGATCAGGTCGGCCGGGAAGTCCTCGCGGCGCACCGCCACCGGCGCCGCCGCGGCGATGTGCATGGCGATGTCGCGCACCAGCTTCTGGAACTCGTCGTTGCGCGCCACGAAGTCGGTCTCGCAGCCCACCTCCACCAGCACGCCGATGCGGCCGCCCATGTGGATGTAGCTGCCGACGGTGCCTTCCTTGGTCTCGCGCTCGGCGCGCTTGGCGGCCTTGGCCGCGCCCTTGGCGCGCAGGATGTCGATCGCCCGCTCCATGTCGCCGCCCGCCTCGTTCAGCGCGCCCTTGCACTCCATCATCCCCGCGCCCGTGCGGTCGCGGAGCTCTTTCACGTCCTTCGCGGAAATCTCGGCCACTGTCCCGGTCCTCGGATTCGATTGCTTCAGGATATGTCCCGCCGTTGCCGGCGGGCTGAAAAAACGGGGCCACGAGCGCGCTGCGCCGGTGGCCCCGTGTGCTGCCAGGGTCGAGCCGTGGGCGCGCCGGTTACTCGGCGGCGCCCTGGTCGGACCCGCCCGCACCGGCGCCCGCGCCCGGACGGCGCTTGCGGCGGGGACGGCGGCGGCGGCCACGGTCCTCGTCGGCCGGGGCGCTGGTGCCGGTCTCGGTGCTGTACACCGTGACCTCGGCCTCGTCGGCGGCGCGGCGGGCCTCGGCGGGCATCGAGGCACGCGCCTCGATGATCGCGTCGCCGATGGCGCCGCTGATCACGCTCACCGAGCGGATCGCGTCGTCGTTGCCGGCGATCGGCACGGTCAGCACGTCGGGGTCGGCGTTGGTGTCGGCGATGGCGATCACCGGGATCCCCAGCTTGTTGGCCTCGGAGATCGCGATCTTCTCCTTCTTGGCGTCGACCACGAAGAGCGCGCCCGGCACGCGGGCCATGTCCTTCACGCCGGCCAGGTACTTCTCCAGGCGCTCGCGCTCGCGGTCGAGCATGAGGCGCTCCTTCTTGGTATAGAAGTCGAAGGCGCCCTCCTCCTGCCCGCGCTCCAGCTCGCGCATGCGGCGGATCTGCTTCTTCTGCGTGGCGAAGTTGGTGAGCATGCCGCCCAGCCAGCGCTCCGTCACGTGGAACGAGTTGCTCCGCTCGGCCTCGGCCTGGATCACCTGGCGAAGCTGCTTCTTGGTGCACACGAATAGCACGCGGTCGCCGCGGCTGACCACGCTGCGCACCAGCTCCTGCGCCAATTCGATCTGGCGGAGGGTCTTCTTCAGGTCGATGATGTAGATCCCGTTGCGCTCCGCGAAGATGAACTTGCGCATCTTCGGGTTCCAGCGGGCGGTCTGGTGTCCGAAATGGACGCCAGCTTCGAGTAGGTCCTGGATGCTCGGCTGAGCCATGGGATGGTACCTGGATCGGGTTTGCCGGGCGCCCGCGCCTGTGCGGGCCCCGCCTCCACCGCCGTCATCCCGCGCCCCCTACCGCCAGTGGCGGCACCCGGGGCGTGGTCGGGCGGTGTGTGAGATAAGGGTGCGAACGGATTTTCGGGCGGGCACGGCCGCGGGGGTCAACCCGCGGCCACGCCGCACACCCGGCGCTTCCGCTCTTAGCGCTTGGAGAACTGGAACCGCTTGCGGGCGCCCGGACGGCCGGGCTTCTTCCGCTCCACCTCGCGCGGGTCGCGGGTGAGCAGGTCCTCGGCGCGCAGGCGCGTGCGGAACTCCTCGTTCACCTTGAGCAGCGCGCGGGCGACGCCCAGCTGGATCGCGTCGGCCTGGCCGCGGAGGCCGCCGCCGTTCACGGTCACCTTCACGTCGAACTGACCCTCGGTCTCGGTGGCCGCCAGGGGGCGGGTGGCCGACTGCCGCAGCACGTGGCGCGGCAGGTAGTTCTCGAGAGTGCGCCCGTTGACTTCCCACGTCCCGTTGCCGGGGCGGAGGTAGACACGCGCGACCGACGTCTTGCGGCGCCCGATGGCGTGGTACTGTTCGGTAGCCATTCTGATCGTGCTCAGATGTTGAGGGGTTCCGGATTCTGCGCCTGGTGCGGGTGCTCGGCACCCGCGTACACCTTGAGCTTCTGGCGCATCTGCCGCCCCAGCGCGTTCTTGGGCAGCATGCCCTTGACCGCGAGCTCGATCACGCGCTCCGGGTGCTTGGCCAGCATCTCCTTGAAGGGGATGAACTTCTCGTGGCCCATGTACCCGGAATGGCGGAAGTAGGTCTTCTGCTCGGCCTTGTTCCCGCTCAGCTGCACCTTGTCGGCGTTGACGACCACCACGTAGTCGCCGGTATCAAGGTGCGGGGTGTAGGTCGGCTTGTGCTTGCCGCGGAGGATGCGCGCGACTTCGGTGGCGACACGGCCCAGGATCTTCCCGCCCGCATCCACCACGAACCACTTGTGCTCGATCTCCCCCGCCTTGACGGAATACGTCTTCATGACACTCCGCTTGCAAGCGCGCCCCACCGTGCGCGCCGCGCGGCCGGTGAAAACCGGCTCTGTTGGTATGAAAAAATCACCGCCCCGCAACGCGAGGGGCGGAAGGCGTGGTCGGGACAGACAGGTACGATAGCGAAACCAGCCTCTCCTGTCAACCCGTGGCGGCCGTCAGCACGGGAGGCTGGGCGGATGAATTCGCATCGTAAATACTCGGGCGTCACCAAGCGCGATCCCCAGGCTGCGAGAGACGGCCGCGCCTGGTTCAGCCGAGCAAGATCGACTGTGCGCGCTGCAGCCGAGCG
>DASSJS010000122.1:0-15114 GCA_035691085.1 Longimicrobium sp.
CCAGGGGGCCGGCCCGGCGGCGCACGCCAGTCACCGGCGCCGCTTCTGCCGGTTCCAGTGGTGACCCGGGTTCAGGGGGTTGCCTTCTTCGTCACACCCTAGGCTCCCGCCGCGTTCCTCGCGCTGCTTCACGCTGTCGTGGCATGGCTGGCAGAGTGTCTGATGGTTCGCCGGGTCCCAGAACAGCTTGTGATCACCCTTGTGCGGCTGGATGTGATCGACGACGGACCCTGCGGTTACCCGTCCCCGGTCCTTGCACATCTTGCAGAGCGGGTTCTCTGCCAGGTACCGAAGACGGTAGCGCTGCCAGCGTGCGCCGTAGCCGCGCTGCGTGCTGCTGGGGCGGCGCGGGCGACATGGTTCCATCACGCCCTGAAGAACGATCTCACCTCCGCATCCCAGCGGAATGGCGGCGCGTCGGTGCGAGGCGGCAGCAGTGCCTCAATGGCATCCGCGGCGGCTAGCGCCGCGGCCTCACGGCCAGCGTCCGACGGTACGAGCTCGTAATCGCCGTCGATCGCTTCTTGGTCCTCGTACACTTTTACTATCCCGTCGAACCGGAGTGCCGCCATGCGGATCGCATCCACCATCTGCCACGTAAAGCCGTACGGCTGGTCCTTCAGCACCAAGGCCGCCAGGGCGTGGAAGGCCTCAGACCCTGCGGTGACGGCGGTGGGGTGACTCCAGTCCTCCAGGCTGAGACAGGTCTCGTCGCGTCCGTCCAGGCGGACAACGTCCAGGGTCCCACGCCGCGCACTACCCGCGCGCCACTCATCATCATTCAGTGCGCTGCTCCGGTTTCCAGGTGCTCGAGCGCGGCCTTCTCGGGGTCGTGCACGGTCCAGAAGAGCACGGCGTCTTTGTGGGTGCGGGTGTCAGCGGTCGTGCGGGTTGGCGGCCGGGAGCCGCACTCCCGGCCGCCTCACGCCTGTCCGTTCTGTCGCAGGTTTCGTTTCCTTGGGAAAACGATGCGCAGCCGTTTCGCTGGGCTGCAGGGGCGGGATGACGCCCGCCGTCTCGAACGCTACCGCGCCCAGGTCCTCAACCTCCGCGTCCGCCAGGGCCACGCCCGCGAGCTGTGCGATCCTCAACTGTGCCAGCACCTGTTCCGGCCGTTCGTCCTCGAACCGCAGCGTGACCACGTGCGCCGTGCCGCGCCGCACGATCAGCACGGGCGTCTTGCACACGGGGCAGTAGGCACGGTGGGCCGCAAGGCCGATGGTGAGGAAGAGCCCGCCGAAGGTGTAGCGCCCGCAGATGCAGGGTGCGGGGGTGGTCATTCGGCGCTCGCCCGGGGCGCGTTCGCGCTGGCGGGGTCCGTCGTTGGGCGAGTGGCGGAACATGACCACGGTCGGCGTCCTTGCGGGCGGCGGAGGTTCGGGGGGCCGGTGGGCGGTGGCCATAGAAAAGAGCCGCGTGCCTCCGAAAGGGGTGATTCGGAGGCGGCGGCTCATCTCAGCCTTGGGCGCCGTTGGGCGGTATGTTGGTGAGAAAGTTAGTGGGGGTGACGGGTCCGGACAAGCTTCCACGTGCCTCCTGCGTCTCGGTCACCACACGGGCGAGGCGGGGGGCGCGCGCAGGGCAGTGAAGACGGCAGGCGGGGCGTCCGCCAGCACCGCGCGAATGTGGTCTTCCGACAGCCACCGCATCGCGCAGTCGCACGTACGTTCCGCCAGCGCGTCGGTCGCGCACGTGTGCGGCGTTCCGTCGGCCTCCAGGCGTCGTTGCGGGGTTGCGCCGCGGTTGAAGGCCGGAGCAACGCCGTCCAGCGCACGGACGTTCGCATCCGCACGGAGGGCGGCGATGATGCGGCGGAGCCGTGCGGCGTGGGCGCGGCGATCAGCAGCGCCCGCGCGCAGCGTCTCCACTTCGCCGCCACCGGCCCGGCGGGCGTAGTCGTCGGCCACGCGTTCGTGCCAGGCTGCCTGCCCTTCCAGCCACTCCACGTCTTCCGCCGTCACCTGCCGCTGTGAACGAAGGACGTACTCCACGTCGGAGCCATGCACCGCTTCTGCGCACCAGGTCCAGTCACCGTCGGGTGGGACCTGCAGGAAGATGCGGGCGGGGGGATCGGGGTGGTCTTCGGAGCGCGCCTCGTGGGCGCCCGTGTCGGTCTGGCTCATCAGGCGCTCCACTCCGGAAGGGCGGTCAGCTTCTCCATCGGCCAGCGCTCCAGTCCTCCCTTCGTGCTGGTCTGCGACCTCCAGGAATCCGACCGCGATTGCGAAATCCAGCGCGCGGTTCATCTCGTCGGGTTCGGTATTGCTGCGGCAGGCCGGGTTGCGGCACGCCGCCGGTACACCGTCCTCGAACTCGAAAGATGAGCCACACAGGCGGCAGTCTCCCCACCCTGTTTCTCCCTCGGTCTCACCCATCGTTTCCGTCCTCAAGAGGGTAGCCGGGTGCTTTGCGGCGGGGAACCGCTCCCCGCAGACGCACGGGTAAAATTCCTTTCCCAGATCCATCACCGAAGTGTGCACGTGCGGCCCTCCGTAGCGCGACGGACACCCGCTGCCGATGCGGACGATATCGCTCCGCCTCTCCCTCTCACCCATCGTTCGTCCCTTTGTTCAAGGGGTAGCCGAGTGCGCGGATGGCGGCGGCGGGGGAATCGAAGTCCTCCAACAGCGTCTGGCCTCCTTCGTCCGGGCCTCGCTGCGCGAACCAGACTCCATCATCACTCGGCCAGACGAACGCCTCCGTGAGGTCGTTGATGAGGTCGGCCGCCCCCAACTTGGTCCACTCCGGATTGTCGCGGGCGATCCTCTCCGCCTCTGCGATCTGCTCTGCACGCGTCACCATGGCTCAAACCTCGTGAATTCCTTGAGGAAACGGAGCCTGACCGACGCGTCCGACCCGCGCCCCGCCGCACCGTCCCGCTGCTTCCCGAAGATGATCTCCACGATACCCTCCAGGCTGTTGCCGTCCTTGTCCGCGGGGCCGTAGTAGTACTCCGGCCGGTACAGGAACATGATCACGTCGGCGTCCTGCTCCAGGCTCCCGCTCTCCCTGAGGTCGCTCATCACCGGCCGCTTGTCGGGACGGCTCTCCACCGCACGCGAGAGCTGCGAGAGCGCGAACACCGGCAGGTCGAGCTCGCGCGCCAGGTTCTTCAGGCCGCGCGAGATCTCCGTCACCTCCTGCTGGCGGTTCTCCGAGCGCTTCCCGCCCGCCATCAATTGGAGATAATCCACCACGATCCAGCCCAGATCCGGGACGTCGCGGGCCAGCTCGCGCGCCTTGAGCCGCAGATGCGCGAGCGACAGCCCCGGCGTGTCGTCGATGTAGATGGGCGCCGTGTTGAGCCGGCCGGCGGTGATGGCCATCCGCGCGTAATCATCGTCGTCCAGTGTGCCGCGCTTCATCTTGCGCGAGTTAACAAGGGCGTCGTTGCAGATCATCCCGCGCACCACCCTGGAACGGGACTCCTCAAGGCTGAAATAAGCGCCCGGCTTCTGGTGCTGGACGGCCAGGTGGATTGCCGCCTGCTTGATCCACGATGATTTGCCCATGCTGGGGCGGGCGGCGATGATGACCAGGTCCTGCCTCTGGTAGCCGCCGGTGACCTCGTCGATTGCGTCGAACCCGCTCGGCAGGCCGGACATCGCTCCCGATTCCTGCACGTGCTGGATCTCCTCGAACACCGGCCAGAGGATTTCCTTGATGCGGCTGGGCCGCTGGAGCGACCGCGTCTGTGACGTGACCGCGGCGAGCGACGCCTCCGCCTGGTCCAGAACGGCGGCGACGTCGCGCGTCGGCGTTGAGCCCAGTTCCCCGATGAACTGCCCGGCCTCCGCGAGCTTCCGCAGCGTGTGGTTGTCGCGGACGATCCTGCAGTGGTACTCGATGTTGGCCGCGGTGGGAACGGCGTCCAGCAAGCCGGCCAGGAAGGTGAGGCCGCCCACCGCTTCATAGTCGCCGGCGGCTCGCAGGTCCTCCGTTACAGTGATTTCGTCCAGCGCCTCCCCGCGCCCGCTGATCCGGAGGAACGCCGCGTAGAGCCGGCGGTGCGCCTCGCGGTGGAACATGGCGGGGTCGGGCAGCACCGCGGCGGCGGTGTCGAGCGCGGCCGGGTCGATCATGCAGCCGCCGAGGACGGCCATCTCGGATTCGGCGGAGTACGCCGTGCGCCGTCTCCGGTTCGTGTCGCTCTCCGGGAGAAGCCCCTGCGGCGCTACCATTCGTCCACCGCCGCCGGTGGGGCCGCGAGGCCCACGGCTTTCAGCAGCACGCGGGACGCCGCGTGCAGCCCGTCCTGCGTCCCGGGGTGGCGCGCGGCCGGGTGCGGCGCCTCGATCACCGTTCCCGTGAACTCCGCGACCTGCCGCATGCCGTCCTGCGCCACGCGCCCGAAGGCCACCACCACCAGGGGCCGCACGTCGGCCAGCGCGGCGCGGATGTGGGCCGCGTCGGCGGGGAAGCATGCGCCGCTCTCACCCCCGATCCTGGGCGATGCTTCTTCCCACGTGATATGGTCGCAGAGGGAACCCAGGTGGGAGCGGAGCCGCCGCCCGGTGGTGCATCCCGCGAACAGCAGCGACGCGATCATGTCGCGCCTGGCCTCCGGCCGCCGCGCGAAGAGCTGCGCCACTCGTTCGGGGTTGCGGTACCAGCCGTTCTGCAGCAAGCCGAGCACGGGCAGGTTGACGCGCTGGGCGACGCTGCGGATCACAGGCGCGACGCCCGCCACGGCGCGCCACGAAGCGAGGCGCGCGTGCGGGTCGCGGTCGTGGAGCAGCACGGCCAGGGCGTGCTTGCAGATGCGGTCGCGCCAGACGTGGTCGCCGCAGTCGCAGCCGGGCACGTCGTCGTCCACCGTGTTGACCCAGTGCGGTTCCGCTCCGCCATCGACCATGTAGACGCCGGGGTTCACCGGCTCCACCTTGAGGGAGGCGGCGCGGGTCACCATGTCCGCGTCCGCCCAGCCGGGAGGGAGGGACGCGAGGAAGGCTGGGCTGATCAGCATTGTACAGCCTCCGCTTCCCGCATGCCCGCCGCGACGCGTGCGGCTGCGGCTTCAGCTTCTTGGGCGCTGGCAAGCAGGTGTTGCACGGCAAAGACTGTCCGCCGAGCCTGGGATGCCACCCCCTCGACGCGGTTTCTCGCAGTGCGAATCGCAACGGCGTCGGGGCCGTCGGCCACACGGAGGCCGGTCGCGCGCTCGAACCCTGCGACCGTCTCTTTCAGACGCTGCAGGTCGGCGGCGGCCGCGCCGTCCGGGCTCCGGCGCTGGGCATCCGCCGCCGCTAACGCCTTGGCCACTCGCTGGCCTTCCTGCCGCCCTCGTTCCTCTGCGCGGCGGAGTGCGTTGTAACCCGCGTCCGACGCAGTGCGAAGCAAGCCGATCACGGCTGACCACGGCAGCGGTTCGGCGGTACGGGTGGCTGCCTTGACGACCGCTTTCGGCGGGCCGTCCGGACTGCAGGAGAGCAGGCCCCACTGGCTTGGCAGATCCTCCCGGACCTTGTCGGCGAGGGCGGCGGGGACGGCGAGCCAGAACCGGTGCGAGTGCCTGAACCAGAACTCCGCCTTTGCTCCGCGCGCCAGCTCGCGCTTCCAGTCGGAGATGGAGACCTTGACCTCCACCGCGTCCAACTCGAACCCGCGCGACGCCCAGAGCGAGACGGCCAGGACGTCGATCTTGCGCCCCATCCGGCTGGCGTCCGTCGGTGCCTCGTTGATCGTGATGAACTCCCCATCCGCCCACCGCCTTGAGAGGCAGGCGCGCACGTCGGCCGCGTTCACGTGTCACCTTCGCCGCCGTCGGTGACCTGAATGATCCACGCCACGCCAAACAGGTCCAACAGGAACCCGGCAAGCGCAGCGCCGACAATGCACCCCTCGTACGTCTCCGCGCGGACGGCAGATGGCAAGAGCACCGCACTGAGCACCCACACCCCGATGCAGCAGGACGCGACAACGCGTACGACGGTGCGTTCCAATTCAACGTCTTTCGGAGTTCTCATACGGCCACCGGCCGCATGGCGGCGTCCGTGTCCCTGAGTGACGGCGCGACGCAGCGCAGTCCCGCCAGCCGGAAGAACGCCTCCTCATCCGGCACGTCCACCCGCGCCCCGTCCGCAGTCTCCACGTGGCCGCAGGTGTGGCGGTACCCGCGCTGCTTCATGCGTGTCATGGCCCACTCGCCCAGCTTGGCCGGGCCGGTGCGGATTGCCAGGATGCAGGCCCACTCCGCCGGCGGAGTGACGATGTACAACTCCACCTTGAAGTCGGCGGGTTCGTACAGCCGGACCTTGAGCATCTTCTCGCTTCCGTCCGGCTTCTCCTTGCTGCTTACGAGCCCCCAGCGGCTGGCGACGGCCCGGATCGCGTCCACGTCCGGCACGCTGATGAACATGCCCTCGCGCATCCGGGGCTCTACCACGATTTCGATATCGCCCACGTCAGGGCGCTTGCGGCGGAGCGAGCCCGCGACCTTGCAGCGCACCACGTGGGGTGCGAGGTCATCCACAAGGCGCTGAGCGCGGGCGTAGGCTTCGGCGTACGGCAGGCGGGGTCCGTCGCTCATCCGCCCACCTCCACCAGCCGGACGGCGGTCACCCATACCCACGGGTTGTCCGATGATCCATGGCCTTTGGGTGCGAAGCTGTCCCAGAGCTTCAGATAGGCGGCTTGCGGGGTGCGCGCCTGATGGAGGCCGGGCGCCGACTCCCACCACGCGCTCGGGTCAGTTGCGTCTTGCAGGGGGAGAACAGTGATACCCTCCGCGCGAGCGCCCGCTTCACTGATCTCCTGCAACCGCTCCACCCGCACGCCGGTGATCTCCAGCGTGAGGCGGGAGGCACAGCGGGGCATGGAGACCGGAGTCCGCCACTGGCCGTGGCAAGCCAGAATCCCGGTCGCTCCGAACTCTGGAATGCTCGCCCGGTACCAGATGGAGTCGCTGGCCGCAATCATCCCCTTGACCGAGCACCCGTTCAGCTCCCTTGTGCAAGCCCAAATCTCCTTCACCCACAGCCGGTCACCGGGGGCGCCGAAGGGACTCGCCCCAAACCGCCACTGCTCGCATGCCGCGCCGAACCCTACCGTTGCCACCGGCCCGTCCACCCCGCTGTGCATCACCGCCGAACGGGTTGCGTTGCCGGGGTAACACCACTGCGGCTGCGGCACCACCACCCGCCGGAACTGCGTTTTCCTCCGCTCCATGAAGGCGCGCACCTCCCAGTCCTTCAGCAGCAGCGCGCGCTCGCGTCGTGTTGCCGTCATGCCGCTTCCTCCGTTTCCCCGTGGAAAGAGGCGCCGCCATCCGCCATGCGGTTCAGCGCCCGCTGTTGCACCCGCTGCTCTACCATGCCCTGCACGATCCGGCTGGCCGTCCCCTGCCGGGCCATCCCCGGCTGTGCCAGCACCCACCGCTCCTCCTCCAGGCGCATCACCTCCGCCTCCAGCGGGTTCGCCTCCAGCCACCGGGCCGCCCGCTCCGCATCCCCCCGCCTGCCCGCCATCACCCGCGCCATCGATGCGTCCGCGTCCACCGCCAGCGGCGCCAGCCCTGAATCGCCACCCGTCCGCCCAGCGCCGGGCCGTTCGTTGCGAGGGTCGGACAACACGAATTCCGCCTGGCTGCCCGGCACGGGCGGCTGCGGCACGATCGTCAACCCGGCCGCGTGCCGGTCCAGCGCCTGCGCCACCGGCCCCTCGAAGTAGCCCATTGCCCGGATCTGGCGGCGCGAGCCTTCGCCCGGCTTGTAGCGGACGGCGGCCTGGTAGATGGCGGCCAGGATCACGCGGCGCGGCCCCCGGTCCAGCCACGGCCGCACCAGCTCGCGGCTTCCGTGGCTGGACGGGATCGGGTTGTAGGTCTCGCCGATGGCGGGGTTGTCGCGCATCCCCCGGTTGCAGACGCGCACCGCCAGCGACAGGAAGGAGTCCACGTCGCAGGCATCCGGATCCGGGGCCAGCGCGTCGGAGATGCGCTCCGGGGGCGGGGCGTCCGGGCTGGTGGGTTCGTCGTGCGCATGCGCCCCCCCGCGCCCGCCCGCACACGGTTGGCTGTTTGGTTCTACGGACGGTTCACGGACGGGTTGGGTGACAGCAGTGTCACCCCTGAACGTCTCGGCTGTCACCCCTGAAGCGTCCCGGCTGTCACCCCTGGCCTCCGTTTCCAGGGGTGACAGATTGTCACCCCTGCCGCCCGTAGGCTGTTCAACCTCACGCCGCCAGCGGTGACCGGCGCCCCTCGATCCCGACTCGGCGCCAGCGGCTGCAGCACGCCCGCGCCGGGTCTCCAGAGCCCGCGCTTCGTACTCCGCACGCCAGCGCTCCAGCGTCTCGGCCGTCATGGCCAGGTCGTAGACGATCGGCCGATACCGGGGGTCCAGGTGCTGAACCAGGCGCTGGTCACCCTCGCGGATGAACCCTTGCGCCAGCATGGACGCTAGGTGGCGCTGGACCGTGCGCCGGTCGCACTCCGCGTATTCGGCCAGCGTGTCCACGCCAGCCCATGCGCTGGTGCCGTCCTTGTGGGCGTGACCCGCCAGCCCCCAGAGCACGAGCTTGCGGACCGCGTTGCCCATGCGCTGGGTGATTGCCCACGCCTGCGCTTCGGCGCTCATGCCGCCCTCGCGAGTTCGATGTCGGAGGGCAGGGCGCAGCCACCGCCGCAGCCTTCATCGGAGGTGAGGAACAGCGCGGTCAGATCAGTCTGCCTTTCGACATCCTCCCTGAACTGCGTCAGCGTATACGGCTCGCGCATCCCGTTGCGCCGGTCGTTCAGGATGGATGCGCGCGGATTGCCGGTGCGGGCGATGAAACCCGCCTCGTTCCGCTCCCACCAGAAGAACATCGGCGGGATGGTCCGCAGGAGGTGAAGCCACCACGCGTGGCCTGCCTTGACGCACCCGCCGCCACAGTTGTTCGTTGGGAAGCCGAGCGCGTAGAGCCGGGCGGGCTCGATACCCATGGACCGCAGGAACCCCAGCATCTCGGGTTTCGTCAGGGCGGGCACTCCCACCAGCGGCGAACGGCACTCCCAAGGCCGCATGTAGTGAACGATCCCTGGCCGGAATACCGAACCGTCCGGCCGCACGTCGGCGGGCAGTCCCAGGCGGGCGAGAAGCTTCAACCGCGCGGGCAGGCGGCGGGGGTTCAGCCTCTCCCAACGCCCCTCGAATCGAGCCCGTTCGTGGTGCGCGATGCCTACGTACAGTACCGCCGTGGATGGCGTCCACCGCTTCGCAATGAAGGCGTCGGAGATGGCGCGCTTGAGGTAAAGCGAGCACGGGTCTACCCGGCTGCTCCCCATCATCCGCACGTCGTTGAACACCTCGAACGGGTGGCGCCCGTCGCTCAGCCAATGCAGCATCGGCAATCGAGCGCACGCGCGGAGCCGGAGATCGCCCAGCGCCGCCTTGCGCCCCCGCTCATCCTCCCAGACCTGCGGTAGCGCCAGCGCCAGCGGGAGCAGGTCCGCAACGTCCACCCCGTGTAGCCGCCCCACGAACTCGATCAGGAAGCGGTACAGGTCGTTGTGCTCGATCAGGGTGTCGGTGAACACGTGGTGGACGTTCTCCGCGCCCACCTCTTCGGCGACGATGGCGGCGGTGACGGCCGAGGCGGCGCCGCCGGAGAGCTTCACGACGTGCGCGGTTTCAGGTGCGCGGCGGCGGACCTTCAGGTCCGCGAACGCGACATCCGGGTAAGCGATCACCGGGCACCTCCCCTGGTGAGGTGCGCCACCACGTCGTCCCACTGCCGCGTGACGTCAAGGTGCCCCGCCACACATCCACGCTGCAGAAAGGTGGAGCCCGTGGAGCAGGGGTCGCCCTCCACCGTCGCGCCCTCCCCGTCCCAGCCGATGGCGAAACCGTCAAAGCAGCAGAATTCAG
Organism: Longimicrobium sp.; assembly: GCA_035691085.1. Taxonomy (GTDB): domain Bacteria; phylum Gemmatimonadota; class Gemmatimonadetes; order Longimicrobiales; family Longimicrobiaceae; genus Longimicrobium. The sequence goes on from DASSJS010000122.1 coordinate 9,849, forward strand.
GTGCGTCCGGCGCCCGGTGGGAGCCGTGGACGATGGTGGCCTGGCGCCGACGGTGATCCAGGATCGCGAACCGCATCCGCGCGCGGAGCTGCGCGGTCGTGACCACGGAGTCCCACCGAGGCGACATCGGGAGACCCATCATGCGGCACCTCGCGCGTCGGAATCGTCGAAGAGCGCGAGGTCACCCCGGCGGGGATCGTTCCTCTCCAACCGCCCGTCCAGCGCCGCCGCGACGTAGCGCAGGCTCTTCGCGTGGTAGCTTTCCTTGAGCTCGAAACCCACCGCGTTGCAGCCGGGCAGCTCGCGGCCGGTCCGTAGCTCGGTGCGCGGCTCCACCGTCACCACGGCCGTGGACCCGATCCCCATGAACGGGTCCAAGATGGTCTCGCCCGGGTTGGTGTAGAGGTTCTTGCACCGCCGGATCGTGGTGAGCTGCTGCGGGCAGACATGTTTCTCGTCCCCCTCCTCCCGTGCGCCCCGCCAGTTCTCCAGCACGTCCGTCTCGGAGATGTCGGCCCAGACGCCGTGCGCGCAGCACACCCACTCGTCCAGGCTCATCCACCCGCCGGGGTTCCACTGCGGGCGCGAGGGATCGTACAGCGCGCGCACCGGCACCTTGTTCTCCCCGGGCTTCCGGAAGAAGAACACGTAGTCGTTGCACGTGGGCGCGAGGCGGCAGGCGTCCCGCCGCCCGGTCTCGAACATCAGGGAGTGGACGGTCTCGCGTTTCGCCACCAACTGCGGGTTCTTCCGGATGGCGATCTCGCCCACGTGCTCGAAGTACGGCTGCGCCGGCGCCTGCGGTTCGTGGAAGGGCAGCGGGCTTCCGCACCAGCCGCAGTGCGGATATCGGGCGGTGACGGGCTGGAGGCACGCGGGGCACGCGCATATGCGCCGCGGGCCGGTGAACAGGTCCACGACGGCGCCCATGAAGTTGCGGCGGCCGATGTAGCCGTGCTGGATCTGCGTCGCGCGCAGCTGCTGGATATGGATGCAGGCAACGCGTCCCGGCTTCAGCACGCGGTACATGCCCTCCACGGCGAAGCGCATGTTGAGCGCAAACCGGTCGGCCCTGAGGTCGGCGCCGTCCGGGTTGTTGCCGATATCCTCCGGCTTGCCGCTATACATGAACAGCGCGCCGAAGGGGATCGACGTGATGATGCAGTCGATGGAGTTGGGCTCCAGGAGGGAATGCATCCCCTCCAGCATCCCCGGCACGGTATCCGTGCAGTGCAGCTCTACGGTCGGGTTCATGCGGCCCGCCTGGTGTTGAAGAAGCGCTCAAGGAGGTAGGCGCGCGTGCGGTCGCTCATCATGGAGGGCGGCGGGGGCGGCTGTAAGCGTGGAATGGGGTAGGACGCCTCCGCTGGCCGCGGCGCATCCGCGCCCCCGGCCGCAGGCCTTCCCGGCGATCGTCTCCGCAGCCGCGCGGCTGCGGAGAAGAGGTGGAGACGCACGCCGCACGGGCACAGGTACACGCCGATGCAGACGCCCCGCTTGGTAATGAAGGGCGGCACGGCCGCCGGGATGGCCGCGTGGCAAAGCGGGCAGGTGGAGGGATGAGCGCACATCGTCATGCGGCCATCCTCTCCCGCATCTGCGCGGCGTAGTAATGCTCCTGCTCGACCGCGTCCGACTCCATCCGGCCGAGCTTCTCCGTCAGGTTCTGGTACGTGGCGCCTTCCAGCTCCGGCACGTAGGGCAGGTGGACGCGAAGCCGCTCACGCTGGCCGTACCGGTAGCTCCGCCGGGTACGCTGGTAGAAGCGTTCGGCGCTGTCGGTCGGACTCCCCACATGCGCCGTCGCCATGGGCAGGTTGAGCCCGTAGCCGATCAAGGTGTCCTTGCTGACCAGCACCTGCAGGTTGCCCTGCTGGAACTCTCGCACGATCTCTCGGCGGCGTTTCTTGGGCGTATCCCCGCTGATGTAACCCGCGTCAACGCCGGATCCGGAGACCATGCCGCGGAGGATCTCCACCTCTGCGTGGAACTCGCACCAGGTGATCACCTGCGCTCCGGCGCCAGCCTCGCACCGGACCAGGTCGGCCATCAGCTGCGGCTTCAGGCTGTCCACTGGACTCCATGCCTCACGGCCGCCGCCCTGGTAGACGAAGCCGCGCGCTGCCTGTGCCAGCTTGGCGCGCTCCTCCACGCCCATAGACTTGGGCTCCGCGAACAGGTCGCCCGCCTGCACGACGCCCAGCGACTCCGCCATGCGGAGCTGCTCCCCCGTCGCGGGGACCTGGTGCGGCAGGTAGATGGGCTCCGGCAGCTTCACGACGTTGTCACGGAAGCCGTAGGCGGACGGGTCGCGCAGGTACATGGACCACGTGGAGAGGAACCGGTAGAACGCCTCGCGTGCGTGCGGCTTGATGTACCACTCCCCGTCGCGCGTCTTGCTGAAGAACGTCCACAGGATCTCGCCCTCCGTGCGAAGGCGTTCCAGGAAGCTGCCCTGGCTCGCGTACTCCATCGCCTCGTTCGGCGCAGGGGTTCCCGTGCATGACAGCTTGTACTCCACCCCGCGTGCGCTCTTGATCAGGTTCCACTTGATCGTGCCGCCGCCGGCCTTGAGCAGGCTGCTTTCGTCGGCGACGATCCCCGCAAGGTGCCGGAACTCGACGACGGGGCCGGGGATCAGCTTCTCATAGTTGCAGATCCCCACCTCCGGGCCGTCGCCGAAGTCGCCGCGGCACCAGCGGACCAGTTCCGCGCGCGTCCCGATCGTGCGGACGGGGCAGGGGGGCGTGTCGCCGTACCACGAAGCCATCATGGCCAGCAGCTCGGGAATCACCTCCGGCAGCGTCAGGATCAGCACGCGCCCGCCCGTCAGCTGCTCCGCGACCATGAACGCGAACGCCCACTCTAGCCACGTCTTTCCCATCCCGCAGTCCCACCACGCGGCCCACCGCTTCGCCTCGATTGCCTCCGCCAGGCCGTAGCGCTGGTAGTCCCAGCCATGCGACGGGAACACGAGGTGATCCCGCAGGCGGAGCGGAGCCGCGTCCACACCCAGCAGGTTCGCGAAGCGCGCGGGTGTCGTCACGCGGTGGACGAAGCTTTCCTCAAGGAAAATGGTATGGGACTCGGGAAGCGCCTTGACCTTGAGGAACAGGCCGTAGCTCTCCGCGTCGAACGGGGGGCCGAAGTCGATGACCGCCAGATTACCCTGGAACTTCACTGCGGGAGAAGGCACGGGTCAGAACTCCCCCCGCGCCTTGGCGCAGACCTGGCACCCGGCATTGCACCCCCATGCCGATCCCTTCCGGCGCCTCACCCACGCGTGGGCGATAGGCCCCAGCAGACCGGCCAGGGTAACGAACACGCCGATTGCGAGAAGTACCACCACGAACGAAAACGCGGCCCTGGGATCGGAGGTCATGGGAAGCTCCGCGAGGTGGGTGAGCTTGAAGGAGAGCATCATGCGGCGAGGGCGGTCGAGTGGCGCCGGCGCTGGAGCAGCGACTCCACCAGGTTGATCCGCTCCCCGATCCATCGCATGCAGGGCACGGCCATGCTGTTGCCCAGCGCGTGGTACCGCGGGCCATCGGGGCAGTGGGCCAGCGCCAGCGCCTCGTTCACCGAGTATCCGTGGCCCATCAGGTACGCCACCGTCTCGCGGAGGTCGGCGTCCTTGCGCAGCCGCCAGTTGCCGGGGATGAGGGTGTAGTTGTCGGGGAAGCCCTGCAGGCGCTCGGCTTCGACGCAGGTGATGCGGCGTACCGCCATGCCATGGGCGACTGACTGCTGACGGCCAGCGCGCAACGTGTATCCGAGTTCCCGCGCGATGTTTAAGCCCACGGGGCCGCCGGTCGCGTGCTGTTGGTTCGTCACATCTCCGTCAGCGGTATCCTCGCTCGCGTCGAACCCTTCACCGCGCAGGGTGTGGGCGATCAGCGTCTCGGTGTCGAAGTCCTGCCGCCGGCCGTGGGCCGTCAGGGCCGTCGAGACGGGTATCGGACCCGATGTGTTTCCGCCACCGTACGCCGCCACCAGGTGCCCGCTCGCGGCGCCGTGTGCCCCGGGGTCCCATCCGCCGGTGCCCCCGCGTGCCTCCAGCGCCCCCGCTACGGCCGGGCCTTCCTGGCCTTCCACCGCGCGCGAGCACTCCGCAAGGCCAGCTTCGCCCCACGGCTCCCCGCCTTCGCCAATCCACGTAGCCGGGAGACTTCCGCTTTCCGCTCGAACGCCCAGCATCCAAGCAAGGCGTCGAAGCCACGACCGCTGCCGAGAACCACCACCGCCAGCGCCTCGTACAGCGCGCGCGGAAGCTCCCTGCCTCTCCTGGACGCACGCCGGAGTATCCCCAGACAGGCAAGCGCGCTCAAATAGAACCGCCGCGGCAGGGCGATAGTCTCCAAGATATCCGACAACAAACACACGGCGGCGTCGCTGGGCCACTCCGAAGTACTGAGCGTCCAGCACTCGGTAGGCGAACCCATACCCGCATTGCGCCAGCGCCCCGAGGAAGGCACCAAAATCCCTTCCTCCGTTGACCGACAGGACACCGGGGACGTTCTCCCAAACCACCCAGCGGGGCCGTAGTGCGCGAGCAAGCTCAAGAAAGGAGAGGCTGATCTGACCACGCGCTCCTCCCAATCCGAGCCGGAGCCCGGCAACGGAGAAGTCGGGGCACGGGGTTCCACCGACGAGGACAGATCCGTTGAGGTGAAGAGGTCCAAGGACATCGGTCCAATCGTCCAGCGTGAGGGCGGTGAAGTCCCCGACGTTCAACACGCTGGGGTAGTGGTGCGCCAGCACCGCGGACGGAAACGCGGCGATCTCGGAGAACGCGCGGGGCTGCCACCCGAGCGGTTCCCATGCGACCGAGGCCGCCTCGATGCCGGAGCACACGGACACGACGTCCATCAGCAGTCCGCCTTCCGCTTCGGCGTCCACGCCGTGGACCAGCGTTCCACCCCGGCCGTCTCCCCCGATGGAAGGACCGGCCCGGACGTGGACTGCAGGTCGTTGATGGGGAACGGCAGTTGCGCCGGCGCTTGGGGGTACAGGGCTGTGGAAACCCAGGCGGATCGCATGGGTTACAGCCTGGGTTACACGGAAGGTGTTTTCGCGTGTTGCGGAGTGCGCCCTGCCGGTCCCAAGTTGCAGGCGCCGGGAGCGAAAGCGTTGCGAAGGGTTGTCCAGCGTGCCGTTACCCGCCGCACTTGTAATGCGAAGGTCGTCGGTTCGATTCCGACAGGCGGCTCTCGATCTCGAAATCATACGAACGCCGCGGCTCGCCTTCATTCAGGCGAGCCGCGGC
>DASSJS010000123.1:0-7976 GCA_035691085.1 Longimicrobium sp.
CCGGCTTCCCGCCGGCCGGGCAGGGCGGCGGCGGCCGTCCGGGCGGCGGTGGGGGTGGCGGCGGTGGCCAGGGTGGCGGCGGTGGTGCCGCCACCGCGGGCGCCGGTGCCGGCGCCGGCCGCAAGGACAAGAAGAAGAAGAAGGGGAAGGGGTGGGTCGACCAGGAGGCGGTGGACCAGACCTTCCGCAAGACCATGGCGGCCATGGAGAGCGGCGGCGGCGGGCGCAAGAAGCGCCGCGGCCCCGACCGCGCCGCCATGCGCGAGGAGCGCGCCGACGCCGAGAAGGCGCGCCGCGCCGAGGAGGCGCTGCAGGTTCGGGTGAACGAGTTCCTGACCGTGGCCGAGCTGGCCGAGCTGATCGACGTCCCCGCGGCGCAGATCATCGGGAGCGCGTTCAAGAACCTGGGGCTGATGGTCACCATCAACCAGCGGCTCGACTTCGACCAGATCGAGCTGCTGCTGGACGAGTTCGGCTTCCAGGCCGTCCGCGAGGAGGAGTACGGCTCCGAGCTGATGGAAGAGGCCGTGGGCGTGGACGCCGAGGAGGACCTGCGCCCCCGTCCGCCGGTGGTGACGGTGATGGGCCACGTGGACCACGGCAAGACGAGCCTGCTGGACTACATCCGCAAGACCAACGTGATCGCGGGCGAGGCCGGCGGCATCACGCAGCACATCGGCGCGTACCACGTGGAGCTGCCGGACGGGCGGTCGATCTCGTTCCTCGACACGCCGGGCCACGCGGCCTTCACGGCCATGCGCGCCCGCGGCGCCGAGGTGACCGACGTGGTCATCCTGGTGGTGGCGGCCGACGACTCGGTGATGCCGCAGACCATCGAGGCCATCAGCCACGCCCGCAACGCCGGCGTGCCGGTGGTGGTGGCGGTCAACAAGGTCGACCTCCCCGACGCCAACCCGAACAAGGTGAAGCAGGACCTGCTTCAGCACGGGATCGTGCTGGAGGACTTCGGCGGCGACGTGCAGAGCTCCGAGGTGTCGGCCAAGCGCGGGACGGGCGTGGACGACCTGCTGGAGAAGGTGCTGCTGCAGGCCGAGTTCCGGGGGCTTCGCGCCAACCCCGCCCGCGAGGCGGTGGGCGCGGTGATCGAGGCGCAGCTCGACGTGGGGAAGGGCCCGGTGGCCACGGTGCTGGTCACCAACGGCACGCTGCGGGTGGGCGACCACGTGGTGGTGGGGCTGCAGCACGGCCGCGTGCGCGCCATGCTCGACGAGCGCGGCCGCCCGGTGAAGGCGGCCGGGCCGGCCATCCCCGTGCAGATCCTGGGCTTGTCGGGCGTGCCCAGCGCGGGCGACCAGATGCTGGTGATGGATGCGGACCGCGCCGCCGAGGTGGCGCAGACGCGCCAGCGGCTCGACCGCGAGAAGCGGATGCGCATCCGCAGCGGCGGCGTGAAGCTGACCGACATCGGCAAGCTGCTGGCCCGCGGCGACAACGCCACGCTGAACCTGGTGATCAAGGGCGACGTGGACGGCTCGGTGCAGGCGCTTTCGGACTCGCTGGAGCAGCTGTCGACCAACGAGGTGCGCGTGCAGGTGATCCACCGCGGCGTGGGCGCCATCAACGAGAGCGACGTGCTGCTGGCCTCCACCTCGGGCGCCATCGTGATCGGCTTTCACGTGCGCCCCACGGGCGAGGCGCGGAACGTGGCCGAGCGCGAGGACGTGGACATCCGCCTCTACAACATCATCTACGAGGCGGTGGAAGAGGTGAAGAGCGCGATGGAGGGCCTGCTGAGCCCCGAGGAGCGCGAGGTGATGCTGGGCACCGCCGAGGTCCGCCAGCTGTTCAAGGTGCCGCGGGTGGGCACGGTGGCCGGCTGCATGGTCACCAGCGGCGTGCTGGACCGCCGCGGCCGCATCCGCGTGATCCGCGACGCGGTGCAGGTGTACGAGGGCGAGCTGGAGAGCCTCAAGCGCTTCAAGGACGACGCCCGCGAGGTGCGCGAGGGCTTCGAGTGCGGCCTGAACATCAAGAACTTCAACGACATCAAGGTTGGCGACATCCTTGAGTGCTACCGCGTCGAGGAAGTGGCCCGCACGCTGGCCAGCGCCGCCGCCGACGCCGAGCGGGAGGGCCGCTGAGCGAGCGGGGCGGCCGCCTGGTCGTGGGGGTCGCGGTCTGGGAGCTGATGCTCCCGGGCTGCGCCTCGCTGAAGGAGAAGCGCCAGGTGGTGCTGGGGCTGAAGGACCGCCTGCACGCCCGCTTCAACGTGAGCGCGGCCGAGACGGCGTTCCAGGACGTGCACGACCGCGCCCAGATCGCCGTCTCGGTCGTCTCCAACGACCGCAAGCATGCGCAGGGCGTGCTGCAGTCGGCCGACAAGCTGGTGGAGGAGGAGGGCCGGGCGCGGATCATGGATTCGTACACGGCCTTCTACTGAACCGTACGGACGAGGGGGACAGGAACGGGGAACAGGGAACAGCCTGCAACTGCTTCGCGCACACGCCGGCCGTCCGCTGACCCCGCTCCCGGTCCTCCTTCGTCGTTTTTCGATCGCCGCGGGACCGGAGGGAACGCCGCGTGCGTTCTCCAGGGTGCTGGCTGTTCCCTGTTCCCTGTCCCCTGTTCCCTTGGGGTTCAAGATGGCGCAGTACCGACGGACCGACCGGCTGAACGAGCAGCTGCGGCAGGAGATCACGCTGCTGCTGCGTGGCGAGGTGCGCGACCCGCGCGTGGCGCTGGCCACGGTCACCGCCGTGCAGACCAGCCCCGAGCTGGACCACGCCAAGGTCTATTTCACCACGCTGGGCGACGAGGACGAGCGCGAGGAGGTGCTGGCCGGCCTGCGCAGCGCCGCCGCCTTCCTGCGCCGCGAGCTGGGGAAGCGGCTGCACATCCGCCGCGTCCCCGAGCTGCACTTCGCGGTGGACCGCGTGATGGAGGAGGCCCAGCGCATCGAGCGCCTGCTTGCCGAGGCCCTTCCGCGCGAGCACGTGGCCGACGACGAGGACGCGGAGGAGGAAGGCTCGCCCTCCTCCCCGGCTGACGGCCGCCCGGCCGCCGACAACTGATTCTCTCCCGCGCCCGCTCCGCGCCGTCTTCCGGCGCGGCGCGGGCCGTCGTTCATCCCCCCGCACTCCCTCTTCCGCGAATGAATCCCCACGGCCCGCCTCCGTTCGACCCGAACGCGCCCCAGCAGGTGCACCCGCATTCCTTCGATCCGCAACGTTCGCAGCAGCGCATCCCCGCGCCGCCACAGCCGGTGCCCGCGCGAGACCGGCGGCCGTGGCTCACCTCGGCCATCGTGCGTGACGTGGTGCAGGCGGTGGCGCTGCTGATCGCCGCCATGTGGGGCGGCTACACCTTCATCTACCGCGAGATCATCATCCCCGCGCGGCGGCCGGCGGCGCTGGTGGTGACGCCCACGCTGGAGGCCATCGGCCGGCGCGGCGACACCATCCTGGCCAAGGCCACCTTCCACATGGTGAACCACAGCCCCAGCAGGGTCTATTCGCCCGCCATCTGGTACTCGGTGCGCGGGCTCAAGCTGCAGGCGGTGGCGATGGACGACAGCACCTACCAGCGCCAGAACCGCGACGCGGCGGGGAAGCCGTACCCCACCGCGCGCTTCTCGGCGTTCACCGCGGCCGACCTGATCGGCATGGGGAAGGTGCAAGACCAGGTGGAGACCTGGTTCGACCCCGAAGCCGAGCAGACCATCGAGCACCTGCTGTACATCCCGGCCGACCGGTACGACGCGGCGCAGCTGGCGGTGCAGTCGCTGGTGGTGAAGAACGTGGGCGACGTGAAGGAGGTCCGCTGGCGCACCACCAGCGAGGGCGACCTGGAGCCGCGGCTGGTGTTCCGGGCCGACTCGAAGTTCGGCACGGCGAGCATGGCGCCGGCTGCACTGAGCGACACCAGCCCGCGCTACGTGCGCTGGCTGCGCGCCAACCAGGGCGGCGTGAACTTCGTGACCGCCACCCTCTCGCTCTGGCGCGGCGCGCCGTCGGGCACGGCGCCGCCTTCCACTCCCGCGACGGCGGCGCAGTAGGCGTGACGGAGATGAATGCGGCGCCGGCGCCCGTGGGCGTGCTCCCCGTGGACAAGCCCGAGGGGCCCACCAGCCATGACGTGGTGGCGCGCGTGCGCCGTGCGCTCGGAACGCGCGCCGTGGGGCACACGGGCACGCTGGACCCGTTCGCCAGCGGCCTCCTCCTGGTCTGCGTGGGGCCGGCCACGCGGCTGGCCGAGTACCTGACGGGGCTGCCGAAGGTGTACGTGGCGACGATGCGCCTGGGCGCGGCGACGGACACGGACGACCTGACGGGCGAGGTGATCGGCGGATCGGACGCGTGGCGCTCCGTCACCCGCGAGCAGGTCGAGGCGGCGCTGCAGGCGCAGGTGGGGACCATCCAGCAGCTTCCGCCCATCTATTCGGCGAAGAAGGTGGATGGCGAGCGGATGTACGCCGCCGCGCGCCGGGGCGAGGCGGTGGAGCGGAAGCCGGCGACGGTGAACATCTACTCCATCCGTCTCCTGGGGATGGACCTGCCCGACGTGGAGTTCGAGGTGGAGTGCGGCGCGGGCACCTACATCCGCGCCATCGCGCGCGACGCGGGCGACCTGCTGGGCGTGGGCGGGCACCTGCGCACGCTGCGCCGTACGCGCGTGGGCCCGCACGCGGTGGAGCGCGCGGTGCCTCTCGATTTGCTCGACCAAGCGGAGCGCGTCCGCGAGGCGATGCTGACGCCGCTGGAGGCCGTGGCGCACCTGCCGCGCGCGATCGTGGACGAGCCGGGGATCGCGGCGCTGCGGCACGGGCGGGCGCTCTCCGCATCGGCCGAGATCCCGGCGGGCCGGCCGGTGGCGCTGGCGACGGAGGAGGGGACGCTGCTGGCCATCGGCGAGCGCAGTGGCGACCTGATCCAGCCGCGGAAGGTGTTCGTGGCCGGGTGACAGCACCCGGTGGCGGCTGAAGCCGCAGCAACAACTACGGAAAGCCTCGCAAACGACGCGAGGCTGGTCGTGGTGGCGAGTGGCTTCCGCGCGGTGTCCGAGACATTCGCGCAATGGCGGCTGAAGCCGCGGCCATGACGACAGGAAGGCTTGCAAACTGCGCGAGGCTGTGGGCGCGGCGATGGGGCGGCGTCGAAGCGCTGGAGGCGCGTCGGCGGAGTTCGCGGTTGGGTGGATGAACCTCCACACGCAGCTTTGCGGAGTGGAGAGGTAGCGGTACCGTCGACCTCTCCGGGTGGGGGGCCCTGCTTTGGAAACAGCCCGGTGACACTTCCGGCGGGGATCGCGCGTATAAGTATGCCGTTCGTCTGCTGGACGTGATCGTGATCCCTGGAAAGGAACTCAACCATGAAACGCATCCACCTGGTGGCTGCGCTTGCTCTTCCCCTCGCCTCCGCGTGCGGCACGGTGGGGTATGCGGTGCCCGGCGAGCTTTCGGCCGTCGCTGCCGTCCCGGTGAGCGGGCGGCAGGGGGTGCTGGTGAACCAGCGGCTGTCGTTCGGCGCGTACAGCACCGACCCGGTGAGGCGCTCGTTCACCCGCGGTACCGAAGAGAGCGGCGAGTTCGCCACCGACCACGGCGAGTACCGCCAGCGCTACCAGTTCGCGCTGAACCGCGGCGGCGCGAAGGTGGCGGACGTAAGCTGCAACGCGCAGGGCGCCGGCGCGCAGACGCTGAATGTGCAGTGGCTGGCCAAGCGCACGCTGGAGTGCGACGTGAACCTGGCCAGCGGCGCGATGCGGACCATCACGCTGGAGTCTTCGCGCGACCGGCCGCTGTCGGGGCGAGTGACGGGCGACCCGGCGTTCGCCGTCACCGGCTCGGACCGGATGGCGCGCGGGCGGATCGACGGCACCGCCGGGTACACCATCGCGCACGACAACGGCTCCCCCGCGGCGGCGGTGGACGTGAGCAACGCCGGCGCCGTGTACCTGCAGGGCGGGGAAGACGATGCCCTGGCCGCGGTGGCCGCCGCGCTGCTGCTGTACCAGGACCCGCTGGACGCGTCGGAGCGCTTCAGGCGGTGACCGAACCGCTGGCTGTTCCCTGTCCCCTCTTCCCTGTTCCCTAGCCGTTGCGTGAGGGATGCGCGCCCGGAGGGCCGGGAACGCGGCGGCCGACGCGCGAAAGCGTCGGCCGCATGCTATTTTGTGGCCGCCGCGGGCCCGGCGCCGTTGGGCACGGCGGTATCGTGCCCTACGGCGCGCGCAGCCCGGTTTGGCGCCTGAGCGCCAAACACGCCCGAACCGCAGTTCGTCCCTTTGACTGGCCCCTGACGCCGCACCGCATGCCGCAGACGCCTATCACCGACTGGCCCGCGCCGTTCGCCATCAGCCCCGCGCTGCCGCCCGCGCTCCCGCGTGACGGGCGGCCGGCGGTGGTGACCGTGGGCACCTTCGATGGCGTGCACCGCGGCCACTGGGAGGTGCTGCGCGAGATCGGCGACCGAGCGCGGCGGATCGGCGGGCGCAGCATCCTGGTCACCTTCCACCCGCACCCGCTGCGCATCGTCCGCCCGGAAGCCGCGCCGCCGCTGCTCACCACGCCCGCCGAGAAGCGCGAGATCCTGGCCGAGAGCGGGCTGGAGTACGTCGTCTTCGTCCCCTTCACCCGGGTGCTGCAGCAGTACCGCGCGCGCCGCTTCGTGGAGGAGATCCTGCTGGGCCGCATGCACATGGACGAGCTGGTGATCGGCTACGACCACGGCTTCGGCAAGGGGCGCGAGGGGACGGTGGAGATGCTGCGCCATATCGGCGGCCAGCTGGGTTTTGGCGTGGACGTGGTGGAGGCGTTCCAGGTGGATGGCGAGAACGTGTCCAGCAGCCGCATCCGCCGCTTGATCGGCGAGGGCGAGGTGGCCGCCGCCGCGCCGCTGCTGGGGCGCTGCTACTCGGTGGAGGGCGTGGTGGTGCAGGGCGAGCGGAAGGGGCGCGAGCTGGGCTTTCCCACCGCCAACATCGAGGTGGGCGACCGCGACAAGATGCTGCCCAAGGAGGGCGTCTACGCGGTGTACGGCTGGGTGGGCGGCGAGCGGCTGCCAGGACTCCTTCATCTGGGTCCGCGGCCTACCTTTGCCGGCTTTGCACCCACGGTGGAGCTGTGGCTGATGGACTGGAGCGGCGACCTGTACGGCCAGCGGGTGCGCGTGGAGTTCGTGGAGCGCATCCGCGACATCGTGCCGTTCCCCAGCGTGGACGCGCTGATCGTGGCGATGAAGGAGGATGAGCGGCGAGGGCGGGAGATGCTAGGGGTTGCGACCGGACCAACTAGCGTCTGAGGACAGATCTGGCCACATTTGGCGTCTGATCATCCCGAGGTAGTCACTTCGGCGAACCATCTTTGAATCTTCAATGGCTACGATCCAACAGATTCGCGGAATGCTGTTTGAAGAGGCTGTACTCTTCCTACTAACGCGGGCAGGGTACACCACGGTAGATGAGCCTGATGGAGACACGCTGAAGCGAGTAGGCGCGGGGTTGGCGGTGATCGGTCGAGGTGGTGTTCACCAGATCGATGCGATCGCTGATTATGTGATTACACCAGCTTTCGCCCATCCTCAACGTCTTCTTGTCGAAGCGAAGTGTTATGGATCGGCAGTAGGTCTGCCGGTCATTCGCAATGCCGTTGGGGTGTTGAAGGATGTCAACGAATACTGGAATCCTCGCCGCCGCGAGGTCGATAGGTCCCGCTTCCACTATCTCCAAGCGGTTTTCTCCTCATCAGACTTCACCTCTGATGCAGAGGATTACGCATTCGCACCACTGCTGTCCGGTTCGTTGAACCGGCCTGCTCTGTAATGCATTGCTCGACAGCGGCTTACATCCGTACTTCGCCGCACACGATTTGAACTCCACCCCCTCATCATCGATCCTGTGGCCGAACCCCGGCCCAGGAGCAGGCGATGAACGAGGGACGTACGATCTTCTCTCAACTGCTGGAGCACGCCCCGCATCATCACTTCCGTCGGTGCGTTGAGCGGTACCGTGGCAACCTT
>DASSJS010000124.1:0-3936 GCA_035691085.1 Longimicrobium sp.
TTCACCCTCTCCCGCGGAGCGGGAGGGGGCGAGCGCTCTCAGGCGCGGGGGGACGGCCCCGCGGGGCGAAGGGATCGCACGTCGACGGGGGTGCGCGCGTGACCTATCTCGCGTTCCACGCGCTCTTCATCCTCCCGCCGGTCCTCGCGCTGGCGGCGTGGGTGTGGCGGCGGCGGGCGCTGCTGCCGCGGCGCGCGGGGTGGGCGCTGCCGGCGATCGCCGCCATCGCCTTCGCGTACACCACGCCGTGGGACAACTACCTGGTGGCGCGCGGCGTCTGGCGCTATGGGGCCGACAGGGTGCTGGGGGTGATCGGCTACGTGCCGGTGGAGGAATACCTCTTCTTCATCCTGCAGCCGATCCTGGCCGGGCTCTGGTTCTACGCCGTCCTGATCCGTCGGCTGGAGACCTCCGCGGCGGACTCGGCCGCGAGCACCACCGGCCGGCGGCTGCGCGGCTTCGTGCCGGCCGAGGGCGTGGCGGTGCGCGACACCTTCCTTGCCGCCGGGGTGCGGATCATGGGGGCGGCGGCGTGGCTGATCGTGGCGGCGCTGGGCGCAACGGCGCTGATCATCGGCCACCAATGGACCTACGCGGGGCTCATCCTGGCCTGGGCGGCGCCGGTGCTGGCGGCGATGTGGATCTACGCGGGCGGCGAGATCTGGCTCCGCCGCCGCGCCTGCCTGGCCGCCCTCGCCGCGCCCACGCTGTACCTGTGGGTGGCCGACGCCATCGCCATCCGGCTGGGGATCTGGTCCATCGACGCGCGATACAGCACCGGGATCATCATCGCCGGGCTCCCGGTGGAGGAGGCGCTCTTCTTCCTGATCACCAACCTCCTCGTGGTCACCGGCTTGGTCGCGCTCCTGCACCCGCCGTCCGACGCGCTGCGCATCGCCCGCACCGCCCCAACTTCGTGAGCCGCATGACGAACCCGGACTATGACGTGATCGTCTGCGGCGCGGGGCACAACGCGCTGGTCACGGCGGCATACCTGGCGCAGGCTGGGTACAGCGTGGGCGTGTTCGAGCGGCGGCACATCGTGGGCGGCGCGGTGGCCACCGAGGAGATCGTCCCCGGCTACCAGTTCGACATCGGCGGCAGCGCGCACATCCTGATCCGCCTGACCCCGATCGTCCAGGAGCTGGGGCTGGAGCGGTACGGGCTGGAATACCTGGAGCTGGACCCGCTCTTCTTCGCCCCGTATCCCGACGGCGACTCGGTGTTCATCCACCGCAGCCTGGACCGCACGGTGGAGGGGCTCGAGCGGAAGTGGCCCGGCGAGGGCGAGGCGTACCGCCGCTTCATCGACCAGTGGACGCCGTTCGCGCGGACGGTGCGCGACCTCTTCCTCTCCACCCCCAGCCCGTTGGAGCTGGGGCGGAAGATGATCTTCGGGAAGGCGGTGAAGGGTGACTGGCGGCAGGCGCTGGGGACGATCCTGGGTCCCTACGGCGAGACGCTCGATCGCTATCTCACGCAGGAGAAGCTGAAGTCGCCGCTGGTGTGGATGGCCGCGCAGAGCGGCCCGCCGCCCACCGAGCCGCTGACCGCGCCCTTCCTCCTCTGGCAGCCGCTCTACCACGAAGGCGGGATCGCCCGTCCCCGCGGTGGCAGTGGGATTCTCACGCAGGCGCTGGCGCGGCACGTCCGGGCGCACGGGGGTGAGATCCACACGTCATCCCCGGTGGACCGCATCCTGGTGGAGGGGAAGCGCGCCGTTGGCATCGTCACCGGCGGGCGGACGGTGACGGCGCGCGCGGTGGTCAGCGGCACGCACGCGATGGAAACGTTCGGGCGCCTCCTCCCCAGCGAGCATCGCCCTCCCGCGGCGGACGGGATGCGCACGGGGAACGGCTTCGGCGCCATCCTGCGCCTGGCCCTGCGCGAGCCCGTGCGCTACACGGCGCACCCGGGTGACGAGGCGCGGCGCGCGCTGCAGCTGATCTGCCGCGACCGCGCGCAGATCAGCGCCGCCTATGCCGACTACCTGCGCGGCGAGCCCACGCGTGACCCGCCGCTGGTGGCCATGACCTTCAGCGCGGTGGATGATTCCCTCGCGCCGCCGGGCGGCGAGGTGCTGTGGCTGTGGGCGCAGTATTACCCGTACCAGTTGGCCGGCGGGGCGAAGTGGGATGACATCGCCCCGCGCGTGGCCGACACGATCCTCGACACCTTCGAGCGGTACGCGCCGGGGACGCGCGACAAGGTGGTGGGGAGCCTGTTCCAGCACCCGGTGTGGCTGGAGCGCGAGCTGGGCCTGCTGCGCGGCAACGTGATGCACCTGGACATGACCGTGAGCCAGATGTTCGCGCTGCGCCCGTTCGCCGGGATGGCCGGCTACCGCACCCACCTGAAGGCGCTGTACCTGACCGGCGCCAGCACCCACCCCGGCGGTGGCATCATGGGCGCCAGCGGGCGCAACGCCGCCCGGGTGGTCTTGAAGGATCTGAGCAGGCGGAAGGTGTAGACCACCAAGCTGCTCTTGCCGTGGCACCTCCACGAAGGCTTATTGAGGTTAGGCCCTCCCCTGGTATCTACATTCTGTTACAGCTCAGAACGTAGTAAGTCGGGGGTTGGTCTGCTGTGACCTTTGTCCGCGATCAAGCAACGCAATCTCCTTGAGGTAAGTGCTGATGGGTCAACGCGCGCTACACCCTGCCTCTCGCCGGCAAAAGCTCTTAATGGCGAGATGGAGACTCGAGCCTACTTCACGTGAGAGCTTCACGAACTTCAGGTCGCGCTTGATGATGCTGTTACCAGCGGCGTTCTGGACGAACGTGCGCAGGGATGGCTCGGAGCGTCGCTTGGCGTTTATTCTCGGTAAGGACCTCAATACACTTGGCACTGCGTTCATCTTCAGGACAGCGACGGGGCTTGAAGAGCTGCTGGCTTACGTGCAGCAACTTCTCTGGGCAATGGACGAAGCTGATAGCGGGCTGAGGGACTAATTTCCTCAATGCCCTTGCAACAGCGCGCAACCACAGCCCGGGGATCGACTTCAACGTTGTACGGCGGGGGAAGGTCGTCACGCTTTACCCGAGTGGAGCTAAGGAGCTTGACTCAGGCTTGGTCGACGCACCTCTGGAATGGCTTTCAGCGCATCCCAAAGTGGCGAGTAACTTCGAAGAAGCGTTGAAAATTGTGCTTGCCAAAGATGAAGGTAAGTACCGGAATGCAATGGATAACCTCCGATGGGCTCTCGAACAACTTCTGAAGTCGGTTCTGGGCGATCGGAAACCCATTGAGAAGCAGTCAGACGTTCTACTCCCGTGGTTGAAAGGTAAGGGTTTTCATCAGCAGGTAGTGAACATGTATCTAGACCTCCTGAAGCGGTTCACTCAATATCAGAACGACGCGGTAAAGCACGGAGACGAATGGAAAGAAGCTGAGCTTGAGTTCGTGATTTACCTCACTGGTGCATTTATGCGTTTGATCCTTCAGGCTGAAGCGAAGACCTGATACGATAAATACTCCCCTTCCGGGATGCGATCGGCTCAGAATCCCTGCGTGTCCGGCGGCCCGCCGCTTGTGCGGTCGCTCCCGCTCTCGTGGATCGATCCATCTCATTGAAGCATGGAGGGTTACTATGGAGCGGAACAGCGGCGCGTACACGCACACGCAAGAAGGCGTCGGGCACAGATGTAGGAGCCGGCAGTACACTGCCTGTCAGGGGACACCAAGTTTTACGCACTGGAGGCACTGCTGTCCGGTTCGTTGAACCGGCCTGTTCTGTAATGCATTGCTCGACAGCGGCTTACATCCATACTTCGCCGCACACGATTTGAACTCCACCCCCCTCATCATCGATCCTGTGGCCGAACCCCGGCCCAGGAGCAGGCGATGAACGAGGGACGTACGATCTTCTCTCAACTGCTGGAGCACGCCCCGCATCATCACTTCCGTCGGTGCGTTGAGCGGTACCGTGGCAACCTT
>DASSJS010000125.1:0-39205 GCA_035691085.1 Longimicrobium sp.
GTTCAGTCTTTGGACATTCTCGATTCGCGCGTGGTGATCCTGGGCGGCTCGGGGCTGGTGGGGATGGCCATCGCCCGCGAGCTGCTGCCGCTGAAGCCGGCGCTGCTGGTGATCTCGGCGCTCACCCGGCGCGAGGCCGAAGAAGGCGCCGACGAGCTGCGCCGCACTGCGGGCGGAACCGAGGTCGTGGCCGAGTGGGGGAACCTGTTCGCCCCACTGGCGTTCAAGGATGCGGGGCGCGACCAGCTGCTGGACGACCCCGACGCCCGCGCCGCCCTGCTGGACGAGCTGTTCGGCCCGCTGGGCGAGGGAACGCTCGAGCGTTCCGCGCTGGGCGACCTGGTGCTGCGCCACCGTCCGCACGCCGTGATCGACTGCGTGAACACGGCCACGGGGTTCGCCTACCAGAACGTGTTCAAGAGCGCGTCGGCGCTGCGCGCGGCCGCCGCGGCGGGGCCGGTGCCGGCGGAGGCGGTGGAGAAGCACCTGGTCACGCACAACCTGCCGCACCTGATCCACCACGTGTGGGTGGCGCTGCACGCCATGCAGGCCGTGGGCACCCGCGCCTACCTCAAGATCGGCACGGCGGGAACCGGGGGGATGGGGCTGAACATCCCCTTCACCCACAGCGAAGACCGACCCAGCCGCCAGCTGCTGGCCAAGAGCGCCGTGGCCGGCGCGCACACGCTGCTGCTGTACCTGATGGCGCGCACGCCCGGCGCACCGGCGGTCAAGGAGATCAAGCCCACGGCGGCCATCAGCTGGAAGGCGATCCGCTCGGGCGACGTGGTGTGGCGCGGCGCGCCCATCACCCGCGTGGACGCGATCGCCCCGGCGCCGCTGGCCAGCGCCTTCCCGCCCGCGGGCGCCAGCCGCCAGGCGCGCGGCGAGCACGGGCGTGACGCCTTCTGGCGCGACACGGGGGAAACGCTCCAGGGCGTGTACCTGGATTCGGGGGAGAACGGCCTGTTCAGCCCCGACGAGTTCGAGGCCATCACCGCGCTGGGGCTGATGGAGTTCATCACCCCCGAGGAGATCGCCCGCGACGCCGTCCGCGAGCTGACCGGGCACCCCACGGGGCACGACGTGGTGGCCGCGCTGGACGCCTCCACCTCCGGCCCCACCTACCGGGCCGGGGTGCTGCGCCAGTCGGCGCTCAGCTACATGAACGGGCTGGAGAGCGGGGCGGGGCAGCGCAGCGTGGGCTTCGAGATGCTGGGCCCGCCGCGGCTCACCAAGCTCCTCTTCGAGAGCGAGATCCTGCGCCGCCTGTGCGACGGGGATCTCGAACGCGCCGCCGGGCTGGACCCGGAGGCGTTCGCCGGCGAGAGCGAGCGGCTGCTGCACGGCGACAGCGACCTGCGCACGCGCATCCTTTCCGCCAACCTGGCGGTGCTGCTGGCCGACGGCGCCCGGGTGCTGCGCGGCCGCAAGGTGGTGGTGGAACCCGGGCCGGGCGAGGCGGTGGGCGACACCGCGTGGAAGGGATGGGTGGACCTGCGCCCCGGCAACTGGGAGGCGTGGCGCGACCGCGCGGTGGGCGTGCTGGCGCGCGTAAGCGGCGAGCCCGGCGCCGAGGGCGGCAGCCAGTGGGACATCGAGCCGTGGCACCGCGAGCGGACCATCCGCCCGGGAGCCCTGGCCGCCTGGATCTTCCGGCACGAAGACGAGGGCGAGCGCATCAAGCGGTAGACACACACCCGTATGAGCGCACCGAAAAGCGTTCCCGCACTGATGGTGGACCTCGCCAAGGGGCATTCCCTGAGCGAGTACTACCCGCTGGTGCACCCCACCCTGACCATCGCGCTGCAGAAGCTGGAAGCCGCGCTGGTGGCGCTCGGCGACGACCTGGAGATCGGCGTGGCGCCGGGCGGGCTCTCGGTGCACGGAGAGACCGTTGCCCGGCGCTCGCCGCACGTGCAGCGCTTTGCCGCGCGGCTGGCCGACCACGGCGTGCGCGAGCTGGTGCTGCGCCACCAGGTGCATGCCGAGTCGCTGGGGCGCCTGCTGTCGGCGGCCGCGCTCCCGGCGCGGATCGTGGCGGCGGGGGGCGGCTTCGGCGCGGCGCTGGCGGCGGCGGGGGTGAGCCGGGTGAGCGTGAACGGGCAGCGCATCGAGCCGGCGCCGGTGACCGTCTCCACGCCGCGGGTGCAGGGCCCGGCCGCGGGCGGGGCGGGGAAGAAGAAGAGCGAGCTGGAAGACGTGGCGCTGTGGAGCACCCACGACATGTACCAGCAGGTGCAGCTCTCGGCGCGGCGGGTGGAGACCGAGAACCTGGAAGAGCTGCGCGCCATGCTGCGCGAGGGGAGCGACAGCGACCGGGTGGAGGCGCTGCAGCGGCTGGAGTTCGTGGCGCAGTGGTGCATCGAGCGGTCGATGGTGGACCGCGCCATCGGCGTGCTCACCGACCTGCGGCGCGACGCCGACGCGCTGGCGCGGCGCAACCCGGGGACGCGCGGCAGCATCATGCTGGCCATGACGCGCATCGCCAACCGCTCCATCATCGAGGAGATCGTGGAGCGGCTGGGGCGCAGCAAGAGCGAGGAGGACCGTGCCGGCCTGCGCGGCACCCTGCTGGCGCTGGGCGCCGAGGTCGTCACCCCGCTGGTGCGCAGCCTGGTGGGCGCCAGCGACCTGTCGGCGCGGCGCGCCTACCGTGACGCGCTGGTGGAGCTGGACCGCGTGGGCGTGCCGCTGCTCGAGGACATGATCGGCGACGAGCGCTGGTTCGTGGTCCGCAACATGGTGGGGATTTTGGGCGAGATCCGCAGCGCCGACGCGGTGGATCACTTCGCGCGCACCATCCGCCACGGCGACGTGCGCGTGCGGCGGGAGACCATCATCGCGCTCAGCAAGTTCGGCGGCGAGGAGGCGGTGCAGCAGCTGCTGGTGGGGCTGGGCGACACGGAGCCGTCGCTGCGCGCCGCCGCCGCGCTGGGGCTGGGGCTGACCAAGGCCGCCACCGCCGTGGCCTCGCTGATCAAGCGGCTGGGCGAGGAGACCGACCAGGAGACGGTGATCGAGGTGATCCGCGCGCTGGGCCGCATCGGCGACCCGCGGGCGGTGGGGGCGCTGGCGGAGCGGGCGAACGGCGGCAGCCTCTTCTCGCGCACCCCCATGCCCATTCGCCTTGAGGCCATCCGCGCCCTGGGCGACATCGGCGGCGAGGGCGCCCGCTCCGTGATCCAGAAGCTGATGCGCGACCGCAACGAGGCCGTCCGCGCCGCCGCGCTCAAGGCGAGCGAGGGGAAGACGGAGGCGGAGCAGCAGCCGGCTTAAGACGCTGCGGCCCGGCAGCGACCGAGACGGAGTTCCAAGAAGAAGTCGTGCGATTCGTCGCTTGATTGGCCGGAGGTGGACAAAAGATCCGCCTTCGGCTATATTTCGGCTGGACTCTTCTTCGTGTCTTCTGTGAGGCCATGCACAGCGCCCTCGAAATCGCCGAATGGTTTCTGAGCGCGGTCGATCCACGCGCCGGCGACTCGCTCACCAACCTGAAGCTTCAGAAGCTGCTCTATTACGCGCAGGCCTGGACGGTTGCGCTGCTGGGGCGGCCGCTCTTTCGCGAGCCGGTGGAGGCATGGGCGCACGGGCCGGTGGTGGACAACGTTTACCAGCAGTACAAGGGGCATGGGTTCAACAGTCTTCCGGCGGTTCGGAAAACGGTCGAGGTTGCACCCGAAGAGCGCGTTCTGCTGGAAGACGTTCTCGCCGTTTATGGCGAGCATTCCGCCACGTTCCTCGAGGCGCTGACGCACAGCGAGGAGCCGTGGGCTTCGGTATGGGGAGATCGCCCGCCCACCAGCCGGAGCCGCCGGGAGATCCCGCTGGCGCTCATCGGCGAATTCTATCAGAAGCAGTACGAGCAGCGTGACGATCCAAACGCCAAGGTGGATCTGAGACAGATGCGGACCGAACTCCTGGAACCGGGGATCATCTCCCTGCCGCCGCTCGGGGATGATCACTTCCCCGCCGATCACGATGCTTACATGCGTGCGGTGAACCGCGACCTCGCGGCACGCCCGCGCCGCCGCCGCAGACCGGAGGCGCGCGGCGAATGAGCCAGGTCGGACACGTCCACCGTCTTCCGCGGGAAGAGAGGCCGGACGCAGACGTGAAGCTGGGGCGGCCCTGGCTGCTTCTACATACGCCCAGATCGGAGACCCCGAGCTGGGCGTTTGCTTATGGCAGTACCCAGGTGACAGAGAGCGCTCTGCAGGCGAAGCCCCTCCCACTCGCCTGGACACGAGCGAGCACCGGCCGGCTGGAGCGGTCCAACTTCTATCCGGCCCGGCTGCGTACGCCCCCGCCCGGCGACACGGGCACGCGCATGGGTTCGTTTCGGGTGCCAGCGTGCGCGTTCGGTCCGCGTTCAGGGATGCGCTGGGGATCGGCACCGGGGTGGGGCGGCCGGCGGCCCTGGGCGAGCCGGGACGTGGCCGCGTGGTGCGGCTGGCGCGCGAGACGGAGGCCAACCTCGATGGGGCGAGATTCGCCGTGGTCGTGACTCCGGACGAGTACGCGCGGGTTCGCCGCTACCAGCAGCTGATCCCGGTCTACGACTCGGGCGAGGTGGAGCCACAGGACGGTGAGATCGAATCGGGCGCGGCGTGGGTGCGGGCACTCCCTGGAACGATGTCCGTGGCGATCCTCTCCGTTCCCGGACTGTTCACCGGTTCCGAGCAGCGGCGGCCGTTCACCCCGGGCCAGATCGCGGGGCTCACCACCGTGACCGTCGACGACGACACGCTGCGGCGCATCGACGGGGCGCTGGCCGCCTGCTTCGGGTTGTAGGTCGAGAGGCCTCGCGAGAACCAGCGCCTCTCGGCTTCACCGCAGAGGCACGCGGACGCGGGCGATGGCGCCGCGTCCCGCGGGCGCCGTGACGAGCTCCAGCCTTGCCGCCTCCGCGCCGTACAGGTGCTCCAGGCGGGCGCGGATGTTGGCCAGGGCCACGCCCGGGCGCGGGGAGCGGCCGTCTGGTTGGGGGCCGGGGCCGTTGTCGCGCACCTCCAGCACCAGCGCATCCTCATCCCTCCGCGCGGTGATGGACACGCGCTGCACGCCGCCGCCGGGCGCGATCCCGTGCTGCAGCGCGTTCTCCACCAGCGGCTGCAGCACCGTGGCCGGCACGCGCACCTCCTCCAGCCCCGCTTCCACGCTTACCGTCACATCCAGCCGGTCGCCGAAGCGGGTGCGCTGCAGCGCCAGGTAGCGGCCCAGCAGCGCCATCTCGTCGCGCAGGGGCACCTCCTGCGCGCTGGAGGCCAGCGTCAGCCGCAGCAGGCCGGAGAGCTGCTCGGCCACGTCGGCGGCGCGGGCGGCGTCCACGTGGATCAGCTCGGAGAGGGCGTTCAGCGTGTTGAACAGGAAGTGCGGCTGCATCTGCATCCGCAGGGCGTGGAGCCGGGCCCGGGCGAACTCGGCCTCCAGCCGCGCCGCCGTCACCCGCAGCCGCGCGGCGGCGGACTCGCGCTCGTTCACGCGGTCGCTGTAGTTGAGGGCCAGCCCGGCGCCCAGGACGAACCAGTACAGCAGCGCGTGCCAGTGCAGGCTGCTGAGCAGCGCGTCGCGCCACCCCAGCGTGGAGCCGGGAGCCAGCCGCTGGTGGACGGGGAAGATGACGGCCACGGCGGCCACCCAGAACACCAGCGCGCCGCACAGATGGATGGCGGCCCAGCGCGCCCGCGGCTCGCGCTCGAGCGGGAAGCGGGCCTCCAGCCGGAAGATGCCGAGCGTGAGCACGGCCCCGGTGCACGCGCGCACCGCCACGTCCGCCGCGCCCGCGGGGGCGATCCAGGGGAGGAGCACGCGCGGGTCCAGCAGCGCCATGAACGCCGCCCACGCCGCGAACACCCACGCCGCGCGCGGAACCCGCGGCCACGCGCGCGCGGGCTCCACGGCCGGCAGCCGGATCGTCGCGGGGAGCGGCGCGGCCACGGCTATCCCTCCGCCGCCAGCGGCCGGGCGTGCTCCGCGGGCTCGCGGCAGGGGAGGCACACGTGCACCGCGCGGGCGCCATCCGCCGAGACCAGGTGGATGGCCGACGACGGGCCGTGCGACTGGCGCAGGCGGCTGCGCGCCTCGTCCAGCGCGGCGGTGTCGGCCGGCGGCGCGCAGCCGTGCGACACGATCACCACCTGCAGCTCGCCGCCGTCGACGCGCGCGCGGACGTGGACGTGCGACGCGGGGAAGCCGTCCACCAGCGCCACGGCGAGCGGCTGCAGGAGGAAGGCGGGGACGGCGGCGGCGAGGGCCTCGTCCACCAGCTCCAGGCGCACCTGCGGGCCCAGGCCGTGAAAGCGCCGGAGGGCCGCCCACGCGCTCAGGTAGGCGGCGTCGCGCCGGAGCGGCACCTCGCGCGCGCCGAAGCTGTCGGTGACCATGCGCAGCAGATCGGCCAGACAGACGGTGAGCGCGTCGGCGGCGGCGGGGTCGCGCGGGGCCAGCCGGGCCACCGCGCCCAGCGTGGCGAACACCAGCTCGGGCTGCAGGCGCATCCGCGCGGCGCTCAGCTGGGCCTGGGCCACGCGCGCCTCCAGCCCCGACGCCACCAGCGCCAGCCGCGCCGCCTGCCGCTGCCGGCGGCGCGCCTCGTGGTGGTAGTGCACGGCCAGCCCGATCCCCAGCACGTAGCAGTACCAGGCGGTGTTCCAGCGCACCTCGTGCGCCAGCCGCTGGGGATAGCTCCGGGCCTGCGGCTCGCCCCGCCACCGGTCGTACGCCCAGCCGGAGGTGGTGGCGCAGAACGACACCAGCAGCGCGGCGGCCAGGTGCACCGGCACGTCGCGCGCGAGCCGCCCCCGGCGCAGCGGAAAGCGGCGGGCCAGCCAGAAGATGGCGATGGTGAGCGGCGCCCAGGTGGCCGCATCGTAAAACCACTCCAGCGCTTCGTCCTGGTGGCTGAGCCGCCCGGTCATGGCCAGCGGCTCGGTGATCCAGTACAGCGCCCACACCGTCCACGCGGCCACGATCCACGCGGCCAGGCGCCACCCGCGCCAGGGTTCTCCGTCTCCTTCCGGCACCGGCGGGGTCGTGGACACGCTCGTCCTGGGCGGCTGGGGTCGGGGGGCGCCGAAGTGTGTCGTCTCCCGGATGTTTTGCAAGCTGTGAGCGCCGGGCGCGCCTCACAAGTCCTTTCGTGCCGAACCATGCCCACGCGTGACGAAGCGTGTGGAGCGCGGCACGGGACGTTCCCGGTTGTGATGGATGGCATCGGGGAAGCGTGGATCGGTCGTCCAACCGGTGTGGGGACCTCGCGGGGGCCGCTGCCGCTGGCGCCGGTTCTTCGTCGCTCGCGCTTCGACCGATGGATTCATCTCCGGGGTCGCGCCGATTGGATAACCGCCCCTGCGGGTGAGCGGAACCGGGATGGGACGAGGCGGGATGAGGGCGGGACGAACGCGCGGACGGCGGTGCGGGGAAGGTGAAACCGCGGCCGCGTTTGCTTCAGGCCCCCGCCCGGCACGATCTTTCCTCGTGCGGGGTGGGTTGGCCCGTGACGTGGGACCGGATCCGAGATGCGAGACGCAATGACGGCTGCTTCACCCTACGCGCCCGCGGACCTGCCGCGGGCGGATTTCCTGGACCGCATCAGCGCCGAGGTGCACCGGCGCGTGGTGGGTCAGGAATACATGATCGAGCGCCTGCTGATCGGGATGCTCACCGGCGGGCACGTGCTGATGGAGGGGCTTCCCGGCCTGGCCAAGACGCTCGCCGTGCGCACCCTGGCCGAGACCATCGACGCGAGCTTCCAGCGCATCCAGTTCACCCCCGACCTGCTTCCGGCGGACGTGGTGGGGACGACGATCTACAACAACCGCACGGGCGAGTTCGTGCCGCACCGCGGCCCCATCTTCGCCCACATCGTGCTGGCCGACGAGGTGAACCGCGCGCCGGCCAAGGTGCAGGCCGCGCTGCTGGAGGCCATGCAGGAGCGCCAGGTGACGATCGGCGGCGAAACGTACCCGCTCCCGCAGCCCTTCCTGGTCCTGGCCACGCAGAACCCGATCGAGCAGGTGGGCACCTATCCGCTCCCCGAGGCGCAGGTCGACCGCTTCATGCTCAAGGTGCGCGTGGGCTACCCCACGCGCGCCGAGGAGAAGGAGATCCTGAAGCGGATGAGCGGGGGCGCCACCATCCCCATCAGCCGCATCGCGCACCCCGACGAGATCCTGGCGGCGCGCGAGCAGATCGCCAACCTGTACCTGGACGACAAGATCGCCGACTACATCCTCGACCTGGTGGGCGCCACGCGCGACCCGAAGGCGCACGGCGCGGCCGACCTGGCGCCGCTGGTGGAGATCGGCGCCAGCCCCCGCGCCACCATCGCGCTGGCGGCGTGCGCGCGCGCCCATGCGTTCCTTCGCGGCCGGGCGTACGTGACACCCGAGGACGTGAAGGCGATCGGCCCCGACGTGCTGCGCCACCGCATCCTGATCACCTACGAGGCCGAGGCCGAGGAGGTCACCAGCGACCACATCGTGCGCCGCATCTTCGAGACGGTGCGGGTGCCGTGAGCGCCGAACCGATGGATGTGGTGAGGATGGGCCTCATCGAAGTGGTATCGTGGCAGTTTGCGAGTAAACTCGCGGCTACAACGGCACACAGTCCGCCTTCGCGGACTTCTCGTGGGCGAAGGAGAGGCGGTGCCGAGCGGTCAGTCGCGCGAATGAGTTCGCGGCAACGACCACCCGAAGCCCGCATTCGCGGACTACCGGCTGTGGCGTGGGCGATGCGCCGGCGCGCGGAAGAAGCATCGTCGTGCCAACGACGTAGCCGCGAGCGAAGCGAGCCCGCGTCCCTCACCCCAGGTTGTTTTGGGGGGAGGGACAGGCGCGCAGCGCCAGGGTGGGGGGCCCGCGGAGGCGCGCGATGACATCTCCATCCTCCCCGCAGACGCCCAGGCGCCGCTTCGGCTGGCTCCGGCGGATCTTCTCGCGCGGGGAGCACAGCCGCATGCCCACGCTCCCCGCGCACGCCAGCACGGCGCCGGCGCTCCCCGAGGTGCTGCGGCAGGTGCGAAGGATCGAGCTGCGCACGCGCGGCCTCGTCTCCTCGCGCTTCAGCGGCGAGTACCACAGCGTGTTCAAGGGGCAGGGGGTCGAGTTCGTGGAGGTGCGCGAGTACCTGCCGGGTGACGACGTGCGGACCATCGACTGGAACGTGAGCGCCCGCACCGGCGGCGTGTTCGTGAAGAAGTACGTGGAGGAGCGCGAGCTGTCGGTGCTGCTGATGGTGGACCTGTCGGGGTCGGAGCGGTTCGGCACGCGCGGGCGGTTCAAGAGCGAGATGGTGGCCGAGGTGGCCGCGAGCCTGGCGATGAGCGCGGTGCGCAACAACGACCGCGTGGCGCTGCTCATCTTCACCGACTCGATCGAGCTGTTCGTTCCCCCGCGCAAGGGGCGGCGCCACGCGCTGCGCATCGTGCGCGACCTGCTCAGCTTCGAGCCCGCGGGGACGGGGACGGACCTGACCGGGGCGCTGGAATACGCGATCCGCCTCCTCCGCTCGCGCAGCATCGTCTTCGTCGTCTCCGACTTCCAGACGCCGCTCACGCCCGAGCTGGAGCGCGCGCTGACCATGCTGGCCTTCCGGCACGACGTGGTGCCCGTGGCGCTCACCGACGCCGCCGAGCTGGACGTGCCCGAGGCGGGGCTGATCCAGCTGGTGGACCCCGAGACGGGCGCGCTGGTCGTCTTCAACACCGGCAACGAGGGCCATCGCCGCGCCTTCGCCGAGGCGGTGGAGCAGGAGCGCGGCGCCGTCCGGCGCGTGTTCCGCCGCCTGGGGCTGGACGCCATCGAGCTGCGCACCGACGAGCCCACGTCCACCGCCATCCTCTCCTTCTTCCGCCGCCGCGAGCGCCGCCTTCGCCGATGATGCGCGCCGCGGCTCTCGTCTTCGCCCTCGCACTCCTCGCCGCCGCGCCGGCACGCGCGCAGGACAGCACGCCGGCGCCGCGTACCGGCGTGGTGCGCCCGCGCGCCACGCAGCCCGGCACGGGCGCGCGCACCACCGCGCCCACGCGGCCACGTTCGACACGGCCCCGTGCGACGCGTCCGCGACCGCCCGCGCGAACGCCCGCACGAGACACGGCGCGCGACTCGGCGCGGGTCGCCGCGCCCGCGCCGCCGCCGGGGTTCGCCTACCAGGCGCGCGCGCAGCCCGACACGGTGACGGTGGGCGATCGGTTCGCGTCAGGGATGGCCGTCTCGGTGCCGGCGGGGACCGCGGTCGCGCTGGAGTTCGAGCGCGACACCGCCGATCGCTGGCGCGTTCTGGGCGATCCGCGCGTCACGCCGAGGGACAGCGCGCGCACCCGCTGGACCGTGGCCGCGAACATGGTGGCGTGGCAGCCCGGGTTGCCGGACTCGCTCCCCGCCGTCCTGCGGCTGACCGGGCGCGATGGACGCGTGACGAAGGTGCCGGTGACGCTGGCCTTTCCTACCGTCCGCGCCGTGCTCCCGGCGGATTCGGCCCAGTGGCGCGTCCGCCCGCCGCACGACGTGTGGGGGCCGTCTGTGGACAAGGCGCGGGTGGCGATGCTGGGGGTGCTGGCGCTGCTCGGCATCCTCCTGCTGGCGCTGTTGGCGTGGCTGGTTGTCCGCGTGATTCGCCGCCGTCGCGCGCGGGTGAGCCCGGCCACGGCGCGTGCGCGCGCGCTGGCGCTGCTGGACCGGGCGCGGACGAGCGGGTTCATCGAAGCCGGGAACTGGAAGGCGTTCTACACGCTGGTGGCCGAGGCGCTGCGCGGCTTCGTGGCCAGCGTGGAGCCGCGGCTGAGCGAGGACCTGACCAGCAGCGAGGTGATCGAGGGGATTCGGGGCAGGGTGCCGGATGATGATGCCGAAACGCTGGAGCACCTGCTGCGCGTGAGCGACCTGGCCAAGTTCGCCCGCCACGGCCGCGCCCCCGACGATGCGCGGCGCGACCTGGAGCTCGCGCGGACATGGATCGAGGGGTACGTGGTGCGGACGGAGCCGGCGGTGGATGACACCGCGACGGAGCCCGCGGCGGCGGGGGCGGCGCCATGAACGTACAGTTCGCGCATCCGTGGGCGCTGCTCCTTCTCGTGGCCGTGCCGGTGTGGTGGTGGCGCGTACGGCGCGCGCGTGACGCGGGGATCGTGTTCTCGCGCGCGGGGACGGTGGCGCGGCTGGGCACCCGCGGCGCGGCGTTCCTGGGCATCCTTCCCGAGATCCTGCGCACGGCCACGCTGGTGTCGCTGATCGTGGCCATCGCCGGGCCGCGCACCGGCGCCCGCGTGGTGGAAGAGACCTCGCAGGGGATCGACATCATGATCGCCCTGGACGTTTCGTCGTCGATGCTGGCGCAGGACTTCGCGCCCAACCGGCTGGGCGCGGCCAAGAACACGGTTGCGCGCTTCATCAACGCGCGGCCGCACGACCGCATCGGCCTGGTCGCGTTCGCGGCCGAGGCGCTCACGCAGGTGCCCGCCACGGGCGACCACGGGATCCTGGGCCAGGCGCTGGGGAACGTGGAGGTGGGGATGCTGGAGGATGGGACGGCGATCGGCCTGGGGCTGGCCACGGCCGCCAACCGGCTGAAGCAGTCGGGCGGCGAGTCGCGGGTGATCATCCTGATGAGCGACGGCGAGAACAACCGCGGCGCGGTGGACCCCAAGGCGGCGGCGAAGGCGGCGGCGGCGTTCGGCATCCGCGTGTTCACCATCGGCGTGGGGTCGCGCGGGCGGGCGAGGATCCCGGTCGCCATCACCCCCAACGGCATGCTGCGCTACGCCTGGATGCCCGTGAGCATCGACGAGCCGCTGCTGAACGAGATCGCCCGCACCACCGGCGGCCGCTACTACCGCGCCACCGACCAGCGCGCCCTGCAGCGCGTGTACGCCGAGATCGACCGGCTGGTGAAGACCAGGGTGCAGGTGCGCCGCTACGTGCGCTTCACCGAGCGCTACCTGCCGTTCCTGCTCGCCGCCGCCGTGCTGCTGGTGGCCGAGTGGTGCTTCCGCGCCACGCGCTGGGGGAGGGTGCCGTGAGGATGTTGGCGACCGGGAGGGCTTTCACCCAGGCGACCACCTCAACCTGTCATCCTGAGGCCGGCCACACCGCCGCCGCGTCCACGACGATGACGGCAGGCCGAAGGATCTGCCGCCTCTCCGCGCGCTACACCGGCGGTAGCGCGGCGTCGATTCTGGATCCTTCGCGCTGGGCCTGCCCGGCACCGGCGGCTGAAGCCGCAGCAACAACCACGAGAAGCCTCGCAAACTGCGCGAGGCTCCACCCGCCTGGACCTCGTGCGACCACTTTCATCCTCTGTGGTCACGCGCAACGCGTTGTCCGCGCGGCATTTACGTCGGTGCGACACACGGGCGGTAGCGTGTCGGTGGCTATAGATCCTTCGCGCTGCGGCCTTCCGGGTGGACGCGGGTTCGGTGTGGTCGCGCTCAGGATGACGTCGGTGAGGGCGAGGGATGCGGAGAGCGTCGGGGAACTTCCGCCGAAGCCCGGGGGCGGCGGATGAACAACCTGGCGCACCCGGAGCTGCTGCACCTGATCCCGCTGCTGCCGTGCATCGTGGGGCTGGCGATGCTGCTGTACGCGCGGCGGCGGCGGCAGGCGGCCGAGGCACTGGGCGAGGCCGGGATCGTCCGGCGGCTGACTCCGGCGGACCTGACCGCCGCGCCCAACCGCCGCATCTTCCTGGTCACCGTGGCCGCGCTGATGCTGGGGATCGCGATTTCCGGCCCGCTGTGGGGCGTGGAGCCGGTGCGCGGCGAGGCGGGGAACACCAGCGTGGTGCTGGTGCTCGACGCATCCAACTCCATGCGCGTGCGCGACGTGCGCCCCGACCGGCTGGAGTGGGAGAAGCGCACCGCCCGCGCGCTGCTGGAAAAATTGGAGGGCTCGCGCGTCGGGCTGGCCATCTTCGCCGGCCGCGGCTACGCCGTGTCGCCGCTCACCACCGACTTCAGCGCGCTGAACCTGTACCTCGACAACCTGTCGCCCGACATGGTCACGCAGGGCGGCACCTCGCTGGCCAGCGCCATCGAGCAGTCGCTGGGGCTGCTGATGCCCTCGCGCGAGGAGCCGCCGCAGGGCTCGCTGGTGGTGATCAGCGACGGCGACGCGCTGGAGGAGGAGCAGGACGTGCTCCGCGCGGCCAACGTGGCCCGGCGGGTGGGCGTGCCCGTGAGCGCGGTTGGCATCGGCACGCCGGGCGGCGGGCAGATCCCCGACATCGACGCCGCGAGCGGGCGGCAGCTGGGGTGGAAGCGCGAGCCCACCGGCGTGATCGCGGTGTCGAAGCTGGGCGAGCCGCTGCTGCGCGAGGTGGCGCGGCGGACGAACGGCGTCTACGTCAACGCCGCGCAGCCGGCGGCGGTGGCGCAGGTGGTGGCGGCGGCGCGCTCCGTCCCCGCCCGGGCGAGCCGCGCGAGCGGTAGCGCGCCGGGGAACCGCTACGCCTGGTTCGCCGCGGTCGCGCTCTTTTTGCTGGCGGTGGATGGGTTGCTCCCCGAGCACCTGGTCCGCTCGAAACGTCCCGTCCGCAGCCCGCGAGGGCGCCGGCCGGGGAAGCGCGAGAAGGAGGTGGCGGCGTGAGGCGGGCGCTGCTGCTGATGGCCGTGCTGCCGGTGCTGGGCGGCGGGATCACCGAGGGGAACCGGCTGTATCGCGGCGGCCAGTTCCGCCGCGCGGCCGAGGTCTACGCGCGCCGCCACGCGCAGGGCGACAGCAGCGTGGCGCTGCGCTACAACCTGGGCACCGCGCTCCTCCGCCTGCAGCGGTGGGACGAGGCGCGGCCGCACCTGGAAGCGGCGATCGAGGCGCAAAAGGCGCCCGAGCTGCGCCAGCGCGCCCTGTACAACGCGGGGAACGCCGACCTGGAGCCCGTCTTCCGGCGGAAGGTGACGGACGAGACGCGCCGCACCGAGATGCTGCGCCGCGCCATCGGCCGCTACAAGGACGCGCTCCTCGCGCGCCCCAATGACGCCGACGCCAAGTGGAACCTGGAGCTAGCCCTGCGCCTGCTGCGCCACGACCCGCCTTCCGGCGGCGGGGGCGGCGGAGACCAGCAGAACCAGGGCGGGGGCGGTGGCGGCAACGCGCAGAACCCCGCACCAAGCCCGTCGCCGTCGCCCAACCCCGCGCCCGCGCCGGAGCTGTCGCAGCAGCAGGCCGAGCGCATTTTGACCGGCGCCAGCAACGCCGAAAAGGAGGCGCAACGCCAGGTGCTCAGCCGCAATCGCTCCGCGTCGAACGCGGTGCGCGACTGGTAGGCCGCCGCACAGGGATCGTCCATCCAACATCCTTGACAGCGGCCGAAAAGTACCGAGCTTGGACGGTGTGTGCCCGCCATGTTCCGGCATGCCACTGATTTCGCCCGCCTGATCGGCCCCATTCTCCGGGTTCTTCATCATGGAGCAGACGCAGCTTGACATTGCCGCGGTGAGGGAATTGTTGCGGCAGATCGACGAGCGGTCGCGCCTCGACCCGCGGTTCCCGCAGAACCCGGCGCGGGCGGACGAATCGTCACGGCGCACGCCGGCCGCCGTGTACAGGGGGCTGGGGCTTCTGCTCGTTGCCGCCATGGCCGCCGCGGTGGCCGCCGCAATGATGGCTCCCGTTCACAGCGGCTCGGTCGCGGTGCTGATCGCGATGCTGCTCTTCCTCCTGGTGGTGCTCCGCTACTTCACCGCCGACCGCTGAGAATCGCCATGCCGTTCCATACCCTGCCGGGCGAGAGCCCGCGCACGCTGGAAACTCCGGCAGACGCGCGCTGGCCGTCGCGTCCGGCACAGGCCAGCCTCCCTGCTTCGCCCGCTGTAGCGTTGAAGTCTGCGCGTGAGGTGATCTACGAGGCGGAGCACGCGAAGGCCGCTCGCTGGGCGCGAGCGCTGATCTGGGGGAGTGGCGGGGCGTGGGCGCTGGCCATCTACTACGTCGCGTTTCGCCTCTGGTGGGCCGAGCTCGCCGCGGTGTGGGGGGGTGACGGCGATTCCGCGCCCGGTCTCCTGGTGATCGGGGCATTTCTGGCGGCGACGCTGGTGGTGCTCTACCTGCTGGTGAACCAGCGCGAGCTGGTCCGGCAGAAGGCGCACGCGGCGGGGCTGGCCGCATTGGAGCAGCTGGACCAGCGGGAGAAGGTGGTGAGTGCCGTAGGCGCTCCCGCCCAGGGCAGCACTGGCGAGAGCTAGACCGCCGCACCTGCGGCCGGCTTGTTGGGCGCGGGGCTCCCTGGAGGGGTGTCCCGCGTTTCTTGCGCCCCGCGTCTGTTGCGCGGCGGGTTGGGAAGATGTATGATGCCCTTGAATCGTAACCCATTGCTGGTACGGCATTTGCGACCGTATTTCCAGCTTTTCACAGGGGTGACACGGCGATGGCGCTTCGAGAGTTCCGGGATTCGGGGGGGAACGAGTGGCTGGTGTGGGACGTGCCGCCCGCGCGCAGCTACGCGCCCGCGCGCTCCGGGCAGGACCGGCGCGTGAGCCCCACGCCCGGCTTTGCCCCGGAACGGCGGATGGCCCGGGACCGGCGCCGCAGGGGCGCGAGCGCGGGGCTGGAGCGCGGGTGGGTGTGCTTCCAGTGCGAGAGCGAGAAGCGGCGGCTGGCGCCCCCGCCGGCAGACTGGCAGACGGCGCCCGACGAGGAGCTGGAGGCGCTGTGCCGGGCCGCGGCGCCCGCGCGGGCCGCAACCTGACGAGCCCGCCATGCCGCTCCGCACCTTCCGTAGCTCCGCCGGGGTCGAGTGGCGTGTCTGGAACGTGATTCCCGGCCACAGGGGCGAAGACGAGCGCCGCTGCGGCTACGACCGCCGCAGCCCCGATCCCGTGATCCTGTACCGCGGCCCCGATCGCCGCGTGGCCAGCGACCGCCGCGCGCAGGCCGCCAGGAAGATCATCCCCGACGAGGGATGGCTGGTGTTCGAGAGCGGCTCCGAGCGCCGCCGCCTGATGCCGATCCCCCCCAACTGGGAAGTCCGCAGCGACGCCGACCTGGAGCGCCTGTGCGGCCGCGCCGTGCCCGTATCTGCGTTGCGCCTGGATGATGGGGTGCCGAGGGGCTCCGGAGGCGACGGCTGACGGCCGGGGCGCGATTCTCCTGTTTGTGAACGCAGAGCATCGGGGAGAAGGGGAGTCAGGGGGAGAGCCACAATCAGCGGTTCTCCCCCCTGACTCTTCGTTCCTCCGATGCTCTGCGTTCATTGCTGGTGCGGTTCTCTCTCGGAGCCGCCGGACGATTCTCTTGTTTCTGCCGCAACCATCAGCCGATATTGCGGATGGGTACCCAGCCTCCGTCCGCTGTCATGGGCGAAGGCACCTCTCCCCAGCGGTTCATCCCTCCCGCCGGCAGGTCCCGCATGACCGACCAGTCGTGGACTCTCTCCGACAGCGTCCAGCGCGTGAAGGATCACCTCCGCGGCCGGAAGGTGACCGCCGCGGACGTGCTGAATTCCCTCTTCGAGTTCCACCCGGAATACGGAGAGGGCCTGGCCGCCAAGGTGCGGCTGAAGAGCGCGAAGGACGAGACGCCCCGTTCAGTTGACGAGATCATCGAAGCGGCGCGCGGTGTGTGGGGCAATCCGCCCACCCTTCTGCACGGCAGGTTCCTGGCCGTATCCCTGGCACTGCAACATCCCGCTGTGGGAAACCAACTCGCGGGGAGCGGCCTGCTTCCGGCGATCATGCGGGAGTTCCCCGACATGCCGCTCGTCACGGACGCGTTCGCGCGCGAGTGGAGCGCGCTGTTCGCGAGCGTTCCGCTTCAGCGCGCGGACGGAGGGCTTTCGGAGTTGCTGAAGCGGTGGCGTCCCGAAACGATGGCCGAGCGTGTGCTCCTCGCGGCGTATGTTCTGGCGCACGGGCGCGAAGGCCACTCCGTCGATCCGCGGGAGGTCAGCGCGGAACTGGCGCGATCCGGCATCGCGGTGGCCAACATCACCCGTGCGATGGAGACGAACGTCCGCGCCACGCCTCCGTTGATGAAAGAGCGGAAGCTCGTGCGCGCGGACAACCGGCTGTTCGCGCTCACCGCCGAGGGTGTGGCGGTCGTCGAGGCCCGGCTCCGTGCCCCTGTCGCCGTGCAGGAGGAGGGAGGGGCGCCGTCGCAGAAAGGCACGAGCCATTCGCCCACGCCTTCCGGTGCCATCTCACCGCCGGTTCTCATCTCCCAGGCAGCGGTGGATGGCGGCCCCGGCACGCCGCCGCCGGCCGATGCCGAGGAGAACGAGCGCGTCCCCCTCCACGCCGACCACCCGGCCACGGTTGACGAGCTGGGGCGCCGGCCATTCGCCGAGATCGTGGCGCAGCGGCTGGAGGAGAACCGGGCGACGTGGAAGCGCCTGCAGCAGGCTGGCGGCGAGGATGCCGACCGCGCGCTGATGGTAGGGATCCACGGGCCTTGGGGGGCGGGGAAGAGCACCGTGCTCAACCTGCTCCGCGACCAGCTTCAGGCCGATACGCTTCCGCGCGACGACCGCTGGGTGGTGGTGGAGTTCAACGCCTGGCGCAACCAGCGCGTCCGGCCGCCCTGGTGGACGCTGATCCAGGCGGTGTACCTGGGCTCCATCCGGCAGATCGGCTTCTGGCGCGCGCTGGTGCTGCGGGTGCGCTGGCTCGCGTGGCGCGCACGGGCCGACTGGCTCCCCGCGTTCGCCGCCACGGTGCTGATCGCGGCCGCCGTGGTCCTCACCACCGGCCTGTTCAACGGCATCTCCACCGCGCCGGCGGGCGACGCGCTGGGGAAGGGGGTGGAGCTGGCGCTGAAGATCATCACCGCCGTGTTCGCGGCGGGGGCGGCCGTGGTGGCGTTCAGCCGCTCTCTCCTGTTCGGCTCGAGCCGGGCGGCGCAGGCGTATACCGAGATGCGCAGCAGCGACCCGCTGCAGCCCATCGTGCGCATGTTCAGCAAGCTCGTCCGGGCCGTCGGCCGCCCCGTGGCCGTGTTCGTGGACGACCTGGACCGCTGCGACGCCAGGTACGTGGTGGAGCTGCTGGAGGGGATGCAGACGCTCTTCCGCACCGTTCCCATGGCCTACGTGGTGGCCGCCGACCGCAAGTGGATCGCCGCCAGCTTCGGGAAGGGCTATCAGGAGTTCGGCGACGAGATCGGCGAGCCGGGACGGCCACTGGGTTACCTCTTCCTGGACAAGCTCTTCCAGCTCTCCGTTCCGCTCCCGCTCCTGTCGCCCGAGCGGAAGCGCGCGTACTGGACCGGCCTGCTGCGCGCCTCGGGCTCGGCGGATCCGCGGCTGCTCGAGGTGGAGCGGAAGGCGGCGGAAGGAATGGCCGAGGCGATCATCGGCGACGCGCACACGCACGAGGCGCTCTCGCTGGCCATCGCCGCGCACGACGATGACGCGCTGCTGCAGGAGGGGCTGCGCGCCGTGGCCGCCAGGCGCATCACCAGCGCCCAGGCCCAGCGCGAGACCGAGCACCGCCTGCGGCACTTCGACGAGCTGCTGGAGCCCAACCCGCGCTCCATGAAGCGGCTGGTGAACGCCTACGGGCTGCACCAGGCCGCGCAGTACATCGAGACCGGCGGCGTGCGCCCCGAAACGCTGGCCCGGTGGACCATCGTGGAGCTGCGCTGGCCGCTGCTGGCCGAGTACCTGGTGCTGCACCCCGCCGCCATCGCGCAGCTGCGCGGCCAGACCGCGCCCGAGGGCATCTCCGCGCCGCTGCGCGCCCTCTTCGCCGACGACGGGGTGCACGCCGTGGTCGCCCCGGCCGGCGATGATGATCCCGGCCTGGACGAGGACGCCATCCGCCGCATCGCGGGGCGCCCCGCCGCCGCGCCGAAGGTGCTGCTGGGCCCGGACATCGAGATCATCCCGCTCCCGGGGGAGAGCCAGGGACTCGCCACGGAGGTGCGGAGTCCCGCCTCGGATGTCCCGGCATCCGCCGCCCCGGCATAGACGCGATTCTTCTCTCTGCGTTCATCGCCGTTGCGGTGCCCCTGGGCCGGGCACCGCGCTGCGCGGCTACGGAAGGCGAAAGTGGTCCGCACGAGATCCAGGCCATTGGAGCCTCGCGCCGTTTGCGAGGCTTCTCGTAGTCGTTGCTGCGGCTTCAGCCGCCGGTGAGCGAGGCCGGTGTGCGAACCTCCATTCCGGATGGAAGACCGACGAAGGGCGCCCCCCACGCGGGAGGCGCCCTTCGTCCATCCATCAACCGTCATCCGTCACCGACGTTGGCGGAGGCCGTCAGGCGGCGCGCAGCCAGCGGCCCAGCTCGGCCAGCGAGGGCTTCTTGCCGGTGCTCAGGATCCCCACGCGGTAGATCTTGCCGGCCAGCCAGGCCACGGCCAGCACCGTCACCAGCATCAGCGCCAGCGAGCCGACGATCTGCACCGGCGGCACGGGGGCGGCGGCCAGGCGCATGGCCATGGTGACCGGCGCGGTGAAGGGGATCATCCCCAGCACCGTGGCCACGGGGCCCAGCGGGTCCGAGACGATGCGGAAGACCAGCGCGATGGGGATGATCAGCGGCGCCATCACCAGCACCTGGAACTGCTGCGCCTCCTGCTCGCTGTTCACCGCCGCGCCCAGCGCCGCGTACATCGCCGAGTACAGCAGGAAGCCCAGCACGAAGAAGCCGAGCACCGCCAGCAGGGTGCCCACCGGCACGTTCACCATGTCGAACGCGCCCGGCGGCAGGTTGAAGCGCCTGGCCAGGAAGTCGCCGCGCGAGCTGATCAGCCCGGTGACGGTGGCCCAGATCGCCACCTGCAGCAGCGCCACGCTCCCCACGCCCAGGATCTTCCCCAGCATCAGGTGGCTGGCCTTCATCGAGCTGACGATCACCTCGGCGATCTTGTTGGTCTTCTCCTCCAGCACGCTGCGCAGCACGTTCATCCCGTACAGCAGGATCATCATGTAGGTGAGGAAGCCGATGATGTAGCTGAGCATGAACGCGCTCGCCGCGCTCCCGCCCTCCTCGCCCTTGTCGGTGACCCGCGCGGTGGCCACGTCCACGCGCTTCACCAGCCCGGCCACCTGCCCCGCGTCGAGCCCGGCGGCCTGGAGGCGGGCGGCCTGCACGGCCTGCGTGGTGGCGCGCTGCAGGTCGCCGATCACGGCGAAGTTGGCCACGTTGCGCGCCCGGTACTGCGCCTGGCTGCTGCGCACGATGTCGGGCGGCAGGTACAGCCAGCCGTCGATCTCCTTCGCCTGCACGCGGCGGATCAGCGTGGCGCGCACCTGCTCCAGCGGCTGCGCCACCCGCTGCACGGTGTAGGTCACCCGGTCCTTGCCGCTGGCGGCGGGGCCCTGCGGGTTGGTGAGCCCCTGCTCCACCAGCGCGCCCACGCCGGCCGGCGCCTGGTCCACGATCACGATGGTGCGGCTGCCGCCGCCCTGGCCCACCTTGGCGGGGATGATCCACATGGCCGCCATGAACAGCGGGAAGAGCACGGTGCCCAGCGCGAACGCCCTGGAGCGCACGCGCTCCAGGAACTCGCGCCGGAAAACGATCATCACCTCAGACATGGGCCACCTCCGGGCGGCGTTGCGGGGTCACGGCGCCGCTCACGCGGTCGATGAAGATCTCGTGCAGCGTCTTCCGCTCGCGCTCGAAGCGCACCACGGGCACGTCGAGCGCGGCCACGGCGGCCATCAGCGGGCGCGGGTCGGCGGCGGCGTCCATCTCCACGCGCCATCCCTCGCCGTGCGGCGTCACCGGGCCGTAGCGCGTTTCGCCGCGCATGAAGCGCGACACCTGGTCGCTCCCGCCGTCGAACTCCACGTACCAGCGGTTGCCGATGTTCTCGCGCTGCACGTCGCGCAGCCGCCCGTCCAGCACCTTGCGGCCCTGCGCGATGATGCACACGTGCTCGCACAGCTGCTCGGCCTGCTCCATGTTGTGCGTGCTGAAGATCACCGTCTTCCCCTGCTCGCGCGCGTTCAGGATGGTGTCGCGCAGCACCTCCTGGTTCACCGGGTCCAGCCCGCTCTGCGGCTCGTCCAGGATCAGCAGCTCGGGCTCGTGGATCACGGTGGCGATGAACTGCACCTTCTGCTGCATCCCCTTCGACAGCGTCTCCACCTTGGCCAGCTTCCAGTCGCCCAGCCCCATCCGCTCCAGCCACCCGGCGGCCGAGGCGCGGGCGGCGCGGCGGTCCATCCCCTTCAGCTCGCCGAAGAAGACGATCACGTCGATCACCTTCATCTTGCGGTACAGGCCGCGCTCCTCGGGAAGGAAGCCCACGCGGCGCAGCACGGTGCGGTCGGCCACGGGGTCGGCGCCCAGCAGCGAGATGCGCCCGGCGTCGCGGGCGATGATGTTCATCACCATGCGCAGGGTGGTGGACTTCCCCGCGCCGTTGGGGCCCAGGATGCCGTAGATGGTGCCGCGCGGCACCACCAGGCTCAGGTCGTCCACCGCGATGTGGGCGGAGTAGCGCTTGCTCACGCCCTCCAGGGTCAGTGCTTCGTTCATGCGCGTCAGATGCGGTAGGGGAGCCGCCGGAACGGTCCGGCGGGGCGCCTGGTTGGGCGCCGGGTCAAGATACGCAGGCGGTGCGCAGGTTGATTCAGGGCGCGCCCCCAGCGGCGGCTTCCGTGTCGCGAGCGGTGCGTTTCCGGGAGCGAACGGCGGCGCGGGGCGGCGGGTCCTGCCGGGCGATTGTGTCGTGGGTGACCGAAGATCACGCCGGGAGCGGATTTAGGGAAGCCCGCCGCGCCGTTTCGGCCACGGATTCTGGATGGGCGGATGGGTTGGGACGCGGCCGGGATCTCGCGGGGGCGTGTAAGGAAGGAATCGGAAACCGGGAAGCACGTGATGAACGACGAGGGACCGGCGCAACGCCGGCCCCTCGCCCGGTCACTTTCGGCAATCTCGCGCCGAGCCCGCGCGCGTCACGGACAGACGTGGCCGCAGCTCCGCTTTTCGGAGCAGATCAGCGTGGCGCCGTCATCGAGATCCAATCCGTCGTTCCATCCCGCGGGAGCGGCGGTGGCGAACGTCTCCACCTGGAGCTCGTCTACGTTCAGCTTGCGGTTTTTCATGGCTCTGCTCCGGTCGGGCGTGATCGAGCCGGGGTGGGATGTGGCCCGGCGGCGGCGGGCGTGGCTCTCCGGAGAGGGAGCCGGTCGCGCCCACGCACCGACTCCTATCCCGCCGCATAATGTGCGCCGCTCGGCTTCAATGGCCGCGACGGGCCGGGTGCGGGCCGTCACTGCCCGGCACCGTCTCCGTAGAATCGGAGCGAGAAGATGGACTCGATGGGGCATTTGGGGAGCGGCCGTCCGTGACGGCGCGCACCGCCGGACAGGGTGCGCTGTCCCGCTCCCGGCAGCGATCTTGCCCTGCCCGACGGGCATGGCGACCAGTATCCATCAGACGGTGAAGAGCGAGCGGGCCGTGCGCGGCGGGCGGCGGCTGGACGTGGAGTTCCGCTCCACGGGCGAGGCGGTGCCGGGGATCCTGCTCCTTCCCGAGCAGGCGCCGGGCGGCGGGGTGGTGCTGCTGCACGGCTACTCGTCGCGCCGCGAGCACATGGCCGACGGGGTGGGGGAGAGCCTGCTGCGCCACGGGCTGGCCAGCCTGAGCATCGACCTGCCGCTGCACGGCTCGCGGCATGATCCGCTGCAGGCGCAGAGCGCGCGCAACCCGCTGGCCATGTTCAGCCTGTGGCGGCAGGCGGTGAGCGAGGCGAGGCTGGCCTTCCACTACCTGGGCGCCCGGGCGGAAGTGGATCGTGGGTGCATGGGCGTGGCGGGGTACTCGCTGGGCTCCTTCCTGGCCGTGATGCTGGCGGCCGACGAGCCCGGCGTGCGCGCCGTGGTCCTTGCCGCCGGCGGCGACCTGCCCGACGGCACGCCGCTGGCCGCGGTCGCTCGCACCATCGCCGACCCGCTGCGCGCGGTGCGCAAGCTGGACGGCCGCCCGCTGCTGATGGTGCACGGGAAGAACGACCGCACGGTGACCCCCGCGCAGGCCCGCCGCCTGTTCGAGGCCGCGCACGAGCCCAAGGAGATCCGCTGGTGGCCCGCCGGCCACTACCTCCCGCAGGAAGCCATCGACTACGCCGCCCAGTGGCTGGTCGCGCAGCTCGGCCGCCCCCAGCAGCAGCGCGCCGCGGGGTGATCCCGCGGCGGGATGACTGCCTTCTGGCCTATACGCGAGCCCCGGCTTCGTCTCCACGGGGAGAGGTTCGTTGATCTCACCCAGAGCACCAGAGGACCAGAGAACCAGAGAACCGCAGGGCTCGCCGCTGCCTCTGGTGCGTTGGTGCTCTGGTTCTCTGTGTTTGCCGTTCAGATGCCAAATCCAGATGTTCCCTTGCTTCCGAGCGACCTCTGCGATGTCATCCTGAAGGAGCCTAAGCGACTGAAGGATCTATACTTGCCTCCGCGCTCCGGCCAGGATGGCGATCGATCCTTCCCATCATCTGATCAGGAAGATTTGGTGTTGGCTGCCTGCTGATCGATCGGGAGTGGGCTGATCACGCCCCGGGGTGCGCGTCGAGAGATGAGGGTCCGCACGCGGGCATGCCTGCCTTGCGGGGGATGTCTTTGCATCGTAAAGTACTTCATGGATCGGGCGGCGATCGTCACGACCGATCGTCGCTCCGCCGGTATCTGGATGACCAACAAGGTGCCGCCGCACCGTTCTCCCACCTCGCATACGCCGGACGACAGGCACCCATGGAATTGCACATTCGCGACGTCTCCAAGACCTATCCCAACGGCGTGCAGGCGCTGAAAGACGTGACGCTCACCATTCCGGCGGGGATGTACGGACTGCTCGGCCCCAACGGCGCGGGCAAGTCCACGCTGATGCGCATCCTGGCCACGCTGCAGGAGCCCGACGCCGGCACCATCCGCCTGGGCGATCTCGACGTCGTAAAGCAGAAGGACGCGGTGCGGCGGACGCTGGGCTACCTCCCGCAGGAGTTCGGCGTCTACCCCAGGGTGAGCGCCGAGGCGCTGCTCGGGCACTTCGCGCTGCTCAAGGGGATCGGCGACCGCCGGGCGCGCACCGAGGTGGTGGAGGCGCTCCTCCGGCAGACCAACCTGTGGGAGGTGCGCAAGCAGAAGCTGGGCGGCTACTCGGGGGGGATGAAGCAGCGCTTCGGCGTGGCCGTGGCGCTCCTGGGCAATCCGAAGCTGATGATCGTGGACGAGCCGACGGCCGGGCTGGACCCGGCGGAGCGCGTGCGCTTCCTGAACCTGCTCAGCGAGCTGGGCGAGAACAGCGTGGTCATCCTTTCCACGCACATCGTGGAGGACGTCGCGGAGCTGTGCACCCGGATGGCCATCATCGACCGGGGCCAGATCCTGCTGGAGGCCGAGCCGCTGGGCGCCATGGAGGAGATGAAGGGGCGGATCTGGCGCCGGGTGATCGAGCGCGGCGCGCTGCCACAGGTGGAGCGGGAGCACGCCGTGGTTTCCACCAAGCTGCTCGGGGGCCGCACCGTGGTGCACGTGTACGCCGACGCGATCCCCGGCGCCGGCTTCGAGCCGGTGGAGCCGGACCTGGAGGACGTCTACTTCACCGCCATGGCGGGGCACATCGGCCGGCGCCGCGAGCGGCCGGAGGTGGCGGCGTGAAGCTGCTGGAGATCTTCCGCTTCGAGCTCGCCTACCAGTCTCGCCGGCTCCTGACCTGGCTCTACTTCACCGCGCTGGTGGCGGCCTCGTTCCTGTTCGTGCGGGGAAACTACCTCGCCGACGCGCTCTACGCCGACTTCTTCCTCAACTCGCCCTTCGTCATCGCCTCGGTCACGATCTTCTGCACCCTGTTCTGGCTGGTGACGGCCGCGGGCGTGGCCGGCGAGATCGCCGCGCGCGACGTGGAGACGGGGATGCATCCGCTCACCTGGACCGCGCCCGTCAGCAAGGCCGAGCACTTGGGCGGGCGCTTCCTGGCCGCGTACACCCTCAACGCGCTGCTCCTGCTGGCGGTGCCGGTGGGGGTGATGCTCGCCGTGTACGCCCCCGGCGTGAGCGCCGAGGTGGTGGGCCCGTTCCGGCCGGCCGCCTACCTCACGGCCTACGGCGTCCTGGCGCTGCCGAACGCCTTCATCGGCACCGCGATCCAGTTCGCGTGCGCGGCGCTGGGGCGGCGGGCCATCGGCAGCTATCTGGGGAGCGTGCTCCTGCTGCTGGTGGCCTACGGCGGGATCATCTCCGTGCTGTACTTCCTGCAGCGGCAGGACATCGCGTCGCTGCTCGACGTCTTCGGCCACATCTACATCACCTCGGACCTGGTGCTGGGGTGGACGCCGATCGAGAAGAGCACGCGGCTCCTCCCCGTGGACGGCGTGCTGCTGCGGAGCCGCCTCCTGTGGCTGGGGATCGCCGCGGGGACGCTCGCATTCACCTGGGCCCGCTTCCGCTTCGCGCATCACACGCCGCGCTCGTGGCTGGGCGTCATGCGCAGGCGCGACGCGCACGCCCCCACGCCCACCTCGATCGACGCCGCGACGCAGCCGGTCTCCGTCCCGGACGTCCCGCGGACGTTCGGCCCCGGGTTGTACGCGCGGCAGACGCTCGCCATCGCGTGGGCGTCGTTCCGCGTGATCGCCCGGAGCCGCGCCGGGCTCGTGGTCCTGGTGGTGATCGCGGCGCTCGCGGTGCGGCTGGTGCCCCAGAACCTGTACAACATGGGGACGCCGCTGCTCCCCACCACCGCGTACCTCCTCACCTTCCTCACCACCCCGCTGTCGAATCCGATGACGCCGTGGGTGATCATCCCCCTGCTCATCGTTCTGTGGGCCGGTGAGCTGGTGTGGCGGGAGCGGGAACACGGCCTGGGCGAGATCGGCGACGCGGCGCCGGTGCCGGAATGGGTCGGCTTCGCGGGCAGGTTCCT
This sequence comes from Longimicrobium sp., assembly GCA_035691085.1. Classification (GTDB taxonomy): domain Bacteria; phylum Gemmatimonadota; class Gemmatimonadetes; order Longimicrobiales; family Longimicrobiaceae; genus Longimicrobium. Next base: position 25,799 of record DASSJS010000125.1, read on the forward strand.
GGGGCTCGCCCTGATCCTGGCCACGTGGATGGCGCTGCTGGCGGCGGCCGGGCTTCTCATCCAGCTGCAGATGGGGTACGGCGACCACCAGCCGGGCCTCTTCCTGGGCGTGCTCTTCGGGCTTCAGCTCCCCGAGTACCTTCTCTTCGCCCTGCTCGCCCTGGTGGTGCACGGGCTGGTCAACCAGAAGCACGCCGGCCACCTGGCGGCGCTCCTCGCGTTCGCGCTGATCGCCTTCGCGCCCAGGCTGGGGATCCGGCACAACCTGCTGGTCTACGGCGGCAGCCCGGGGTGGACGTACTCGGACATGCGCGGGTTCGGCGCGTCGCTGGGGCCGTGGGCGTGGTTCAAGGCGTACTGGGCGGCGTGGGCGCTGCTGCTGGCCGTGCTCGCGAAGGTGCTGTGGATGCGGGGGAAGGAGAGCGGATTGCGGACGCGGCTCCGGCTGGCGCGGGGCCGCTTCACCCGCTCCACCGCCGTTGCCGCCGCGGCCGCGGTGGCGCTGATCCTCGCGCTGGGTGGATTCATCTTCTACAACACCAACGTCCTGAACGGCTACGCGTCGGCCTTCGACCGGAAGGAGCGGAGCGCGGAGTACGAACGGCGCTACGCGCGGTACGCGCACGTCGCGCAGCCGCGGCTGGAGGCGGCCAACCTGCGTGTCGAGATCTACCCCGATCGGGGGGCGGCGCAGGTCGAGGGCGTGTACCGGCTGGTGAACCGCGGGCCGGGGGCGATCGATTCCATCCACGTGGCCACCGTCCCCGGCGTGGAGACCGGCGCGATCACCTTCGACCGCCCGGCCCGGCCCGTGGTGCAGGACGACGAGCACGGCCACCGCATCTACGCGCTTGGCCGGCCGCTGCGGCCCGGCGACTCGCTGCGGCTCGGCTTCGCGGTGAAGGCCCTAGCGCACGGGTTCCGCAACGGCGGCGCCGCGCTCACGGGCGTGGCGGCGAACGGCACCTGGCTCAACAACGGGGATCTCCTCCCCGCCATCGGCTACCAGTTCCGCCGCGAGCTCTTTTCGCCCGGCGACCGGCGGGCGCACGGGCTCCCGAAACGCCCCGTGATCCCCACGCTCGCCGACGCGCAGGACGTGACCGGCGAGGAGGGGAGCGGTGGAGGCGCCGAGCGCCTCTCCGTCAGCGCGGTGGTGGGCACGGCGGGCGGCCAGGTCGCCATCGCGCCGGGAGTGCTGCGCCGGAGCTGGACGGAGGGCGGGCGCCGCTACTTCCACTACGCCACCGACGCGCCGGTCGGCGGCGGGTTCGGCTTCTTCTCCGCCAGGTACGCGGTGCGCGAGGAGCGGTGGAACGGCGTGGCGATCCAGGTATTCCATCACCCGGGGCACACCGCCAACGTGGGCCGCCTGCTCCACGCCGCGCGGGCCTCGCTGCAGCGCAACAGCCGCGAGTTCGGGCCGTACCCGTACCGCTACCTCCGGCTGGTCGAGAACCCCGTCCGCCGGATGGGCGCGCACGCCGAGGCGAGCACGATCGACTACGGGCAGGGGTTCGCCCTGTTCAACCCGGCGGAGGACCCGCGGGGGCTGGACTTCCCCTTCGCGATCATCGCGCACGAGATGGGGCACCAGTGGAGCGTCCCCTACGCCTTTGCCGAGGGCGCGCCGCTGCTGTCCGAATCCTTCGCGTGGTACGCCGCGATGGGGGTGGTGGAAGAGACCTACGGGCGCGCTCACCTGCGGCGGCTGCTGCGGTTCTTCCGCCAGCCTGCCCCCATCGTGCCGATCCGCCAGTCGCAGCCGCTGCTTCGGGCGCGGGACCCGTACGCGGCCTACCGCAAGGGTCCGTTCGCGCTGTACGCGCTGAGCGAATACCTCGGCCGGGAGCGCGAGGACCTGGCGTGGCGGCGCTTCTTCGAGAAGCACCGTTCGGGCACGCCCCCGGCCACCTCGCTGGACCTGTACCGCGAGCTGCGGGCGGTCACCCCCGACTCGCTCCGGTACCTGGTGCACGACCTGTTCGCCGCCAACACCTTCTGGCAGCTGAAGACGGAGCGCGCCACCGCGCGGCGGGCCGCGGGCGGGGCCTGGCAGGTGACGCTGACGGTGCGCGCGCGGAAGGTGACCGTCGATCCGGCGGGGAAGGAGACGGAGGTGCCGATGGACGAGTGGATCCCGGTCGGCGTCTTCGCCCCCACCGCGGGGTGGCGCGAGGACTTCGGCGAAACGCTCTACCTGCGGAATCACCGCATCCGCTCCGGCCGGCAGACGATCACCGTGACGGTGCCGAAGAAGCCCTCCGACGCCGGCATCGACCCCTACGTCCTCCTGATCGACCTGGAGCGGTTCGACAACGTGGAGGAGGTGGAGATTGAGCGGTGAGGGGCAACCAACGCATGTCGCCTCCGGGGATGAGCTCGGCGCGCGGAGCCGGCGCTCTGAACCGCGTGAACGCAGAGCAACGAAGACAGGCAGAGATAGGCAGAGAACCGCACAACGTGGTTTGCTGTTCTCCGCCTATCTCTGCTTATCTCCGCTGCTCTGCGTTCATGCAGTCAACCCCGTCCTTCGGGAGCGCCGGCCTTGGCCTTTGTGCAGTCATATCAGACACTTACGGGACTGAATGACCCGAACGGAACAGCTCGAACGGCGCGTGCGCCGGTTGCTCCTCCTTTTCATCGCGGGGCTGGTGGCCAGCGGCTTGACGGCCTTTCCGCTGGTGACGGAGCTCCGGTGGCTGACCGGCGCGCTCGGCGCCGGCCCCGGGGCGCGGCCTGAAGAGGTCACCGGCGTGCTCCGGTGGCTCGTCAGGGTACGGGATGCGCTGATCGCGACGAACGCCAGGTACCCGTTCCTGGCATACGGGACGGATTGGCTCGCCTTCGCCCACCTGGTGATCGCCGTGGCCTTCGTGGGGCCGTTGCGCGAGCCCGTGCGGAACCGCTGGGTCGTCACCTTCGGCCTGATCGCGTGCGCCGGGGTCGTCCCGCTGGCGCTGATCGCCGGTGCGGTGCGGGGAATCCCGCTGTACTGGCGGCTGATCGACTGCGCCTTCGGCGTTGGGGGTGCCGCACTGCTGTGGCCCTGTGCGCTGGCCATCCGGGAGCTGGAAGCCGGCAATGGCGTTCGGCAACGGTGAGGAAGGGGTGACCGATACGGATCTCCGCCGCCAGAACGATCCTGCGCATGCTCATCCGGTCGCTTCCTCGTTGGGATTGGGCGCAACCTCCGCCGCCGCGTGCCGTGGCGCTGGATCATCCCCGGGCGTCGCCCCGGCTCGCGGCGCGGAGCCCTGGAAGCCCCTCAGCAGGCCGATCGCCGCCAGATAGCCGATGATGGGAGACGCGCCCTGGCCCAGCACCGGGACGGGAAAGTGGCCCAGTGCCACGGCCAGGATCGTCACGACTACGTACGTGCCGATCGCGAGGCCAGGACGGCCGTCGCTCGCCTTCCGGGCCGCGAAGAAGGGCACGGGCAGCAACAGCAGCGATGCCACGGCCGCGGCGCCCCAGCCGGCCCCCATCGCCATCGCCAGGCCCACGATCCCCTCCACGTGGGGAACCGGCGCGAGCGGGTCTCTCCGCAGCCACGACAGGGCGGCCAGCACAACCAGCGGAACCAGGCGGATCCACGCATAACTTTCCACACGGTTGCGCGGCAGGAGCAGGACGACGGCCCCGGCGGCGAAAGCCGTGGCCTGTGCGGCGTCGGGCTGAAGGGCGAGCAGGAGGGCCGTGGCGATGGAAAGCAGCGTGGCAAGGTGCCTGCGCCCGGCGCGCTCCAGCCCCGCGAGCGTGGCCAGCACCAGCGGCAGCACGAGCGCGCCCGCGTGCAGGCGGACGGGGCCGAGCTTCACCCAGCGATGAACATCCTGCACTCCTGCGTCGAGAAACGTCGCGGCAAGGAAGCCCAGCGCCACCACTGCTGCAGCCAGTAGCCCGGCCTCCCCGCGACGCGATGAGCGGGGCCGCGCCAGAACGAGGCACAGGAGGATGCCGATCACCCACGCGGCGAGGTTCTGGCCCCACGCCATCGCGGGCACGTCCGATGCGCGCATGACCAGGACGCCCACGGCGAGCGCGGGGAGCGGAAAGAGCAGGTCCCGGAGCACGGGACGGCGTCCCCCCGGCCGAACGAGTGTCGCCGGGAGAGAAGGAGCGTGTGGATCTGGAACGTTCACCTTGGGGCCGGCCGTGCGGGGGGAGTGGGAGTAGCAGGGGAGTCTTTACGTAGCCTGCAGAACAGAGACGACCGCCGCACGATCTACCGTGCCGCGGTCGTTTTCCGTCCATTGTGGACAAGGAAATGAGCGTATCCCTCCTTGCCACGTTCAATATATAGCACACCGGGGGGCTTGCGGCCAGCCCCCGGTCGCGTTGCAGAGTTGTCGGCCGAAAAGACCCTGGCCAAGGGGCTCGAATCCGTGGAGGGGGAGGTACGAAATGGACCGCTACGTGTTGGATTTCCAGGAGATCGACCAGACGCAGGTCGCGGCCGTGGGCGGCAAGGGCGCGCACCTGGGAGAGCTTTCGCGGATCGATGGCATCCGCGTGCCGGCCGGCTTCTGCGTGACGACGGACGCCTTCCAGCGGATGATGGCCCAAGCGCCTTCGATCGACGACCCGCTCGACCGGCTGTCGCGTCTGGAGCCGGACGACCGCGAGGCGATCCGCGCGCTCAGCGCCGAGATCCGCGCGACCATCGAAGCGATTGCCATCCCCGGCGACCTTGCGGCGGCGATCCCCCGCGCGCTCGCCCGGCTCGGCGACGAGACCGCCTGCGCCGTCCGCTCCAGCGCGACGGCGGAGGACCTGCCGACGGCCTCCTTCGCGGGGCAGCAGGACACATATCTGAACGTGGTGGGCGCGGCGGAGATCCTCCGGCACATAAGCCGGTGCTGGGCCTCGCTCTTCACCGAGCGGGCCGTGACCTACCGCCTGCGGAACGGCTTCGACCACCGCAAGGTTCACATGGCCGTGGTGGTGCAACAGATGGTCTTTCCGCAGGCGTCCGGCATCCTGTTCACGGCCGACCCTGTCAACGGCAACCGGAAGGTCGCTTCCGTGGAGGCGAGCTTTGGACTCGGCGAGGCGCTGGTCTCCGGCCTGGTGAACGCGGACGTCTACAAGGTGCGAGACGGCGAGGTGGTCGCCCGGACAATCTGCACCAAGCGGCTCGCCATCCACGCCTTGCCGTCAGGAGGGACGCGGGAAGAGGCGATCGATCCGGCGCGACAGGACGAACCCGCGCTGACAGATGCGCAGGCGGTGCGGCTCGTGGAGCTGGGCCGCCGGATCGAGGCGCACTTCGGCCGCCCGCAGGACATCGAATGGTGCCTGGCGGACGATGCCTTCCAGATCGTCCAGAGCCGGCCGATCACCACGCTGTTCCCCATCCCCGCGGCCGGCGATGGTGAGAACCACGTCTACATCTCCGTCGGCCATCAGCAGATGATGACCGACGCCATGAAGCCGCTCGGGCTCTCCTTCTGGCAGATGACGACGCCCAGGCCCATGGCCGAGGCCGGCGGGCGGCTCTTCGTCGACGTCACGCAGATCCTGGCCTCGCCGGCGAGCCGCGCGGGCCTCATGGGGATGGTGGGACAGAATGATCCGCTGATCGGCGACGCGCTGCAGACGGTCCTCGACCGCGGCGACTTCATCCCCTTGCTCCCGGACGCGGAACCGGGCTGGACGGCACCCAGCAGCGGTGAAGCCCCGATCGAGCCCGATCCGGCGATCGTCGATGAGCTGATCGCGCGCGCGCAGGGCTCCATCGCCGCCGTGAAGCGCGAGATCCGGGGCAGGGCCGGACCGGCGCTCCTCGACTTCATCCAGGCAGACATCCAGGAGCTGAGACGGGTCCTGCACGATCCGCAAAGCCGCCGGGTGATCATGACGGGGATGGAGGCCACCTGGTGGCTCAACGACCGGCTGCAGGCGTGGCTGGGCGAGACGAACGCGGCCGATGTGCTCACGCAGTCCGTCGCCCACAACGTCACCTCGGAGATGGGCCTGGCGCTCCTGGACGTCGCGGACGTGATCCGCCCGCATCCGGAGGTGGTGGCGTTCCTCCAGCACGTCGACAGTGACGACTTCTTCGACGAGCTCTCCAATCTCCCGGGCGGGCGGGAAGCACGAGACGCCATCCGTGGTTGGCTCGACCGCTACGGCATGCGTGCCGTCGGCGAGATCGACATCACGCGGCCGCGCTGGAGCGAGCGCCCCAGCGCGCTCGTGCCCATCCTCCTCGGGAACGTCCGGAACTTCCAGCCTGGCGAAGGCGAGCGGCGGTTCGAGCAGGGGCGGCAGGAGGCGCTGGCGAAGGAGCAGGAGGTGCTGGCTCGCCTGCGGGCCCTGCCGGACGGGGCGGGGAAGGCCGAAGAGACGAAGCGGATGATCGACCGCGTCCGCACCTTCGCCGGGTACCGCGAATATCCGAAGTACGGCATGATCAGCCGCTACTTCATCTACAAGCAGGCGTTGATGGAAGAAGCCGGGCGCCTCGTGCAGGCCGGCGTGCTCCGCGAGGCGGAAGACATCTTCTATCTCCGTTTCGATGAGCTCCAGGAGGTCGTGCGCACGAATCAGGTGGATGACGGGCTGATCCGCGAGCGCAGGGACGCGTTCCGGACATACCAGGCGCTCACGCCGCCCCGCGTGCTCACGTCGGACGGCGAGATGCTCACCGGCGCATACCGGCGCGACGACCTTCCGGCCGGCGCGCTGGTCGGCCTGGCGGTTTCCGCCGGGACGGTCGAGGGGCGCGCCCGCGTGATCCTGGACGTGGCGCAGGCCGATCTCGAACCGGGCGACATCCTGGTCACCGCCTACACCGACCCCAGCTGGACGCCCCTGTTCGTCGCGATCAAGGGCCTGGTGACGGAGGTGGGCGGCCTGATGACTCACGGCGCCGTGATCGCGCGGGAGTACGGCCTCCCCGCCGTCGTGGGCGTGGAGCACGCCACCCGGCTGATCGGCGACGGCCAGCGCATCCGCGTGCACGGGACGGAGGGGTACGTCGAGATCCTGTCCTGATTGGCGGCCGCGCGACAGCACACGGCCGATAAGGAAGAAGCCGTTTGGAACATTGTAGAAACATCCGCACTTGAGTTCGCGGTATGTGACCGCACACGTTGGGATGACGACGACTGAGACAGACCGCGTGAGATTAATTGACCATGCGTGCCAGCCGAGCCACGATGGGCCACCTGAACGTCACCGTCGTCATTGACGCGTTCCGGGCCTTTGCGACTGCCGCGTACATCCTGCACCAGCGGCCTCGCGAGTACTTGCTCGCGAGCACCAGCGCGTCGGCCGGGAGACTCGCCACGGCGGTGCCCGACGCATTGCTGGTCGGGAAGCCGGAAATCGACGCGCTGGTCGCTTACGACATCCCGAACTCCCCCACACGGGTCGTGGAAACCCGGATCGCCGGCCGGCGTGTGGTACACCGGACCGAGGCGGGAGCGAGGGGAGTGCTTGCGGCGAACGGCATCGTCCTCGTCGCCGGCTTCGTAAACGCGCGCGCGACGGCTGCGTGGCTGCGCCGAACGCGTGCGCACGTCCGCCTCTGGCCAATGGGACACGAAGCCGCTTCGCCCACGCTGGAGGACGACCTCTGCGCCGCTTGCATCGAGTCGCTGCTGATCGGGCGTACCTTCGACTTGTCGCCGCACCGACAGGCGCTGCGAGACGGTCCGGGGAGATACTTCTTTGGAGAAGATCAGTGGCAGTACCCGCGAGAGGACTTCGAGAGATGCCTCGAGCTCGACCGCTTCGACTTCGCGATCCAGGCCGAAGTCCGGGGGGATCACGCGAGGCTGAGTGTCGTCGAGCCTGCGTGACGGACCGCGCCGAGGGTGGTGTGGGCGCTGGCGGCGCTCACCATTTCGAGCACGAGATCGCGGATGCCGCGGGAACGCCAGCGCAGAGCGTCGAGGTCACGCCGGGTAAAGGCTCGCCACCGCTCGCGTGTCGTCCTTTGCTTGATGGTGGCCATGTAGTCGAAGTGGGGGGTGTTGAGCGCGAAGTGCATCGGGTGCACCACGATGACTTTCATCCCAGGCTGCTCGAGCCCGCGCGCGAGGCTGCCCCTGATGGCGAGCGGATGGCCCCGGAACAGGAACCCGCCATCCTCCATGAAGATGGGCACCTCCAGGCAGCCGTATCGATCGGCAAACGGAGGCAGCACCTCCAGATCCGTGCACACGTTCGAGGAGATGCGGAAGCCAGCCCGGGCCAGCGCTTCACGCGATCCATTGCACGACGCGAAGCGGTGGCATCGGAAGGCGGCCAGGTTGTGCGGCAAGCCGAGCACATGGCTGACAACGTCGTCGATGGTGGCGCCGTGCGACGAATCGGGCGCAAAGTAGGGATGCACGCCGACCTCCAGCTCATCCAGGGCAGCCTCCACTCGCGGCGAATGGTGGGTGGCGAACACCGTCACCGGTACGCGGAGCTCGCGAAACGCGTCCAGCGTCTCCTCGATTGCGGCTTCACACGCCCAATCCAGGTCGATGGTGACCGCGAGCGCGTTCATCGGCGCACCTGGTGGAACCGGCGGAATGCCGCTTCGTCGATTCCAGTCCTGGCGAACAGCTCGGCCATGGACGCGTAGCTGCGCAGGTCTTCCGTCCGCCGGCTCGTGGACCACGTGTCGCCCGGCCGCATGTACTGCGCGTCCCCGTAGGACAGGATGTTGAACAGCGAGGCGTTCATCTCCCCGTTGTCCTTGAAGTGCAGCGCCACGCCGCGCCCCTCCAGCGCCCGGGCCACGCGCTCCATGGACCGGCCGTAGTCCACGCCGCCGATGGCGTGGACGCCGTCTCGTGAGGGGGCGTCGTACGACATGTACTGGTAGAACTTCCATGTGTCGATGCGGCCGCTGTTCGCCTCGATGGCGTCGAGGATGGCGCTCACCTCGTCACCGAGCGTGTGGTGGTTGGACGTGCCCACCACGCTGTGCAGCTTCACGCCGATACCCCGCCGCGTGAGTCGCCCACATACCTCCACGGCGCGTTCGAAGTAGTTGCGCCAGCGGCCGTGGTTTCGCCCGATGCGCGTAAGCAGTTCGTCACGGTGGCTGTCCACGGTGATCGCCACCATGTCCACGACCCCCGCCATCTCGTCCGCCACGGCGTCGTCCAGGAAGGTGCCGTTGGTGTAGACTTCGATCTCGAGGTTCTCCTTCGGCCCGGGCGACCTGTACCCGCGCAGATGGCGGAGCAGGTCGACGAACTGGGCCGGCGGCCGCTTGCCCATGATCAGCACTTCGCCCCCGGACAGCGTCAGGCGGCGGAAGCCCAGCCGGTAGAGGTGCGAGACGAGTGCTTTCTTTCCATCGAGATCGAGCTCACGCCGCAGCTGGTGCGGGGCGTCTTCCAGGACGCAGTAGCCGCAGTCCAGGTTGCAGCGGTTCGTCAGCATCCAGTAGCCCTTGAAGAACGCTTCAGACATCGGCCAACTCCAGGGCGCGCCGCGTGGTGAACGGGCCGGATGTGGGGTGGATACGAGTGCCGTCGTAGTACGCCAGCAGTTCCTCGTCGTAGGGGCCGTCGCCGAACGCGCGGACACGCCCGTCGATGCCGAGATGCGCGAGCAGGCGATGCACGGCGCGCAGCTTGGACGCCGACCACGGCCCCGCGTAGACGGTACCCTGGTAGATCTCCGTGCGGGCGGCCGGAACCGGTGGGCAGGCGCCGCATCCCGTCGCCGCGATCTGGAGCAGCTGGCTTTCCCAGCACACGTCGCGGGCCGCCGGAAGCACGGCGTGGAGCCGCTCCCGGAGTCCGGCGTCCATCGGTGTCGTCCAGAGGACCCGGCCACTTCCATCGGCCACGACGCCGCCTCCATACGCCACGATGCCATCGGCGCGAATCCCGTGCGCGTGCAGCGCGGACATCACCTGCTCCAGCGGACGCGCGCTGCAGACGATCCTGCGAGGGAAACAGCGGAATTTCTCGATGCACCTGCGCGTGCGTTCCGGGTCGTGCTTGTGGAAGAGCGTGCCGTCGTAGTCGCTCACCGCGACCAATGGCGCCTCGGCCAGCTCGGCCGCGAGCCGGGCGGACAGGGAACGGTCGTCGTACAGCTCACCGATCTCCCGCGCCATGGCGGACCAGGTCGGGAGGTCGTCCAGCAGCTCGTCGACGGCGGCCGCGGCCTCTTCGGCGTCATCGACAAATCTCGCGTACGGGACGTGGCGGAGGTACTCGGCCGCCGCGTTTCCCGTTGCGCGGCCGACGTTCGGCATGCCGCCGGCGAGGGTCTCAAAGATCGCCCGCCCGAAGGTCTCGCATGAGGCAGCGGATACGTGCAGGTGGGCGTCCTCCGTTGCGGCGGCGAGGTCTTCGGGCGGCACGTATCCGCTCATCCTCACCGCATCGCCCAAGCCCAGCCGCTGGACCGCGCGCCGGACCCGGGCGGCGTACGCTTCGTCCTGTACCGGCCCGATCACGCGGAGGGTGGCTCCCGGGCGGCGCTTTCGGACCGAGTGGAGCAGGTGGAGCAGGCCCAGCGTGTTCTTCTGCGGCTTGATGCTCCCGATGCTGCACAGCCTTAGCGGGCCGTTCAGCTCGCGGACGCGCGGTGATACGTACCCGCGGTCCACCCCCCGCGGGATGACGCGGATGCGGCCTTCCGGTACCCCGTAGAACTCCACGAGCTGCCGGCGCTCCAGGTGGCCGGGCGTGAGCACGTGCGAAGCCGTGGCCAGGACGCGCCGCTCCGCCCCGGTGTATTCCTCTGGAACCGTCTCGCCAGAGGCACGATAGGACGGGGTGAGGAACATCGGGAATGTCCACGAGGTGACGCCGTCGAGAGGGGCCTCCGCGAACCCGAACTGCATGGAGACGTGCACGAACACCACGTGCGTGAAGTCCTGGGCGACCTCGCGTACGCGGTCCGCGATCAAGGGCGCGTTCTGGAGGCGGGCCAGGAACCGGTTGGACGATCCTTTCGGGTAGTGATGATGCCAGCGGGCCGAAGCGTCGGAGCGGCCGCCGAACTGCATCACGCTCGCGGACGCGCCGAAGGTTCGCTGGATCGACTGGACGAGCCGCGCCCCGCCATCACGCCGCGCCTCCTCGGGGCCGCACTTCTCAGTGACGACGAGCAGCCGCATCTCGCTTCTCCCAATGGCGCGTGTACCGCGCGAACAGGCGGCTCCAGTCGTACGCATCCGTCGGCGCTCTTCGTTCAGGCGGATCAGCGAGCACGCGTGACAGGGCCTCGATCACCTGCTCGGGCTGGCCGATGTCGACGAGCTCCCCTCGGCCAGGCTCGACGATTTCGTGAAGGGCACCGCCGTAGCCGGCGATGACGTACGTGCCGGCGGACAATGCCTCCAGGATCGAGCGCCCCATTCCCTCCGCGTGGACGTACGAGCCGCCCGGGACCGGCGTGGGCACGTCGCCGCTCAGTTGCACATACACGTCCGCCGCCGCGATCTCGGCGCACGTCGCTTCGTGCGGGAGCGCTCCCAGGAAGCGCACCATCGGGTCGAGTCCGTGGCCCCGGACCAGCGCCCGCGTCTCCTCCAGCAGCGGGCCGTCACCGGCGAGCCGCAACTCGAACGCGTGGCCTCGCGCCTTCAGCGCGGCGGCGACCCGGATGAGGAGCGCGTGATGCTTGTAGGGGACGAGCCGAGCCGCGCACAGCAGCACCGGCGTGCCACGCCGCACGGACCGAGGCCTGGATACGGCGGAGAAGTTCACCCCGCCAACACAGCGGAGGAACGGACACGTCACTCCCGCATCCCGAAGCCGCCCCTCGGTGAACGCCGAGTTCGTCACCAACGTGTCGACGGTGTCGTTCAGCGTGTCCACCCAGAAGCGACGCCGCTCGGTATGGCTCTCGATGGAAACTCGCTCGAGCGGCGCCTTCAGGATTTCGTTCCCCCCGGTGCGGTACGTGAACTCGGCGTCAGCGAAAAGGGAACGCAGGGTGAGCAGTTCCTCGATCCAGCGTCCGCTGTTGAAGAACAGGATGGCTGGCTCGAACCGCGCAGGCAGCTGCTTCAGGTCCACCGGCTCGCGGTCTGTTCCCGAGACGAGGCAATCGGTTCCACCGTGGTCCTTCGAGATGACCGCCATCAGCGGGAACTGAGGATGTTCCCGGAAATGGCGCATGAAGTAGCCGGCATGCATCTCCATGCCGCCGACGAGCGGCGGCAGGCGATCAGCGAACAGCAGGATCGGTGAGGTCACTGCAACTCAGCCGCGGGGAGTTGAGGTTCGCGCATCGAAGGATAGAAGATCCGGCCGGGGCGGGCCATGGAAGTATGGCCGATGACGGAAATCTGGTTGGCCTGATGACCCACGGCGCCGTGATCGCGCGCGAGTACGGCCTCCCCGCCGTCGTCGGCGTGCAGCACGCCACCCGGCTGATCGGCGACGGCCAGCGCATCCGCGTGCACGGGACGGAGGGGTACGTCGAGATCCTGTCCTCACCGGACCAGCCCGACTTGCGTTCCGACCCCGCAACCCTGACTCTTTTGTCATGAGCGGCTGTCGCCCAACGAGTGGTCACAACTGCCAGCAAGATGTCCCGCCACTCTCCCAATCAGCCTGGCAATCTCATGCGATTCGTGACCGCTGGCATCGTCCTGCTCATCGGTGTGCTGGCAGCGTGCGTTTCCGCTCGCAGAGCTGACTTCTGTGCGAAAACGAACATGAACCAGGTCGTATGGACGCCCGGGTTCGACGAGGCAGTCGACGAATTTTTCGGTGCGGAGCGCGCCGACTTCTACTGGGCCGATGGACCTGTGTCAGACCAGGTGATCGCGGGACTGGGAGGGCCGCCGAACGATCTGGAGCGGCTCCGCGGCGGCCTGGTCATGGGATCGGCTTGCCGTGTGCACAGCTGCACTGAACGCGCGGCGGTCATCGTTCAGTGCCCTTCCACGATCGTAGCCGTCGGGGTGAAGTATTTTCGGTGTGGCCCTGGGCCCGACGGAGTCTATTGTGACTCTCTTCCGACGTTCACGATCTTCAGTGCCCCGGGGGCACCCACGTTGGCGCGGGAGCGTCTCGAGGAGTGGGCACGCACCGAGTGGGGGAATGCAGCCCTCGCCCCGAGGATCGAATGTCGAACGCCTCGGCCCGGGGGCACGGGTCCGCGGGGGCGGTGATCGCGAATTCAGCCAGCCTGGTGGACGGCCGTTGGCATCCATTGTCAGGATGCGGCAGTTCGCATCACGAACCATCCAGGTTCTCGATCCGCGTGGCTTGCGGATCGGCTAAAGGTGAGGAGGCGCTATAAAAGCGCTCACAAGAATACATTGCGAAGCGTAGTCGTTTCCTCTATCATTTACAGCACGTATTTGCGAGTCGCCAGTCCGGCGGCTCGTCACCACTGCCGAGGAGGACGTGATGAACGGCAAATTGACGCTCGATCTCAATGCGCTCAGGGTCGCTTCGTTCGAGGCTGGCTCTCCCGCAA
>DASSJS010000126.1:0-23066 GCA_035691085.1 Longimicrobium sp.
GGCGGCGCTGATGGCCTGGGCCAGCGAATCGGCCAGCGGGGCCAGCGCGCGGCCCAGCGAATCGGCGGCGGCGTGGAGGCGCTCCATCTGCCCGGGTGACAGCTCCAGGCGGAGCGTGCCGGCCAGCGACAGCACCTGCGCGGGCACGTTGGGAAGGGTGCGGCCCAGCTCGGCGCGCACCTCGCCGGCCGTGCGCCCCTGCGCCTGCATGGCGTTGAACGCGGCCCGCAGCGGCTGGCGCACGGGGTCGGAGCCCACCGTCCAGCGGCCCTGCAGCGTGAGCGAGAACGGCCGCGCGCCCGCCCCCGCCAGCGCGCGGCCGAAGCCGGGGTTCACCACGTAGCGGAACGACCGGGTGGCGGGATCGAAGCCGCGCACCGACAGGAGGGTGGCGTCGGGGGCGGGGTCTTGCCCCCACCCGCGCGGCGAGCCGCCGTGCAGCACGCGGTCGGCCCCCGCCAGCACGTTGCTGGCCGTGAGCGTAAGGGTGAAACGCCGCGGGTGGGTGGCGCCCAGCGCCGGCCACAGGCTGGCCTGCACGTCTACCCCGGCCGACCAGCCGGTGCGGCAGCTGTTCCGCGCGGCCACCGCCCCGAGCTGGCGCAGCAGGCAGCGGCGCGCGCCGCGCGGCGCGCCGGCGAGCAGGTCGCGCATCGCCGCCGCGAGCGCCGGGTCGGCCACGGCGGCGGGGTCGAAGATGAAGGCCGCGTCGTTCGCCGCCCCGTCGCCGTCCACGTCGCCCGCCACGCGCGGCGTGTACGGCGCGCCCGAGGTGAGCACGCCCGCCACGCCCAGCACCAGGGGAAGCGAGCGCAGCGGCCGGCTCCAGCTGAGCTGCACCACGTGCCGGCGCTCCAGGTCGCTGGTGGCGCGGTACGGGCCGGCGCCCGCGTGCGACAGCGGCTCCGACCCGGCCCCCGGGGCGGCGAGCGGGCCCACCTCGTCGCGCGCGGCCGTCCAGGTGTACGCCAGGTGCACCAGGTCGGCCCCGCGCAATGTACCCGCCTCCACCGAGAGCTGCGCCACAGAGCCGCGCCCGCCGCTCGCCACCTCCCGCACCGTTCCCGGAACGCCCGCCCGCCGCCCCGCGCCCGGCGCCACTGCGCCCGTGGCCGGGTCCACGCCCGCCGGCGGCACGAACACCACGCGGCCCGCTTCCGGCGCAAGGGCGAACCCCGCCACGCCCGCGAAGCCGGCATCGCGCGCCAGCGGCTGCGCGAGGCCGCGGATGAACGTGGCCTGGGCGCCGGCCGTCACGTTCCCCAGGCGCGCCACCGGCCGCCCCCACGCGGCGCCCACCCCGCCCCGCCACGTCCGCGGCGCCTCCCACCCGCGCGCGAAACGCGTGAGCGACGGCGCGGCGGCGCCGAACACGCCCGCCTCCCCCGCGCAGGTGGCGGGGAGCGACGAAGGGCTTGCCGCGTACGCCGCCCAGTCGGGCGCGGGCGCCGCCGGGCCCACGCACACCAGCGTCCGCGTGGCGGCCGGGCCGATTGCGCCGGCCTCGGCCGCCAGGATCGCGGCGGTGAGCGTGCCGCGGAACTCGCCGGCGCCGCCGCGCAGCGACCACGCGCGCCCTTCCCAGGTGAACCCCGCGCGCGGGCTGATCCCCCATGCCCCGGGGATCGCCCCCGCCGCTGCGCCTGGCTCTTCGCCACCTGTCGCGGCGCCACTATAGCCGCGCGCCTCGGCGCGAACGCCGTAGATGATCGACACCCCGCGGCGGGGCTTCAGCAGGTGCGCCGCGTACACCGCGCCCGAGGAGGCGCGCAGGGTGGCGGCGGGTTGACCGAGCGGGCGGACGTACGACGCGGGCCGGTTCGCCTCCAGGTCGGCCAGGCTGTTGAAGGTGAAGGTGCCCGCGGGGTTGGCCGCGCCTTGCACGGTGGCCTGCTCCATGGCCAGGAGCGCGCCCAGCTTGACCCGCCCGTTCCACGGGCCGGCGGAGAAGAGAACGTCGTCCGACGCCTCCCATTGCCACCCGTGGGTGCGCGGCAGTGCCAGCGCGCTTCCACCGAAGTAGACGGTGCGCGTGGCTTCGGGCCCATCCGCGCCCGGCCCGCCCACGCGCACCGCGGCCAGCGGCCCGGCGGCGTACGGCGCGAAGCGTTGCCACTCGCGCGAGCCGTACACGCGCAGCTCGTTGCGCCCGCCGCCGAAGTACGAGGTGAGCTGCGCCATGGCGCCGCCCGAGCGGCCGGTGAGCTCGCCGCCGCTCCCGGCCAGCGCCAGCGGCGACTCCCCCACGCCGCTCGCATGCGTGGCGCGTCCGTCCAGCCGAAGCATGGCCACGTTCCGGGCGCCGAGCCGCCAGTCCAGCCGCAGCAGGGCGGAGCCGCGCGAGAGCGTCTGGCCGGCCGGGCCCAAGCCGGGGCGCGTTCCGGCGGAAGCCGCCAGGGCGCTCAGCCGGTCTCGCTCGCCCGCGCTCACGCCCAGCTCGCGCAGCGCGCTCCCCGACGCGGTGCCCAGGGTGACCAGCGGGGTGGAGCGCACCGACGCCTGCAGCGCGCCGTACGCGTACAGCCGGTGACGGACCAGCGCCCCGCCCGCCCCGCCGCCGGCCTCGAACAGCGCCCCGGGCGCACGCGAGAGCGCGCCCCCCGGCGCGCCCGCGCCTTCCACGCGCGCCCGCGCGGCGCCGCCGGGCAGGTCCGTTCCCGACAGCGTGGTGGCGGCGATCTGCCCGCCCGAGAACTGGCCGCGCGAGGGATCGTAGGTGTGGGTGATCACCGCGGTGGCGCGAAGCGCGTCGGGCGGGAGCGAGGTGGCGCCGAAGCGCGCGCCGTCGAGCGTGACCGCCGTCTGTGACCCGGGCTGGCCGGCGATGGAGAGGCGCCCCTCGCCCAGCCGCACCACGCCGGCGTGCATCCCCGCCCGGTACTCCAGGTCGCCCAGCGGCACCGGGAGCCAGGCGTCGAACTCGGAAAGCCGCCCTTCCTCGTTTCCCCCAGGCGTGGGGGCCGCCGGGGGGCGGCTCACGGGCGCCTCCATCCGCGCCTGTACCGCGGCCAGTTCCACGGCGCGGGGCGTGAGGCGGAAGTCCTGCCGGAGCTCGGCCCCGTTCTCCACCGTCACCTCCGCGCTGAACGCGAAGTATCCCACCCGCTCGGCCTTCAGGTGGTACGCCCCCGCGGGGAGCACCAGCCGGTACCGCCCCTGCGCGTCGGCGGTGGCCACCACCCGCGCCGTGGACGCGGCCTGGGTGGCCTGGACCACCGCGGCCGCCACCGGGGCGCCCCCCGCCTCACGCACCGATCCGCTCACCACCGCCTGGGCGCGCGCGGGCGCCACCCAGGCGCGAGCACAGGCAAACAGGACGGCCGCCAGGATGAAAGCGATCCGAATGCGCCGTGCGAACAAGGGGACCACGAGCTGCCGGGCGGTTCGGGAATGCACGAAAGCAAGGCACGGGTGGAAGGCGATCCCGGCGTGTACGCCTTGGACACACCTTTCTCGTAATATTCTTGCGAGCCGCGTAAATGGGCAATATCGTTGTGTGCCGGGGCGACTCGTGCGCCTTTCAGGAAAATGCCTGTCGAGCCGTCCTTTCATCTCGCCGGAACACGATGCCGAGCAGAACCAGGGTCCGGATCGTTGCCGCCGCCATCACCCTTGCCGGCGGCTCGTTTCTCATCACCCACCCGGCGCGGGCGGAAGGGCCGCGGGGGTCCTGCACCGACATCCAGAAGGCGTACATGCGTTCCATGGCGTACGAGGTCTGCGGGAGCGCCGGGGGAACCACCACGGCCGCGTGCGAGGGGATGAGCATCAGGATCCTCTCGGTGGTGTGCAACGTCCAGTAAGGAGCCGAACGATGCCGAGAATCCTGTGCGCGCTGGCCGTCCTTGCCGCCGTCGCGGCGCACCCCGCCCGGGGTAGCGCCCAGGAGGCGGTCACCGCCCCGGGGCGGCCGAGCGTGATCGAGTTCAGCTACGGGTGGAACGGCGGGATCACCCTGGGGCCTGGCGGGAAGGCGCGGGTGGCCAGCTATCCGCGGGTGGTCACGGTGGCGCCGTCGTCGCCGGCGGCGGCGGCGGGGCTGCGCGCGGGCGACATGATCGTGAGCGTGGACGGGCGCGACGGGATGAGCACGCCGCTGTTCGAAAACGTTCGCGCCGGCAGGGCGGTGGTGCTGCGCATCCGCCGCGGCGACGAGGAACGCGAGATTCGCTTCGTGCCGCGAGCGCTTCCACGGCGCTGAGCCGAGGCTCCCCGCCCCTGAACACCCGAGCCCGGCGGCCGGCTCCGAACCGGCGGCTGAAGCCGCAGCAACAACTACGAAAAGCCTCGCAAACTGCGCGAGGCTTCACCCGTCCGGTAACGGCATTGCGGCTCGAGGGCCTGCAAGGTATTCACTCCGCCCATTCACCTGGGGGTCGGCGCAGCCGGTGGCCGATTTAAGGCTGACATCGTTTCATCATACGTGGTGTACGCGGGGAGCACGATGCGCGCTCCGTGAGCTCCGAAGGCTCCTGCAGGGGACATGGATCGAATCGGCGAAGGCCGGGCGTGGGTGCCCGGCCTTCGCTCGTTTTCCGTCAGCAGCCGCAGATGATCTGGCGGCCGGTGGCGCAGGTGTCGAAGTTGGTGCAGTTGAGCCCGGTGCCGCCGCCCGTGCCGCCGCCCGTGCCGCCGCCGCCGCAGTTGGCGCACGTGTAGTCGCACGTGCCCACGTCGTACGTACACTCGCAGATGATCTGGTTTCCGGTGGTTGCGTGCGCCTGGACCGTCCCGCGCTCCGGCACCCCCGTCGCCGTCTCGAACGATTCCACCGACAGATTCTCGACCTTCAGCGCGAGCTTCTTCACGGGTCCCTCCATGGGTTCGGAGTACTCCGGGACACCCGCCCCGGAGGATCGTTCATGATCGTTCCGAAGGTAATCCACAACCGGTTCCCGCCACAAGTCGCAAAATGTCGCATGCGTCCGCGGCGTGCGCTCCAGGCCAGGATCACCAGCTCGCGTGCGTCGTTCATCGGGCTGCCGGGGATCCGCGGCTCACCATGGCCGCTGGCACCTGGCCGTCAACAAAACCGACGCACCGGCGGATGCGCCAGTGCGTCGGGACAATGCAGACGTGACCCGAAGGAAGCGGTCAAACGGTCCAGTTGCACCACGTGTTGCAGGTATTGCAGTAGCCGGTCGCTCCGGTCATCACGGGCACCGGGCCGGTGACGGCCTTCTCCTGCGGAGCGAACGAGTTTACCTCGAGGGTGTTCACATCCAGCTTCTGCTTGGTCATGGAGCACGTCCTCCGGAAGTGAGTTGGGCGATCGGCGCGGATCCACCGATCCGATTTTGTGTCCGCTTACACGAGGACACGCCGGGAACATAGGACATCGCCCTCGTTTTGCAAACTGTCTGCAAATCCGTACGGCGTAGATTGAGAAGACCCGCGCCGGACGGGTCCGGCGCGGGTCTTCGGAAGATCACCCGCCTGGCCTATCCTGCCTCCCCGGCCGTGATCGTGTGCCGCAGGTGGATCAATCGTAGTCGGGCTCCAGGTTGGCGTACTTGAGGACGACGACCTTCCGGCCGACGGCGTCGAAGTCGATGGCCGCCTTCACGTCGCCGCCCAGGCCGCTGATCTCGGCCACGGTGCCGGCGCCGAAGCGGGGGTGGCGCACGCGGGCGCCCTTCCGCATCGACGGCATCTCCTGGCTGTCGCTGTAGTCCACCTGGTAGCTGGGGTCCTCGGGCTCGGCCCGCTTCGGCAGCGGCGGCGAGAAGCCCACCCGCTCGCGGCGCGTGCCGAAGCGCTGCGTGAACGACTTCCACGGCTGCGCGTAGCTGCTGGCGCGCTCGAAGGTGCGCTCGCTGTGGCGCACGTCGGTCAGCTCCTTCGGCACCGATTCCAGGAACGAGCTGGGGACCGAATCCATCCAGTCGCGCCCGCGTCGGCGGCGGCGCGCGTAGGCCAGGTACAGCTTCCGCTCGGCGCGGGTGATCCCCACGTAGAACAGGCGCCGCTCCTCCTCCAGCTGCGCCGGGTCGTCCATCGCGCGCATCATGGGGAACAGCCCTTCTTCCAGCCCGCTGATGAAGACGACGGGGAACTCCAGCCCCTTGGCGTTGTGCAGCGTCATCATGCTCACCGCGTCGGCCTTGGGGTCGTGCTGGTCGATATCCGCGACCAGCGCGACGTGCGCCAGGAAGAGGTCGATGGCGCGCGGCGCGGCCTGCTCGGTGCGGGCCAGCTCCTCGGCCAGCTCGGGGTCTTCGTCGTACAGCCGCTCCTGCAGCTCGGCGGCGCCGGCGATCAGCGATTCCACGTTGGCGATGCGGTCCTCGCCCTCGGCGCCCTCCTCCTTGAGCGACTCCATCAGCCCGCTCTCGTTCACGATCCCGCGCAGCACCTCGTCCAGCGGGAGCCGGTCGGCCACGGCGGCGTGCCTGGCCACGAGGCTCGCCAGCTCGGGGAGCGCGCGCGCCGCGGGGCCGCGGATCTCGGGGATCTGCGCGGCGCGCTCGGCGGCGGCCAGCAGCGGCAGCCCCTGCGCGGTGGCCCACTCGCCCAGCCGCGCGATACTCGCGTCGCCGATCCCGCGCCGCGGCACGTTCACGATGCGCAGGAAGCTCTCATCACCCGCGGGGTTGGCGACCAGGCGGAGGTAGGCCAGCGCGTCCTTGATCTCGCGCCGCTCGTAGAAGCGGATCCCGCCGATCACGCGGTACGGCATCCCCTCGCGCCGCATGGCCTCTTCCATCGAGCGGCTCTGCGCGTTGGTGCGGTAGAGGATGACGAAGTTGCGGAGCTTGAGCGAGGGATCGTCACCCATGCGGGCGTTGATCTCGGCCGCGATCCACTCCGCCTCGTCCTTCTCGTCGGCGCACTCCACCAGGGTGATCCGCTCGCCGCCGGCGTTGTCGGTGCGCAGCGTCTTCCCCTTGCGGTTGCGGTTCTCGGAGATGACCTGGTTCGCCGCGTCCAGGATCACCTGCGTGGAGCGGTAGTTCTGCTCCAGGCGGACGATCCGCGCGCCGGGAAAGTCCTTCTCGAAGTCGAGGATGTTGCGGATGTCGGCGCCGCGCCAGCCGTAGATCGACTGGTCGTCGTCACCCACCACGAACAGGTTCTGGTGCTTTTCGGCCAGCATGCGCAGGAACACGTACTGCGCCCGGTTGGTGTCCTGGTACTCGTCCACCAGGATGAACTGGAAGCGCTCGCGGTAGCGCTCCAGCACCCGTTCGTTCACGCGGAACAGCTCCACCGGCTTCACCAGCAGGTCGTCGAAGTCGAACGCGTTGGCGTCCTTCAGCGATTTCTGGTAGATGGGATAGGTGTCGGCGACGGTCAGCTCGAAGGGGTCGCGCGCGGCCTGCGCGTACGCCTCGGCGCTGGTGAGCTCGTTCTTGGCCGCGCTGATGGCGGAGTGGACGGCGCGCGGCGGCCACTTCTTGATGTCCAGCCGCAGCTGGTCGCGCAGGATGCGCTTGGTGAGCCCCTCGGCGTCCTCGGCGTCGTAGATCTGGAACCCGGGCGTCCACCCCAGCCGCTGCGCGTCGCGCCGCAGGATGCGGCCGCCGATGGCATGGAAGGTCCCGATCCACATCCCCTGCGGCTCCTTCCCCAGCAGGGTGCGGATGCGCTCGCGCATCTCTCCCGCCGCCTTGTTGGTGAAGGTGAGGGCCAGGATGGCGGACGGATCGACGCCCATCTCGTCGATCATCCAGGCGATGCGGTGCACCAGCACGCGCGTTTTGCCGGAGCCCGCGCCGGCCAGCACCAGCAGCGGCCCCTCGAAGTGCGTGGCCGCCTGCAGCTGCTCGGGATTCAGGTGTGAAAGGTCAACCGGCATTCAGCTGTCTATCTTCTGGATCTGGAATCGAAGGTTCATCATCCGCGCCGCACGATCACCGACCGAAATCGCACGCGGAGGCGCCGGCGCGCTGCCGACGCAACGCGGCCCCCCAGCCCGGCGGGTTGAAACCCGCCGCTGAAACGTCGAAAAGTCCGCCTTCGCGGACTGCACGCCGAGGCGCCGGCGCGCTCTCGCCGGGGATGGAGCCGTGCGGTTGAAACCGCGGCAACAACGGCCCAAAGTCCGCCTTCGCGGACTCCCACACAACCATCGCCGCCGAGAAACCGGCCAGATTGCGAGGGGCGCCGCGTCGCCCGGCACACCGGTCCAGAGGCACGGCATGCGGACCGCAGGACACCCGGACCGCCCCTCCCCCAGGCTGTTTTTGGGGGAGGGGCAGCGCGGGCGAAGCCTCGCGCGGGGAGAGGGCCCGCGGCGCCGCGGACCCAGCCCGATGCCTCTCCCACACCCTTTTCCCCGCCCTACCGCTTCGCCTGCTCCGCCTCCGCCGCGCTCGGCGTCTCGCCCGCGGCGCCGCTGGACGTCGCCTTCGCCTCCGCCTCGCTCGCGGCCTTGGCCCCCGCCGCCCAGGGCAATCCCATCCGCGCGGCAAGGCCCAGCCCCGGGCCCTTCTCCGCCTCGGCGTGGGCGGGGCGCTCGGCGGCGGGGAGCACCATCACGAAGGTGGCGCCCTTCTCCACCTGGGCCAGGTACAGCCGCCCGCCGTGCACGTCTTCCACGATGCGCCGCGCCAGCGACAGCCCCACGCCCCACCCGCCCTTCTTGGTGCTCACGCCCGGCTCGAAGATGGTGTTGCGCACCGTGGGGCTCACCCCCGGCCCGTTGTCGGCCACGCGGATCTCCACCGTGTGGTCGCTGGGCGACTGCGCCTCGATCACGATCTTCCCGCCCGTGCCGGCCAGCGCGTCGAGCGCGTTCTTGATCAGGTTCTCCAGCGCCCACTCCAGCAGGATGGCGTTGCCGTTCACCGGCCGCACCCCCTCGGGCACGTCCACCACCAGGTCCACGCTCCGCCGCAGTTGCGGAAGGCGCACGCGAACGTAGCGCTCCAGCACGCGCAGCAATGGGCGCACCTCCACCGGCTCGGTCTGCACCGGCCGGCCGATCCACTCGAAGCGGCGCGCCACCTTCTCCAGCCGGTCCAGGTCCGCCTCCATCTCCGCCGCCACGGCGGGAAGGCTCGCCATGTCCTCGCGCTCCTCTTCCGGCAGCCGCAGGATCTCCACCCAGCCGGCCAGCGACGAGAGCGGCGTGGCCATCTGGTGGGCGCTCTCGCGCGCCATCGCCGCCCAGATCCGCTCGCGCTCCGTTCTCGCGTTGTGCCGCACCATCAGCGCCGCGGCCACCAGCAGGCCGATCATCGCCGACACCTGCAGCGCGGGGATCAGCCGCAGCCGGCGGATGGCGGGGCTGTCGCCGTAGTAGATGGTGCCCAGCCCCTGCTCCACGATCGGCGGGTTGTGCCGCGCCAGCTCCTCGGCGTAGGCGGCCACCTGGAACACCCCCGCGCTGTCGTCGAGCATGGGCTTGAACGGCAGGTTGGTGGCGTACGCCGGCACCCCGTCGGCATCGAAGTAGATGATGGGGAAGTCGAGCTTCTGCACCTCGCTGGACAGGTCGAGCAGGGTGCGCGTGGGCGCCTCGGAGCGCGGGTCGTTGAGCCCCGAGAGCACCTTGAACACGATGCGCGAGTGCACCGCGGTCTCGCGGCGCATCTCGCGCACCAGGAACTGGCTGTACAGGAGGTAGCTCGCCAGGATCGCCGCGGCGAGCAGGCCCAGCGCGGTGGGAAGGTGGCGTCGGTTCAGGCGGAAGGCCGGCACTGGCGCTCGCGCTTGCGGGTGAACAGGTGCGCCACTGACAACGGTGCGCCAGTGCGTGGAAACAGGTGCGCTCGTGCGTTGTGTGGCTGTTACGCACTCACGCACTCGCGCACTTACGCACCTGTTGTAATCCGATCGGCCCCGAGATACGGCCGCAGGACCTCGGGAACCGTCACCGACCCGTCTTCCTGCTGGTACGTTTCCAGGATGGCCACCACCGTGCGCGGCAGCGCCAGCCCGCTGGCGTTCAGCGTGTGCACGTACTCGGGCTTCGCGCCCGGCGCCGGGCGGTAGCGGATGTTGGCGCGGCGCGCCTGGAAGTCCACGCAGTTCGACGCACTCGAGACTTCCAGCCACTTCCCCACCCCGGGCGCCCACACCTCCAGGTCGTACGTCTTGGCCGAGCCGAACCCCGTGTCGCCCGCGGCCAGGAGGAGGACGCGGTAGGCAAGGCCGAGCCGCTGCAGCACCTCCTCCGCGTGCCCGGTGATCCGCTCCAGCGCGTCCCAGCTCTCCTCGGGGCGCTCGAAGCGCACCATCTCCACCTTGTCGAACTGGTGCAGCCGCAGCAGCCCGCGCGTGTCCTTCCCCGCCGCCCCCGCCTCGCGGCGGAAGCAGGGCGAGTACGCCGTCATCGCGATCGGCAGCTGCGCGGCCTCCAGCATGTCGTCGCGGTGCAGGTTCACCAGCGGCACCTCGCTGGTCGGGATCAGGTACAGCCCGTCTTCCGGCAGCTCGTAGGCGTCGCCGTCTTCCACGAACTTGGGGTACTGCCCGGTCCCCTGCATCGAATCGCGCGTGACCAGGAACGGCGGCTCGATCTCGGTATAGCCGTGCTCGCGGGTGTGCAGGTCGAGGAAGAAGTTGATCAGCGCGCGCTGCAGCCGCGCGCCCATCCCCCGGTACGCCGGAAAGCCGCTCCCCGCCACCCTGGCCCCGCCGGCCAGGTCGAGGATGCCCAGCGCGGACGCGATCTCCCAGTGCGGCTTCGGCGTGAAGCCCAGCTCATTCGGCTCGCCCCAGGAGCGGACGACCGTGTTGTTCTCCTCGCCCCCCTCGGGCACCGACTCGTGCACCGGGTTGGGGAGGCGGAGGAGGATGTCGTCGAGCTGGCCCTCCACCTCGCGCAGGCGGGCGTCGATCTCGCGGATGCGGTCGCCGATGGAGCGCACCTCGGCGATCAGGTCGTCGGCGCTCTCCTTCGCGCGCTTGCGCTCGGCCACCTGCTGCGAGGCGGCGTTGCGGCGGCTCTTCAGCTCGTCGCCCTCGCCGATCAGCGCGCGGCGCTCGGTGTCGAGCTCCAGGGCGCGGGTGACCGCCTGGCCCGTCTCCCCGGCGTTCCCGCGGCGGGCCAGCGCGGCGCGGAAGGCGTCGGGGTCCTGCCGGATCTGCCGAAGCTCCAGCATCAGATCTCCAGCCGCTCGTCGTCGCAGTTCTGGTTGCTCAGGATCTTGAGCGTCAGCTCGCCCGCGGCGGGGTTCGCCGCCACCACCCGGAGGATGGCGTAGCGGCTCGACGACGATCCACACACCGGCCGCGTCTGCACGAAGTACGTCTCCCCCACGGCCACGGTCACGGCGGTGCGCGTGTAGCCGCTCACCTCGCGCGGGGCGTCGCCCGGCGCCTCGAGGGTGCGGGTGGTGCGCTGCAGCCCGGCGCCGCGCAGGTTGCCGGTGGACGGGCTGGGCACCAGCGAGAACGCCGTGCCGTTCTGCCGCACCTGCAGGTCGAACAGCCCCGCGGTCCCCGGGTTCTCGGGGAAGGTCAGGCGCACGTTGTCGGCGATGTCGACCGCCGAGGCGCGCGTGCTGGGGCCGTTGGCCGAGGCCAGCACCACCGAGTCGGAGACGATCTGCGGGTCGACCCCGCCGAAGGGGTCGCCGCAGGCGCCCAGGGCGGCCGCGGCGGGGAAGAGCACGAGCGCGGCGAGCGCGGGGTAGGCAAAACGCAAGGAGGTTTCTCTCAGGATGTCCAGATGTCCGAAACGAAGCGCGCCCGGGCACGCCGGACGCGGGGGTTAACCTTATCCGTCCCAACGCGCTCACGTCAAGCGCGGGGCCGCTTTCCAGGGTTGACCGCGGGAGCCCCGGCGGGTACGTTGCTGCCCGGCCACACCGCCCAACCCCCTTCCCGGGAACGACCCGCATGTCCGAGCTCGACCAGGCGCTGGACCAACTGCGCAGCCACCCCGGCGTGGACCACGTGCTGGTGCTGGGGCGCGACGGGCTGCTGATCCAGCACACCGGCGGCGCGCTCGACGCCGAGACGGTGTCGGCCATGGTCCCCGGCGTGGCCGGCGCGGCCGCCGCCCTGGGCGGCGCCGCGGGGCTGGGCGCGGCGCAGACGGTGGTGATCCGCCTGGAGCGCGGCGTGGCCCTGGTGCAGGGGCTGAACGACGAGGTGCTCCTGGCCGTCCTCCTCCGGGGGGGCACCGGCTTCGCCCCGCTGCTGCGCGAGCTGGCCGACGGGCGCGAGCGCCTGGCCGCGCTGGTGTAGCTTCCTTCCCTCTCCCCCTGACGGAAACCCGGCCCCCAGGATGACCGACGCGCAAGCGCCCGATCCGCAGCCCCGCCGCGTGCTGGTGGCCGACGACGAGCCGCACATCGGCCACATCATCCGCCTGAAGCTGGAGCAGGGCCCCTATCAGGTGGTGCTGGTGGCCGACGGCACCGAGGCGCTGGAGCACCTGCGCGGCGACGAGCCGATCGACGTGGTGCTGCTCGACATCATGATGCCCGGCGCCACCGGCCTGGAGGTGCTGGAGCAGGCGCGCGCCATGCCGCACCGCGCGGGCACCCCCATCATCATCCTGACCGCCAAGGGCCAGGACGCCGACCGCCGGCAGGCGCTGGAGCTGGGCGCCACCGACTTCTTCACCAAGCCCTTCTCGCCCAAGAAGCTGCTGGCACGCGTGGACGAGCTGTTCGGCGCGCCCGCCCCGGGCGACGACGCGAACGAAGGCTGACTCTCCGTTGGACCCCATTCAACCCGCGAGCGCCCCGGCGGTTCCGCACCTGTGGTGCGTGATCCTGGCCGGCGGCGTGGGCTCGCGCTTCTGGCCGGTGAGCACGCCGGCGCGCCCCAAGCAGCTGCTGCCGCTGGCCAGCGAGCGCCCCCTGATCCGCGACACGGTGGACCGAATCACCCCGCTGGTCCCCGCGGAACGCCTGCGCATCCTGACCGGCGAGCGCCTGGCCGACCCGATCCTGGGGGTGCTCCCCGAGCTGGGCCCCGGCAACCTGCTGCTGGAGCCCGCCGCGAAAGGGACGGCCCCCGTCCTTGCCTGGGCCGCCGCCGAGCTGGAACGGCGCGACCCCGACGCGGTGATGATCTCGCTGCACAGCGACCACGTCATCCACCCCCCCGAGGCCTTCCGCGCGCTGATCGCCCGCGCCGCCGAGCTGGCCGCGGGCCACCGCCGCCTGTTCACCATCGGCGCCGTCCCCACGCGCGCCGAGACCGGCTACGGCTACATCCGCCTGGGTGACGCACTCCCCGGCCTGGAGGGCGATGGGGCGAGCGCGCAGCCCGGCTACCAGGTCGCCCGCTTCGTGGAGAAGCCGGACCGCGCGACGGCGGAAGCGTACGTGTCATCGGGCGAGTACCTGTGGAACACGGGGCTGTTCGTGTGGCGCGCGGCCGATCTGCTGGACGAGATGGAGCGCGTCTCTCCCGAGCTGGCCGAGCTGATCCCCATCGCGCGCGCGGGGGGGACGGAAGAGTTCTTCGCCCGCGCGCCCACCATCACCATCGACGTGGCGGTGCTGGAGCGCAGCAGCCGGGTGGGAGTGGTGAGGGCCACCTTCGAGTGGGACGACGTGGGCGCGTGGGACGCGGTGGCGCGGACGCGGGGGATC
Source organism: Longimicrobium sp. (assembly GCA_035691085.1). GTDB lineage: Bacteria > Gemmatimonadota > Gemmatimonadetes > Longimicrobiales > Longimicrobiaceae > Longimicrobium. The sequence goes on from DASSJS010000126.1 coordinate 13,503, forward strand.
GAGGGCGGCGCCAACTGCGTGGTGGGCGACGGACACGCGGTGCAGACGACGGGGACGACGATTTATGCCGAGGACGGCCCGGTGGTTGCGTTCGGCGTGGAAGACCTGGTGATCGTCCGTACCCACGGGATCACCTTCGTGGCGCACCGCGACCGCGTGGCGGATCTGAAGGCGTTGCTGGGGGAGCTGCCGGACGGGTTGCGGAATCTTTAGGATGCTTGGGCGCGGGGGGATGGAACCGCGAACAGGTGCGTGAGTGCGCCAGTGCGTGAGTGCGCTGGCTCGGGTGCGGGACGAGGAGATGCGTGCGGGGGGAAGTCCGGCAGGCCGGACTTGCGGGCTCGCTCGCAAACTCCTCCCCCGTACGGTCGCAGGACGCGCACGCGTCCCGACGCACTCGCGCACTCACGCACTGGCGCACCTGTTCAACCCAGGCCGCCCCGCGCGCCCAGGCCGAACCATCCGCTTACCCCGGACCGATGCCGCCGCTTTCCCTGATCCTGTTCGACGATGCCGTTTCCGCGCGGTGGGAGCCGTTCGCGCTCACCCGGCCGGGCGGCGAGCTGGTGTTCGGCACCATGAGCATGCGCCGGCGCGCGGAACGCGTGTTCGGCGCGCGTTGCGTTGCGCACCTGGGCGCCGACCACCTGGCCGGCTTCGAGGAGGGTGATTCTCCTCCCGTCCTGCCCTACGGCCAGGCGCCCAAGGAGGGCGACCGGCTCTTCCTCTCCTGCCGCGCCGTCCCCGCGTGGGGGAGCGGCGACGTGTGGCTGCAGCGGCGCGGCGGCGCGGGGGTCGTCGTCATTGGCGGCGAGGTGATGGGCTGGTTCGCGCCCGACGGCACCGACGCGCCGGACGCCGACTTCTTCCTGGAGCCCGGGCGCGTGCTGGACCGCACCGGCGCCGTGCAGCTGGAGGGGAAGTCGGTGGGCCACGTATGGGACCTGATGTCGCTCACCCCCGCCCAGATCACCGAGGACGTGCAGGGCCTCTTCCCCGGCGCGCCGACGGCGGAGCTGCCGGCGGGCGTCTTCGCGTTCGGCGAGCACCCGGTGGTGGTGGGCGACGGGGTGATCATCGAGCCGGGCGTGGTGTTCGACACCAGCGGCGGGCCGGTGTGGCTGGACGCCCGCAGCCACGTGAAGGCGTTCACGCGGATGGCGGGGCCGGTCTACGTCGGCGCGAGCTCGATCGTCCTGGGCGGCACCGTGGAGCAGTCCAGCATCGGCGCGGTGTGCCGCATCCGCGGCGAGTTCGCCGAAACGGTGTGCCTGGGGTGGGTCAACAAGGCGCACGACGGGCACATCGGCCACGCCTACCTGGGCGCCTGGGTGAACCTGGGCGCGGGGACCACCAACAGCGACCTGAAGAACAACTACTCCACCGTGCGCCTGTGGACGCCCGGCGGCGACGCCGACACGGGCGAGGTGAAGATGGGGTGCTTCCTGGGCGACCACGTGAAGACGGGGATCGGCCTGCTCCTGAACACCGGCACCGTGGTCGGCGCGGGGAGCAACCTGTACGGCGCGGCCATGCCGCCCAAGTACGTTCCCCCCTTCAGCTGGGGAACCGGAGACGACCTTGCGGCGTACCGGGTGGACAAGTTCCTCCAGGTGGCCGCGCGCGCCATGGAGCGCCGCAAGGTGACGCTGGGCGACGGCGCCCGCGCGCAGTTGGAGCGCGCCTGGCAGCGCGCCCGCGGCGAAGGTTCGCCCAGCTGACCTTCTCGCGCGCCGCGGCGGCAGCCCCGCCGCGGCGCCCTCCACGCACCAGCGCACTCACGCACTGGCGCACCTGTTCAGCAGTTCATCCCGAGAGACGCAGGACGATCGTGCGGGTCACCGTGTTGGGCAGCGGCAGCCGCGGCAATGCCATCATGGCCGAGTGTGACGGCGTTCGCCTGCTGGTGGATGCCGGCTTCAGCGGGCGCGACCTGGAGCGGCGCCTGGCCGCCGCCGAGGTGGACCCCGCGTCCATCACCGCGCTGCTGATCACCCACGACCACACCGACCACACCCAGGGGATGGGCGTGGCCGCGCGGCGCTGGGGGATCCCCCTGTACCTGACGGACCGGACCCGCAACGCCTGCCGCACGCTGCTCAAGGGGACCGAGGACGTGCGCCCCTACACCAGCGCCGAGCCGTTCGAGATCGGCGGGCTGACGGTGACGCCCTTCCTGACCACGCACGACGCGGTCGACCCCGTGGCCGTGACCGTGACCGAGACCGCCACGGGCGACAAGCTGGGGATCGCCACCGACCTGGGTCGCGCGACGGCGCCGGTGCGCCACGCGCTGCAGCGCTGCCACCTCCTGGTGCTGGAGAGCAACCACGACGAGGTGATGCTGCGCGAGAGCCACTATCCCTGGTCGGTCAAGTCGCGCATCGGCGGAAGCCACGGCCACCTGAGCAACCGCGCCAGTGCCGAGCTGGCCAGGGAGCTCTACCACGACGAGCTCTGCTCCGTGGTCCTCGCGCACCTGAGCGAGAACGCCAACCACCCCGCGCTTGCTTACGACGTGGTGGGCGAAGCCCTCGAACGCCTCCGCTACACCGGCGCCCTCACCGTGGCCCCGCAGGAAAAGCCGCTGGAGACGGTCGACGTCTCCCGCCTCCGCGCCCTCCGCCTCCCCGCGCAGACGTCGCTGTTCTGATCGGCGGTCGGTCAACCGCGTTCGGCGGATCGACGTGCATCGACGCACGGCGAGCCATCCACGCGAGGTCCAGAGATCGGCGCAACGCACCCATCACGCGACCTCCGCATCGGTCGGCGGATTGAAATCCGCCGCTGAACCATCGGGAAGTCCGCCTTCGCGGACTGCGCACGAGCGTCCGCGCACCCAGTAACCCTCGTTCGAACCGAGACCCTCCGAAACAGCCGGGATACCGCTCCCGCCAACCTCTCCCGGTACGGGGGAGGTGGACGGCCTAAGCCGGCCGGAGGGGGCGCGAGGCCGGAGGGGGCGCGAGGCCGAGGTGGCACGATCATCCACCAGCGCGCGAACGCTAACCCTCCCCGCCCCACCCATTCCCCACTGCCAGCCAGCCCTGGATCGCCTCCACGTCGCCCGACTCGATGGCGGCGCGGGCGGCGGCGAGCTGGCGCTCGATGGCGGCGATGCCGTCCAGGACGGGCGCGGCGTTGTCGGCCAGGATGTCGCGCCACACCCCGGGCGTGCTGGCGGCCAGGCGGGTGACGTCGCGGCCGCCGCGGCCCAGGTCGTTCCGCGCGATTCCCCGCTCCGCCAGCGTCGCGGCCAGCGCGCTGGAGACCACCTGCGGAAGATGGCTCGTCCACGCCAGCAGCCGGTCGTGCTCGTCCGCCGCCATCTCCACGATCCGGCCGCCAACCAGCGCCCACAGCTCGCGCGCGAGCAAGGCCGCGCCGGCGGACGATTCGGCGCCGGGGACCAGGTAGATGGCCGCGCCGGCGAACAGGCCCGCCCGCGATGCCGCCCACCCGCCACGGTGGTCGCCGGCCAGCGGGTGCGCGCCGACGAACCGGGCACCCAGCCCAAGCTCCCGGGCCGCGGCGGCGATGCCGGCCTTGGTGCTCCCGGCATCCGTCACCAGCCGAACGCCGCTCAGCCGCGGCGCCGCGCGCGCCAGCAGCGCCGGCGCGGCGAGGACGGGCACCGCCAGCACCAGCACGTCGGCATCTTCCACTCCCTCCCAGCCGTCCCCCAGCGCGGCGGAGAGCACGCCCTCCGCACGCGCCGCCTCCAGGGCGCCCCGGTCGGCGTCGTAGCCCAGCACCCGCACGCCGCGGGCGGCCAGGTCGCGCGCCAGCGATCCCCCGATCAGCCCCAGACCGGCGATGGCAACCGTACCCGGGCCATCGCCACCGCTCACTCGCCCCCCATCTGCGCGCGGCGGCTCAGCCCGATCACGTGCCAGAAGATGTAGCGCACGTCCTCGTCGCCCACGCCCAGCTCGCGCGCCAGCTCGCCCGCGTTGCGCACCACGGCCGCCTCGCGCGCGGGGTCGAGCGTGGGGATCCCCAGCTCCCGCTTGGCGGCGCCCACCTCGCGCGCCACCCGCACGCGCTCGGCGAGCAGCCCGATCAGCTCGCGGTCGATCTGCTGGATGCGGCCGCGCAGCTCGGCCAGGCGCGCCTCGGCGGGGGTGGGCTCCGCCGCCACCACGCTGATCCGCGGCTCCGCGGCGGCGCTGCCCCGCGCCTCGGCGGGGGCGGCCGCGGAGGGGTGGGCGGCGGCGCTCATGCGGCCTCCCGCCAAGGGGCGGCGTGCGGCAGCGGCAGCTCGCGCCCGGCGGCGGCGGCGAACGGCGCCAGCCCGCGCATCAGCGCCGTGAACGCGTCCATGGTGAGCGACTGGTCGCCGTCGCTCAGCGCCTGCTCGGGGTTGGGGTGCACCTCCACGATGATCCCGTCGGCTCCCGCGGCCACGGCGGCGAAGGCCAGCGGCGCCACCAGGTCGGCCCGGCCGCCCGCGTGGCTGGGGTCCACCATCACGGGAAGGTGGGTCTCGGACTTCAGCACCGGGATGGCGCCCACGTCCAGCGTGTTGCGGGTGATGGTCTCGAAGGTGCGGATCCCGCGCTCGCACAGGATCACGTCGCGGTTCCCCTGCGCCATCACGTACTCGGCGGCCATCAACAGCTCCTTTACGGTCGCTGACAGACCGCGCTTGAGCAGCACCGGCCGCTGCACGCGCCCCAGCTCGGAGAGGAGGGAGAAGTTCTGCATGTTGCGCGCGCCCACCTGCAGCACGTCGGCGTGCTCGGCCACCAGCTCCACCTGCCGCGTGTCCATCACCTCGGTCACGATCGGCAGCCCCGTCTCGGCGCGCACCTCGGCCAGCATGTGCAGCGCGGCCTCGCCCAAGCCCTGGAAGGCATAGGGCGAGGTGCGCGGCTTGAAGGCGCCGCCGCGCAGCATCCCGGCGCCGGCGTCGCGCACGGCGCGGGCGGTGGCGCGCAGCATGTCGCGCCCCTCCACCGAGCAGGGCCCGGCGATCACCGCCAGCCGCCGCCCGCCCACGGCCGCCCCGGGGCCGTCGCCGGCGCGGACGACGCTGGGCTCCACCGAGAACTCGCGCGAGGCCAGCTTGTACGGCTTCATCACCGGCGTGACGCTCTCCACCCCGGGAAGGCTGAGCAGCGCGGCCTCCTGCACCAGCGCCTCGTCGCCGATGCAGCCGATGATGGTGCGCAGTTCGCCGCGCGAAACGTGCGTGCGCATCCCCAGCATTTCCACGCGCTCGCGGATGCGGTCCAGCTCCGAGTCGGTAACGCCCGGACGGGTAACGATGATCATGCGATCCTCCGTGGGTGGTTGCGGCGGGCCGGGGCGCGAAACACGAAAGGGGGGCCCCCGATCCGCATCGGGAGCCCCCTGGTGTTTCGCTCTTGGTTGGCTGCGTTCAGCCGCGCGCGGCGATACCCGGACTCCCGTGGGGCGGTCCGTAATAATAGTAGCCGACAAAAATGCGCGCGATAACGGTGCTCATGATCAAGGGTAACCCCGTCGTTCCCGGAGCGCAACCGCTCTGTAGGAAACGATGACGGAGAGGTCATTGCATGCCTAAAATCCGCCATATTTTTTCAAATGCCTATGCGTGTAGGCTCAAAACACACGGCTAGCCTGCCGGTCTCACACGGAGCCATTCCCATCATCGACCTCCTTTCCACGGAAACGCGGACGGTCTCGCGGGCTCGCGAATCGGTATTGGATCCGTCGGGGTTCCGCGGGCGAGCCGTTGTGCGCCGGGCCGGCGGCGCTCACATTCCCGCGCTTCCCTTCCCCCGGCCACGGCGAGCAGCCGCGGGATGATGCCGCTGGAACCCGGACGGCTGGCCCAGCTCCGCCGATTCACGCATCCCGATGCCCGAACCCCTGATCCTGAGCTGGAGCGGCGGCAAGGACAGCACGCTGGCGCTGGATGCGTTGCGCGCGTCCGGCCAGCACGCGCCCATCGTGCTGCTCACCAGCGTGACCGCCGGATACGATCGGATCGCCATCCACGGCGTGCGCCGCGAGCTGCTGCGCGCGCAGGCCGCGGCGCTGGGCCTGCCGCTGCACGAGTTCGAGCTGCGCCCCGAGTGTACGAACGCCGAGTACGAGGCCGCATTCGGCGCCGCGCTGGCCGAGGTGCGCGACCGCCATGGCGCGCGGCGGATCGCGTTCGGCGACCTGTACCTCGAAGACGTCCGCCGCTACCGCGAGGAGCGCGTGGCGCCGCTCGGCTTCGAGCCGATCTTTCCGCTGTGGGGGCGGAACACGGCGGCGCTCGCCCAGGAGTTCGTGGAGCGCGGCTTCGCGGCGCGGCTGGTGTGTGTGGACACCACGCAGCTGGACGCGCGCTTCGCCGGCCGTGCGTACGACGCGGCGCTGCTGGCCGATCTGCCGCCGGGGGTGGACCCGTGCGGCGAGAACGGCGAGTTCCACACCTTCGTCAGCGGCGGGCCGGGGTTCACGTCACCGGTGGAGTACGAGGTCGGCGAGGTGGTGGTGCGGATGGAGCGGTTCGCGTACTGCGACCTGCTCCCGACTCTGCAGTAGCCGCGGCCGTTTGAAAGCGCGCGGAATTCCATCATCGGCATATGCACGGCGCCCCGTGGCCAGACCGGCCACGGGGCGCTTCGATCATCCCGGCATCCAGCGCGAACATCAGCGGGTGCACGGTGCTCCATTCACCGCACCTCGATCCGCTGGCGAGCCACGAGGGCCAAGTCCTTCTCTGTCATCTCCACCACGCGCAGCGTGTCACGTCCACGATTCTCGATGCGGTGAAGCATCCCGTTCACCTCGGCCGAGTCGTTCGCCGCGGCCGCGAACGCCTGGATGCAATCCCAGCTGTGGGTGGTCGCGAACACCTGAACGTTCAGGTGGTGTGCGAGCGACAGCACCGCCCGCCAGACTTCCTCCTGCACACTGTAATGCAGCCCGTTCTCGGCTTCGTCGATCAGAACCGCCCCGTCCTCGGCCTGGACCATCGCAAGCGCGATCCCGAACACCCGGTTCACACCGTCACCCATGCTGCGCAGCGGAATCGGCCTCGTTCCCTCTCGCAGCTCGAGCGTCACCGACCGGCCTGGTGCGCCTGAATCGCCAAGGAGCTGCACTCGCTCCAGGTCTGGAACAATGCTCCGCAGCGCGTGCTCCACATCCCCCGCGCGCCGTTCCGACGCAGCCTCGTTCCAGAGTGCCGCCAGCCGGGGCGGGTCGAAACCGCTGGCCGGAATGTAGATGACACCGGAGCGGCGGGAGGCGCGGGCAAGCGGAACGCGCCGCAGCAACGCATCGAAGGGAAGCGCGCTCTTCTCCCCTTCGATCTCGATCTCGACCAGCGGTGACTCCGGCCCGACGAACAGGTCGGTTCCGATGCGAAGCGACTCTCGCGATTGCAGCGCCTCGGCCCAGGGGAGCGAGAGGCTGAGCGTGTCGTGAGAGAGGCCGTCGGGTCCGATCCGAACCCTGCCCTTCCACAGACCCGTGAAAGCTCCGTGGAAGAACGACTCGGCGCCTTGCGCCACGGCCTCCACCGCGTCCGGATCCAGCTCCCGCTCGCTGGGGCGGGAGATCCGGTACGGCGGCGGCCGGTAATCGGTGCGTTCCCGGATCAGCTCCGCCAGAACCGACCGGGGATTCCGGCTCAGGTAGATCCGCATGGCCTCCAGCAACGACGTCTTGCCGACGTTGTTCTTCCCCACGAACAGGTTCACCTGCCCCAGCCTGGCGATCTTCAGCTGGCGGATGGCGCGGTATCCCTCGATCTCGAGGCTCCGGAGCGGCAGACGCGTGGCCATGGGTCCGTTTCGCTGGGTTACGCCGGCCGGTACGTGCCCCACACCTCGCGGAGCGCGTCGCTGATCTCGCCGAGGGTGACCATCGCCTTCACGGCGTCGATGATGTGCGGCATCAGGTTGTCGGTACCGCGGGCGGCGGCGCGGATGGCGTCCAGGCGCGCGCGCACCTCGTCGCCGTCGCGGGCGCGCTTCAGCTCGGCGAGCTGTGCCTGCTGGCTCTTCTCCAGCGCGCTGAAGTCGGGCTGGCCCAGGTCCACCGGCTCCTCGGCCTGGGTGAAGCGGTTCACGCCCACTACGACCCGGTCTCCCTGCTCCACCGCGATCTGGTGCTGGTACGCGGCGCGGTGGATCTCCTCCTGCATGAAGAAGATGGCCTCGGCCGCGCCGCCCATCTCCTCGATCTTGTCCAGGTACTCGCGCGCCTTCTCCTCCACCGCCGTGGTGAGCGACTCGACGTAATAGCTGCCGGCCAGCGGGTCCACCGTGTCACCCACGCCGCTCTCGTACGCCAGCACCTGCTGGGTGCGCAGCGCCAGCGTGGCCGCCTGCGCCGTGGGGAGCGACAGCGCCTCGTCGTACCCGTTGGTGTGCAAGCTCTGCGTGCCTCCGAGAACGGCGGCGAGGGCCTGGACGGTCACGCGCACCACGTTGTTCAACGGCTGCTGGGCCTGCAGCGTCACGCCGCCGGTCTGCGTGTGGAAGCGCAGCTTGGCCGCGTCGTCACCCGCGCCGAAGCGCTCGCGCATCAGCCGCGCCCACAGGCGGCGCGCCGCGCGGAACTTGGCCACTTCCTCGAACAGGTCGTTGTGGCTGGCGAAGAAGAACGAGAGCCGCGGCGCGAACTTGTCCACGTCGAGCCCCGCCTTCATCGCGCGGCGGACGTATTCCAGCCCGTCGGCGAAGGTGAACGCGATCTCCTGCGCCGCCGTCGCCCCCGCCTCGCGGATGTGGTAGCCGCTGATGGAGATGGTGTTCCACCGGGGCACCTGGGCGTTGCAGAACGCGAAGATGTCGGTGATCAGGCGCAGGCTGGGCTCCACCGGGTAGATGTAGGTGCCGCGGGCGATGTACTCCTTCAGGATGTCGTTCTGGATGGTCCCGCTGATCTTGTCCCGGGGAATCCCCCGCTCGTCGGCCACGGCGATGTAGAACGCCAGCAGGATGGCCGCCGTGGCGTTGATGGTCATCGACGTGCTGACCTTGTCGAGCGGAATCCCGTCCAGCAGCCGGCGCATGTCGGCCAGCGAGTCGATGGCCACGCCCACGCGCCCCACCTCGCCCGCCGCCATGCTCGCGTCCGAATCGTACCCCATCTGCGTCGGCAGGTCGAACGCGGTGGAGAGCCCCGTCTGCCCCGCCTCCAGCAGCAGCTTGAAGCGCGTGTTGGTCTCCTCGGCCGTGCCGAAGCCCGCGTACTGACGCATGGTCCAGAAGCGCCCGCGATACATCGTCGGCTGGATGCCGCGCGTGAACGGGTACTCGCCGGGATAGCCCAGGTCGCCCGCATAATCGAGCGCCGTCACGTCTTCGGGCGTGTAGAGCCGGTCGACGGGCACGCCGCTGGTGGAGATGAACTCCTCGCGACGCTCGGGATGCTTCGCCAGCGCGGGCGTCACCGCGCGCGCCGTCCACGCCTGCTTACCGCCGTCCGCGGCCGGGCCGGTGCTGCCGCTGTCATCGCCGATGTTGGTGGCCGCCAGTGTATCGCTCATCGTTCTGGAACTGAAGTGCGAAAGTACGGGGGTACGGAGTACGGAACCGCGTTCCGGGCGGCAAAGATAACGCCGACGCAAGC
>DASSJS010000127.1:0-11650 GCA_035691085.1 Longimicrobium sp.
AACACTGCGCGGTCAGGCATGCGATGGACTCAGTCGAGGTCGATGTTACGAAGACGGCCGTCCGGGCCGTCCATCTTGATGTCGATCCCCTCGGCCTCACCCATCGGCGAGAGCTGTACGGAGGCGATCAGGTCGTGAGCCGCCAGGCGTTCGTAGTCCTTCACGCTCACCACGACCACATCGCCACGCCCAAAGTCCGGCCGGATGCGCTGCGGCCGGTGATCGATGGCGCTGTTGACGATGTGCTCCAGCTGCTCCTGCGCGTCGATCAGGTTCCAGGTCTTCATGCTCGCCTCCTCCCGTGTTCGCCGTCAGCCCCGCAGGGCCCTCTCCCTGGCTCGTTCCTCGCCTGTCCCTCCCACGAAACTGCAGGGGAGGGACATCCAGCGCCCAGCCCACGGCCGTTCACTTCGCGATTCCAGTGTGGCAGGAGCCCGGCCGCGGCACTGGGCGATCCGCAGAATCCCGCCCGGGCCGCACCGATCTCTACTCGCAGTCCGCGAAGGCGGACTTCCCGATGGTCCAGCGCCCGGTTTCAACCCGGCGACACAGTTGCGGACACCCCAAATCTCGCAGTGACGACGGACCGCCAATACTCACATCGCCGCAAAGTTGCGCAGGATGCGGAGGCCGTCTTCCTGGCTCTTCTCGGGGTGGAACTGGATGCCCCACACGTTGCCCAGGCCCACGATGCTGGCGAAGGTGTCGTCGTAGGTGCAGCGGCCGAGGACCGTCTCGCGGTCGCTCTCCAGCACGCCGTAGCTGTGCACGTGGTAGAAGAAGCGCGGCTCCGGGCCCGCCACGCCGTCCAGCAGCGGATCGGTCTCGGCGCCGCGGACGAACTCCACGCTGTTCCATCCCACGTGAGGCAGCGGCAGCTCCGTCCGCAGCCGCCGGACCGTGCCGGGGAGCAGCCCCAGCCCGGGCGCGCCCGGTGCCTCCTCGCTCCCCTCGTACAGCAGCTGCATCCCCACGCAGATCCCCAGGAACGGCTTTTCGGCGGCCACGTGCTGCTGCACCACGTCCGCGAGCCCCGCTTCGCGGAGACGGGAGATGCACTGGCCGAAGTGCCCCTGGCCGGGAAGCACGAGCAGCTCCGCGCGCGCCGCCTCGGCCGGGTCGGCCGTGAGCACCACGTCGGCCCCTTCGTGCTCGAAGGCCTTGGCCACGGAGCGCAGGTTACCCGCCCCGTAGTCCAGGATGGTCACACGGCTCAAAGCGCGCCCTTGGTGCTGGGGATGGCGTCACCCCGGCGCGGGTCGATGCGGGTGGCCACGTCGAGCGCGCGGGCGGCGGCCTTGAAGGTGGCCTCGATCACGTGGTGCGCGTTGTCGCCGCGGATGCCGTCCAGGTGCATGGTCACCCGCGCCTCGGTGGCGAACGCGCGCCAGAACTCGGCGCTCAGGCTGGTGTCGAAATCGCCCACCCGGGGCTGCCCGCCGGGGATGGGGACGCCGAAGTGCAGGAACGGGCGGCCGCTCACGTCCACCACGGCGCGCACCAGCGCCTCGTCCAGCGGCACGGTGGCGTCGCCGTAGCGCACGATGCCGCGCTTGTCGCCCAGCGCGTCCAGGAAGCAGCCGCCCAGCACGATCCCCACGTCTTCCACGGTGTGGTGCGCGTCGATGTGCAGGTCGCCGCGGCACTCCACCTCCAGGTCGAACATCCCGTGGCGCGACAGCGCGTCGAGCATGTGGTCGAAGAAGCCGACGCCGGTGCTCACCTTCGCCTCGCCCGTGCCGTCCAGCTCGATGCGTATGCGGATCTCGGTCTCGCGCGTCTTGCGTTCCCGCGTGGCCGTGCGGCTCATCGGTTCACCTCGTCCGCGGCGTTCCGTGTGGGGGCCGGGGCCGCCTCCGCCTCGGTCATGATCCGGCGGAGCGCGTGGAGAAACGCGCCCGTCTCCTCATCGCTCCCCGCGTTCACGCGCAGGCAGCGCTCCAGCATGGGATACTTGCTCACGTCGCGCACCAGGATGCCGTGCTCGTCCAGCAGCCGCTGGAACAGATCGGTGTGCGTGATGGACGTCGAGGTGACGCGGAACAGGATGAAGTTGGCCGCGCTGGGATAGACGTGGATCCCGGGGACGCTCGCCATCTCGGCCAGCATGCGGTCGCGCTGCTCGCGCATACGACGGACGTTCGGCGCCAGCAGCTCGCGCCCGCGCAGCACCTCGGCCGCGGCGACCTCGGTGAAGAAGTTGATGTTGTACGGCAGCTTCCCCTTGTGCACCTCGGCGGCGAGCGCGGGGTGCGCCAGCATGTAGCCGGCGCGCAGCCCCGCCATCGCCATCGCCTTGCTGAAGGTGCGCAGGACGACGAGGCGTGGGCGGCCTTCGAGGAGCGGAATCCCGTCGAAGCCGCCGAACTCCACGTACGCCTGGTCCAGCAGCACCAGCGCCTCGGTCTCGTCGTGGATGCGCACGATCTCATCTTCCGACAGCGCCGAGCCCGTGGGATTGTTGGGAGTGCAGAGGACGATCACGGCCGCGTCCGACTCCCGCGCGGCGGAGATGATGCCGTCCACGTCGAAGCCCATCTCGTCCGTCAGCGGCACCGATGCCACGACCCCGGCGTTCACCTCCGTCATCAGCCGGTAGAGCGTGAACGTGGGCTCGGGGATCACCACGCAGGTGGACGGGCCGACCACGACCGAGAAGATCGCCTGGATCAGCTCGTTGGAGCCGTTCGCGACCAGGATGCCATCCTCCGGCCACCCCGTGGCCTCGCTCACCGCGCCGATGAAGTTGGTGGCCACGAACGGCGGGTAGCGGTTCCACGGCCGGTCTTTCAGCCGCTCGGAGATGCGCTGCTTCAGCTCGTCCGGAACGTCGTACGGGCTCTCGTTCTGGTTGAGCTTGATGCGCGGCTCGTGGTGGCGCAGCGTGTACGCGCCCATCTTCCGCACGCTCGGCTTGATCCACCGCAGCGCCGAATCGGCGATATCTTCCGGCATGTCCCTCATCCCAGGAATCATCAGCACAGCATTTCAAAGCGGGTTCGTGCGTGTTCGGCGCCGAGAGAGCCGGAGACTCACGCTTGCATGCTCGTCGCGCGAGGTGCGGTCGTGATCGTCCGCTGCGTTCGAACGCGCAAAATATCCCGCGCGACGCGCCGCCGCACCTTCTGCTCCATCCATCATCCACCTGCCGCGAACACCAGGCACGCAGCCGGCGGTTCAGCCACGTGCCCGCCGCCACCGTGTTTGCGCGAGCCCGGCGACGCCGGTCACCCTGGCTGCAAAAAAGACAACGGGCGCAAGCAATTGCGCCCGTTCTCCTGCCCCCTCACGTCAGAAGGCTCACGCGAGGCCGAGCTGAACCCGGATCGCGCGTTCGACATCGTCGAGATCCGCTCGGCTCAGCATCCCCGCACGAATCTGCACACGCGCCTTGCTGACGGTGGTCAACTGGCTCGCGAGAGCCTTTCGGCGGTCACCGTTCAACGAAACGTATGCCTCACCCGGGTACAGCCGCCCGACGCTCGAGGTCAGCGGGACGACCTGGACCCGGTTGAGGTGAAGGTTCGCCGCATCGTTGCTGACGATGACGGCGGGGCGGCGCTTCTGTATCTCACCCCCAACCGATGGATCGAAGTTCACCCACCAGACCTCACCGCGGTTCATCGGCTACGTCCCCAACCAGTGCCTCGATCCATTCCAGCGCCTCGGCTTCAGCCGTTTCATCAGCGGCCATTTCCGCGTAGCCCGCCGAGAGATCCGCCGGCACCACGTGCGGACGAACGAGATCTTCGATGAACTGGCTGATTCGACGAGGACCGACCACCCGGTACAACCCGTCGTACACCTCCTCGTCAACGCTGATCGTGAGCTTCTTCTGCATCTCTCCACATCCCTTTCTATCCGTGTACGTATAGTATACGTATAGGAGCGCGGGAAGTGAAGAACTCCCCCTTACCGCGCCACGTGGATGATCTGGTCGCGGCGGGTGCCCACCGACACGTACCAGATCGGCACGCCGGTGAGCGCCTCCAGGCGGCGCAGGTAGGCGTGCGCGGCGGCGGGAAGGTCTTCCCACGCGCGGGCGGTGGAGGTGTCCTCGGTCCAGCCCGGGAGCATTTCGTATTGCGGCTTCGCGTCGTCCAGCAGCCCCAGGTCGCCGGGAAAGTCGTCCAGCGTTTCGCCGCCGGCCTCGTAGTGCGTGGCGATCTGCAGCTCGGGGAGGCCATCGAGCACGTCGAGCTTGGTCACCGCCAGGCCGGTGAGCCCGTTCACGCGCGCCGCGTAGCGCACCACCACCGCGTCGAACCAGCCGCAGCGCCGCGGGCGCCCGGTGGTGGCGCCGAACTCGCCGCCCTTCTCGCGGATCTCCTCCTGCAGCGGCGACGGGAACTCGGTGGGGAGCGGCCCCTCGCCCACGCGGGTGGTGTACGCCTTCACCACGCCCACCACGTCGTCGATCATCGTGGGGCCGATCCCCACGCCCAGCCCCGCGCCGCCGGCCGTCGTATTGCTCGACGTGACGTACGGATAGGTGCCGTGGTCCACGTCCAGCAGCGCGCCCTGGGCGCCTTCCAGGAGGATGCGCTTGCCGTCGTTCAGCGCGTCCTGGATCACGCGGCCGGTGTCCACCGTCAGCGCCAGCAGCCGCTCGCGGATCCCCATCACGTCGCGCACCAGCAGGTCGGCGTCCACCTTCTCGCCGCTGTCGAGCATCCCGAGCTTGCGGTTGATCCGCTCGGCGGCGCGGCGGAGCAGTTCCTCGGCGCGGGCGGCGTCGCGCAGGTCGGCCACGCGGATCCCCTGGCGCGCCACCTTGTCCTCGTACGCCGGGCCGATGCCGCGGCCGGTGGTGCCGATCTTCCCCGCCCCGCGGTTGGCCTCGCTCGCCCGGTCGAGCAGCTTGTGGTAGTAGAGCAGGAGGTGCGCGCGGCCGCTCACCCCCACGCGCTGCTCGGCGTCGGGCACCTTGGCGCGAATCTCGTCGAGCTCCTCGAAGAACTGGAAGGGATCGAACACCACGCCGTTGCCCAGCAGGCAGGTGCGGCCGGGGTGCAGGATCCCGCTGGGGATCTGGTGCAGGATGAACTCGTCGCTGCCGACGTGCACCGTGTGCCCGGCGTTGGCGCCGCCCTGGTAGCGCGCCACGATGTCGATCTCCTCCGCCAGCACGTCGACGATCTTCCCCTTCCCCTCGTCGCCCCACTGCGAGCCGACGATCACCACACAGCTGCCTTTGCTCATCTCTCCGAGCCGTCCCTGAGCGAGTCAGATTGTCCGCTGCCCTCCCCCGCGGCGCGCGTGCGCGAACCGGCTCAGCGGCTGCACGGATCGCGCCCGGGTGGGCCCCAAACGCAAGCGCGGTCCCGTCCGCTGGGGGATGGGACCGCGCCTTACGCATCCTGTGCTGAAGCTACGCGGCGGGCACTGGCCAGTCAACCGCGGGCGCGGGTCAGGGCCGGTAGTCCGTGCCCTGGCAATTGGGGCACGGCGGCAGGCGGTCGGAATCGTCGTTCAACTTCACCGTCTGGCCGCACCGGGTGCAGTTGTAAGTCCCCTTCCCCGGCTTTTCGCCCGTCTTCGACATGTCCGCTCCTGAGAGAAGGTAAGGACTACGCCATTCTCTCGTTGGACGGACATGCACGATGGCTTTCACATCTTCGTTTTCTGGACGTGTTTCCCCGGGTGGACGCGAGATCGGCGAGAAACACGTCGTCGCGTCCCGGGTGCCGCCGGGTCACTCCTCGCCGCACCGCGTGCGCCGGAGGATGGTGAGCGAATCGGAGTGCGGCAGGGTGTCGCCGTGCAGACCGGTGATCGTGATCGTCGTGACCATGTCGGACGCCACCTCGGAGGTACCGGCCAGGGTGTTGCCGGTCACGGCGAGACGCATCCACGTGGCGTCCATCACGTCGTCCGAGAACACGATCCGCACCGAGTCGGCGCCGTTGGGCGTCCAGTAGGTGAACCGGCGCCCGATCCCGGGCTCGACCACGCGCCACCCCGCGAACTCCGCGTCCGTCGCCGCCCGCGCGGTGAGGCGGATGCGCCAGGTGCCGACCAGCGGCTGGGCATCGCTCGTCCACGCGCCGGTCGCGCGACTGTAGAGGAAGCATCGTCCCTCCACCGTCGCCGTGATCGACGGGGAGCGCGATGCCCGCGCACAGGCCGCGGCGAGCACCGCGGCCAGGATCATCCAGTATGGTCTCATCATCCGCCGGCCCGGGAGAAGCGTCGCACGTCACGGGCGTAAACGCATGAGCTACGGCCGCCCTGACACGCCGCCCTCGCGCCGGCGGACGGCGCGCACGACCAGCGACAGCAGCAGGAAGATGGCGAGCAGCACGATGCTGGGGCCGACGGTCCCCAGGTTCAGCCCATCCTCCTTGGTGAGCAGGTCGCCGATGGTGGCGCCGATCGGGTGCATCACCACGATGCCGAGCCAGAACAGGAGCACGCGCGAAACCGACGTGAACAGCGCGAGCAGCACCAGCACGGTCAGCGTCACCGCCAGCACCGTGGACGCGCCCGCGAAGCCCAGCCCCGCGTCGTTGCTGAGCCAGTCGCCGAACGCGGTGCCCAGCGTGCTGCTGGTGAGGATGGCGGCCCAGTAGAGGAACTCCACGCCCGGCGTGGCCAGCCGGTCCACGCTCAGCGAGCGGGTGCGCGCCCGCCAGACGGCGAAGATCGCCAGGAGCAGGGCCGCCAGCGCCAGCGTGCCGTAGGTGTAGCCCAGCTTCAGCGTGCGCGTGACCAGGTCCGACAGCGTGGTGCCGGTGGTGCTGGTGAGGATGATGAGAATCCAGAAGAGCGCCGGGTGCTCCGTGCGCCCCATCAACTCCACCGCCAGCGCAACCACCAGCAGCGCCACCAGGATCAGCGTGGCCACGCCGTAGCCCACGTGCAGCGTCATGGAGATCAGGTCGCCGGCCGTTTCGCCGAGCACCGTGGCGCTCAGCAGCATCAGCCAGAACCAGCCATCCTGCGGCGGGGTTTGTTTCATCGAGCCCTTTCATCGGCAACCCCGGCCGATGTTGGGCCGGGGCGCAATCCAACCCCCGCGCGACTCCGCGGCGAGGGATCGCGGGCCGGCGGACGCCGGTCCCGGGCATGCGGCCGATGGTGGGCTCATCCCGCATCTCAACTCTTGCAACACATCTCTGCACGGATCGCACCGGCCAAACACAAGGCGCGGCCCATCCCCGGGGGGCAGGACCGCGCCTTGGAACGTCGGAGGATCTCCGGCGCGCCGTCAGTAGTTCATCCGGGCGACCAGGCGGTTGTTGTGCTCGCGCACCCAGTCGGGGATCAGGAACGCGTCCACCAGCACCCAGAACCCCACGGCCATCAGCGAGAAGAAGCCGATGAGCACCACCAGCAGGATGCACGACATCAGCGTGATCACCAGCTGCGCGGCCGCGCTCCCGCTGCGGTCCAGGTAAAAGCGGTGCGCGCCGAACATCCCCAGGAAGAACCAGAGCAGGTACGCCGTCGCCGCCGACTTCTTGTTGGCGTCGTACAGCATCATCCGCTGCGCGTCGAACCCCAGCGGCTGCCCGTACGCGCCGGGATGGTACGCCTGCGGATAGGGCTGCGCGTACCCGGGCTGCCCATATACCTGGGCGTAGGGACCTTGCGCGTACCCGGGCTGCGGCGGGTAGCCGGCCGGCGGCTGGTACCCGGGCGGAACCTGGCCCTGCGGGTACTGCGGCGGATACGGCCCCTGCGCGTGCGGAGGCTGTGGATAGCCGCCCGGGTGCCCTGCCGGAGGCGCGCCGTACGGAGGCTGGTTGTACCGGGGATCCATGATGACCGAAGGGATTCTGCGATGATCGGGAGGGTCGGACGGGGTGCGTAAATGCTAAGCTCGTTGTCGCGCCGGGAGCAATGGCTGCGTCGCGCCACAGATGCCGCTCCGACGCGCCGCGGCTCAGCACCACCACCTCGTGCCCGGTCGCCGACGAAGGCGTGCGCGCGCAGCGTTCCCACCTTCCTGCTCCCGCGAGGGGTCACGATCTTCATGAGTCGGACACCGCAGTGCGCGCGACTACCAGGATGAAAGTGGTCGCCTGAGGCTATGGTCCAGCTGTTGGAGCCTCGCGCAGTTTGCGAGGCTTCTCGTCGTTGTTGCTGCGGCTTCAGCCGCCGGTGAGCGGCGCCGGTCGGACGACTTTCTTTTCAGGCCCGCGACGTCAACGGCGCAGCTCGGAGTAGACCACCGTCTCCTCCTTCAACTCCACCCTGGCGGCGGCGATCACGAAAACGCTGGGGCTCAGCGAGTTGATGGCCTCGCATTCGATGGCCACGGCGGTGCTCCCCGCGTCCATCGAGGTAGTGGCGCCGGAGGTGTAGGCCTCGTGGTCCGTGGCCAGCCGGAAGCGCGGATGCATCATCCGGACGGGGCAGTTGATGAACGAGAGCTCGCCGAACCGCGCCTCGGCGTGATGCGAATAGACCATCCCCTGCCCGCCGATCAGCCGCAGATCCAGCCCGTCGAATGAGTGCAGCCGCCACTCCCACAGACCGAGCGCCGTCATCCTCTCGAGGATGGCGGCGATCTCGTCGCGGTTGTGCCCGCTCACGCGGCCGCGCGCGCGGCGGCGGCGAGCACGGCCAGCACGCCGATGATCACGCTGGCGGCGCTCTTCATCGCCGCCGCCACGATGCGGCCCACGAAGGCGCCCCAGCCCACGCGCATGGCGCCGCGCAGCTCGCGGTTCTTGGTCATCTCCAGCACCGCCGCGCCGATGAACGCCCCCACGAACGCCCCGATCACGCTCCCGATGATGGGAACGGGGGTGCCCACGATGGCGCCCACCAGCCCGCCCAGGATGGCGCCCCACCCCGCGCGCTTGCTGCCGCCGTACTTCTGCGCGTAGCGCCCGCCTATCATGAACTCCACCACCTCGGCGATGATGGCGATCACCAGCACGATGGCGAAGATCCACCACCCGGCGCGCCAGTGCGTGGCCCAGGCGTACGCGCAGATGGCCGCCACCTGCAGCCAGGTTCCCGGCAGCCCCAGCGGAACCAGGATCAGGCCGGCGACCTGCGCCAGCGCCAGCAGTGCGAGTTCCATCTCGTCAGCGAAGTCTGGTGGGAGAGCGACCATTGCCGCCGCGCGGGTGAGTTTGGCGCGCGGGCGGGGCTGGTGCAACAGGACGGCGATTGGGGTCGGGCGGTTTCAGGCGCGGGTGATCGGATCGAGGGCACGAGATCCGGTCGATCTATCGCGAGCCCTCACCGCGCGAGCGAATGCACGTATTCGGACACGGTGCGGATCTGCGCGTCGGTCCAGGTGCCGTCGCCGCGGGCGGGCATGGGGACGTGCGGGGGTTTCACCGCGGGGACGCCGGAGGTGACCGCCTGCACCACCTGCTGCACCTCGCGCGCACGGTCGTTCAGCGCAGGGCCGATCTGCGTTCCCTCGCCGCGCGTGGCGTGGCATGGCGCGCAGCCGTAGGCGTAGAGCTCCGCGCCGGGGTTCCGCGCGGGTCCCGATTCCGGTCGCCCCCCGCCGCTATCGCGCGGGGCGGACGAACCGCCGCCGCTCCCGTCGCCGCCACCGCACGCGGAAAGCGCCGCGACGGCCAGCATCATCCCGACCCCGATTCGCATCCCGGCCCCGATCCGTGTCTGCATCCGTCCAGGCATCTTCACCTCTGGCCCATCCGTGCGAAACCCGCGGCCCCAGGATCGGAGCCGCGGGTTTGTCACAGCTTGCTGCAGGTCACCGCAAGGGCTGTTCCGGCCGCGGAGGCACCGGCTGCCCGTCGCGCGGCCATCCGCAGGTGATGCAGAAGCGCCACTCGGGCTCCACCGTGGTGCTGCACTCCGGGCAGGGGATGGGCGCCAGGCACTTGCCGCAGAACGGGCAGAAGCGCACGTCGCGCCCCGGCGGCAGCGTGGTGCGGCAGCCGGTGCACGCCTTCGGCCGCGGGCGCGCGGGCGGCGCCGCGGGGGCCGCGGGGCGCGCCGGGGGCTCGGGCGAGGTCACGTCGAGCACCACGCCCGGCGCGTCGGCGTCACCGGTGCCCGCGAAGCGGTTGGGCGCCGCGGGGGGCGCGGCCGGCGGGGCGGTGCGGTCGGGCGCGGCCGGCTCGGGCGCGTAGGGGTTGAGGAACACCACCGCCTCGGCGTAGTCGCGGTACACGCCAAGGATGGGATTGGGGGTGCGCAGCTCGCGCTGGAACTCTTCCTGGACGTCGGCGCGCTCCACCACCAGGTAGTCGCGCTCGCCGCTCAGCAGGCGCAGCAGCGCGTGTTCGTATTCGGCCAGCTCGCCAAAGCCCAGCTCCGCGCGCACCGTGCGGTACGGCACCAGGTGCTGGTAGATGTCACCCACGGTCACCGCCGTCCCCGGCTCGCGCAGCAGGACGTCGGCGATCCGCCGGTACAGGCGGTCGACTGAATCCACGAATGGTACGGAGGTACGGGGGTACGGAGGTACGAAACGACGGAACCGCTTCAGTTTAGCACATGGCGCAAGGGCGCGCGAACCGGCGGGCGGCCCCACCCGGATTTTCGGGACGGTACGGCTGTCCCGAAAATCCGACCTCCCCCAAAACAGACTGGGGGAGGTGAACTGCCGATGGCAAGCGCGCGTCGCGTTACGGCGCCGGCGGCGGGACGGCGATGGTGCCGGTGGTGTCGGGCGGGTAGTAGGCGCCGGGCGGCGCGGCCGGCGGCACGGTGCCGGGGGCGACGGTTCCGGGCGCCACCGTTCCGGGCGCGGCGGTGCCCGGCGCGGGGGGCAGCGCATAGACGCCGGTGTCGGCGCGGACGGAGGTGATCAGCGAGCGCACCTCCACCGGGGCGCGGGCCAGCACGCGCTCGGCCTGGTCGGGCCGGCCGCTGCGGCGCAGCGCGCTCACCAGCCCGGCCCACGCGCGCGCCGAGGTGGAGTCGAGCAGGATGGCGCCGCGGAAGCGCTCGGCGGCCTGCGGGGCGCGGCCCTGGTCCAGCATCAGGTAGCCCAGCTCGGTGTTCAGCCGCGGATCGTTGGGCGCCAGCGCGAGGCCCTCGCGCAGCTCGCGCGCGGCCTCCTGCGGGCGGCCCTTCACGCGGTAGATCTGCGCCATGTAGTAGTGCGGCTCCGGCGCCTTCGGGTTCTTCCGCGCGGCGTCCATGAACATGCGGAACGCCGTGGCGGTGTCGCCGCGGCTGTAGGCGGCCTCGCCCTCGCGCAGGGGGTCGGGGCCGCGGCCGCGCAGCAGGAAGATGGCCAGCAGGATGGCCGCCAGCACCGCGGCGGCCACGCCCACCAGCGGCCACGGCGGCGTGCGCCGCCACGCGGGGACGGCGTGCACCGGCTCGGGGTGGTCGGGCGGCGGCGGGATCATCGTCTCGTCGGCCTGCGTGAGCACCGGGTCCTGCAGCGGCGCGTCGTAGGCGATGGAAAGGACGTGGCGCTCCAGCCCGTCGGCCGCCGAGACCGCCACCTCCACGTCACGCGGGGTGGCGTCGCCGCCCTGCGTGGCCAGCCGGGTGGCCGCGGCGGAAAGCTCGTGGAAGTGGGCGGCCAGCTCCATGGGGAGCCGGTCGCGCCGGCGCAGCTCGGCCAGCAGCTCGCCCGTGCTCACGTCGTCGGGCGACAGGGCGCGCAGGCGCAGCTCCACGGGGGCGGTGGGGTCGTCGCGCAGCATGCGGCGCAGCACGGTTTCGGCGGCGCGGGCGATGCGCACCACCGCCG
>DASSJS010000128.1:0-12272 GCA_035691085.1 Longimicrobium sp.
GTAACCTTGGTGGGAGGACTGCTCTGCCGGTCCTACAACAGGGGGCAAGAAGAAGAGGCGGAGTGGCTGGGGGCTTGTCTTCAGATTCCTCGCGACGGGCTTCTGCGATGTGTGCAGAACGGGATGGATACAGCGGCAATAGCGGGGCACTTTGGTGCAAGTGTGGAACTTGCACGCTATCGGCGGAACAAGACAGGTGTCGACATGCAGGTATCACGAACCCGTGGCAACTACCGCAAGTAGTAAGTGGATCTTTGGCAGCATTGGATTTGACGGGTCCGCGATTCACAATCGCGGACCCGTCATCATTTCACATCGTTGTGAGCGGTCGAGCAGCCACGTTCCTCACCCGCACTCGCTGTAGCCGCAGGCGTGGCACTTCATGCAGCCTTCGGCGAACTCGAGGCTGGCTCTTGCAGTCGGGGCAGACGCCGATGAAGGTCTCGCCCGCGCCCCAGTCGTCGCTCAGCGGCAGCTGCGGCTCGTACGCGGGGAGCATCACCGTCTGCATCTCCTCGTCGGGCGCCACCACGGCCTCGGGGATCAGACCCTGCTGGATGCCGGCCTTCTCGCGCTCGCACAGGCCCAGCGCCTGGGCGATGGCGTCGGGCACCGAGTGCACCATGTTGTGCCCGAGCCCGATCGCGCGGTCGAAGCTGATCCCGCAGAGCTGCTGGTAGATCTCGCGTCGCCCGTAAGCACGGAGTGTCCTGGAACCCCTGCACTGTTTCCGCTAAGCGACACGCGTGCAGGCGTAAGCGTCCTTCACGAAATCGTTGAAGTAGCCGCCCTTGGAGCCGGCGCCCAAGAAGGCTCGGTATACAGATGGTGAGACGCCATGGTACCGGTACTCGCGCCCGTTCAGGAACTGCACTCCTAGCACCCGGCCCGCATCGTCATACGCGATCGCCGCGATGTTCGACGAGCTTACGGCTTGGTAGTTCATCTCGCACCTCCGTTCGGACAGGTCCCGCAGAAGGCCCGTGGCTCAACAGAGCCGCGGGCCTTCGTCCATCAGCCGATCCTCACCCGCACTCGCTGTAGCCGCAGGCGTGGCACTTCATGCAGCCTTCGGCGAACTCGAGCTGGCTCTTGCAGTCGGGGCAGACGCCGATGAAGGTCTCGCCCGCGCCCCAGTCGTCACTGAGCGGCAGCTGCGGCTCGTACGCGGGGAGCATCACCGTCTGCATCTCCTCGTCGGGCGCCACCACGGCCTCGGGGATCAGCTCCTGCTGGATGCCGGCCTTCTCGCGCTCGCGCAGGCCCAGCGCCTGGGCGATGGCGTCGGGCACCGAGTGCACCTTGTTGTGCCCGAACCCGATCGCGCGGTCCGAGCTGATCCCGCGCAGCTGCTGGTAAATCTCGCCCACGGGGATGCCGAAGCGCAGCGCCAGCGAGATCAGGCGGCCGATCGCCTCCACGTCGGCCATGGCGATGGAGCCCGCCTTCCCCAGCGTGGCGAACACCTCGAACGGCTGCTGCCCGTCGTCCTCGTTGATGGTCACGTACACATCCCCGAGCGGCGACGACATCTTCCGCGTGGTGCCGCGCAGCAGGTCGGGCCGGCTGCGCTTGTTGCGGCGGATCTGCGTCTCGCGGAACTCGGCCTGCTTCAGCTCCTCGCGCAGGCGGTTCACCTCGCGCTCCAGCTTGGCCGTGCGCTCGAACGCCTCGGCCGCCTTCGCCCGCACCTCGGAGAGCTCCGCCACCTCGGCCTGCTGCTGCGCCGGCGTCTTGGTGGCGCCGGTGGACAGCACCTGCCCGTCGCGGCTGCCGTCGCGGTACACGGTCACGCCCTTGGTGCCCAGGCGGAACGCGAGCTCGTAGATCTCGCGCACGTCCTCCACGGTGGCGTCGTGCGGGAAGTTGGTGGTCTTGCTGATGGCGCTGTCGCAGTGCTCCTGGAAGGCCGCCTGCATCCGCACGTGCCACTCGGGGGTGATGTCGTGCGCGGTCACGAAGGCGCGCTGCACCGCCTCGGGCACCTCGGCGAAGTGGATGTGCCCCTCGCGGGCGATCCGCTCCACCAGCTCCTCGCTGTACCACCCGCCCGCCTTCGCGAACGCCACGAAGTCGTCATTCACGTCGGGCATCATCGCGCCCGCCTGGTTGCGCATGAAGGCGACGGCGAACAGCGGCTCGATGCCGGATGAGCAACCGGCGAAGATCGAGATCGTCCCCGTGGGAGCCACCGTGGTGACGTTGCAGTTGCGCATCTTGCGCAGCTCGCGGATGCGGTCGCCGTTGGGCGCGCGGGCGCACGTCTCGTCGGGCCCCCAGATGCTCTGCTCCCACTCGGGGAAGGCGCCGCGGAGCTGGGCCAGGTTCTCGCTCTCCTTCTTCCCCTCCTCGTCCAGGAACTCCATCACCCGCCGGCCGATCTCCACCCCCTCCTCGGAGTTGTACGGCACGCCCAGGCGCACCAGCAGGTCGGCGAAGCCCATCACCCCCAGCCCGATGCGGCGGATGCGCTGCGCCAGGTCGGTGATCTCCGGGAGCGGGTACTGGTTGGCGTCGATCACGTTGTCCAGGAAGTGCGTGGCCAGGCGCGTCACGCGCCGGTACTCCTTCCAGTCCACCCGCTCGTACCAGGGGCTGTCGGCCGGCACGTCGTCGCGCACGAAGGCGCCCACGTTCACCGAGCCCAGGTTGCACACGTCGTACGGGAGCAACGGCTGCTCGCCGCACGGGTTCGTCGCCTCGTAGCTGCCCAGGTGCGGCACCGGGTTGTAGAAATTCGCCCGGTCGATGAAGAACACCCCCGGCTCGCCCGTCTTCCACGCGTTCTGCACGATCTTCTCGAAGATGGCGCGCGCGTCCTTCCGCCCCGCCACCTTGCCGTCGCGCGGGTTGATCAGGTCGTACGATTCACCCTTCTCCACCGCCTTCATGAACGCGTCGGTGATGGCGACGCTGATGTTGAAGTTGGTGATCTTGGTGATGTCCTGCTTGCAGTCGATGAACTCTTCCACGTTGGGATGGTCCACGCGCAGGATCCCCATGTTGGCGCCGCGGCGCGTGCCGCCCTGCTTCACCACCTCGGTCGATGCGTCGAACAGCTGCATGAACGAGATGGGGCCGCTGGCCACGCCCGTGGTGCTGCGCACGTGGTCACCCGCCGGCCGGATGCGGCTGAACGAGAACCCGGTGCCGCCGCCCGACTGGTGCACCAGCGCCATCGAGCGCAGCGTGTCGTAGATCCCGCTCTTCCCGTTGGAGAGCTCGTCCGACACGGGGAGCACGAAGCAGGCGCTCAGCTGGCCCAGCGGCCGCCCGGCGTTCATCAGCGTGGGCGAGTTGGGCTCGAAGGCCCGGCGGGTCATCAGCAGGTAGAACTCGCGCGCGAGCGCGGTCACCTCCTCGTCCGTGGCGCCGAACTTCTCGTCGACCCGGGCGATCGTGTGGGCCACGCGCCAGAACATCTCCTCGGGCGTCTCGGTGGGCTTCCCCGATTCGTCCTTCTTGAGGTAGCGCTTGGCCAGCACGATCCGCGCGTTCTCGCTGAGCTCGGCGCGGGGCAGGTCGGCGGGCGCGGCAAGGGCGCCAGCCACGGACGGCGTGGAGGTGGGAAGGTTCATGGACCGGGTCCTCTCTGCGGTGTTGTGGAAAACCGGCAAAACTGCAAGCGGCAGAACGCGTTTCCGCTGTGGAAAAGTCAGGCGCAGTGTACCACGTGTTGGGGAGGAGCAAGCTAGTGCCCCTACATATAGTGGTCAACCCTCTTGTGAGCGCCATGAACCTCTCCGCCAATCTTCCGCTGATTCTCCCTTCTGATACACCGCAGTCGCGCCCGCGCCCACGAAACGTAGACACATCAACGCACTTCGCCGCGCGGCGAAGCCACAACCGGCTACACCGCGCAACGCACGCGGCCCCGGGAAGGTCCCGGGGCCGCGTGAAAGAGGCCAAGAGCGGTTTCAAGCGCTTCCGTCCAAACTGCTTCCCGATCGCGTAACAGCAGTGGACGGCGTGAACGCCGCGCGGCGCGTCAGTGGTCCTTGTGCTCCTCGCGCCGGCGGTCGTACATGCTGCCGTCGTCGATGGTGTGCGGATGCTCGCCGCCCTCGGCGCGGTCGCTCCCGCTGGCGTTGGCGGGCATGGCCGGCACGTCGGTGGGCGACAGCGTCGACTGCTGCGTCTCGCTCCCGCTGGCGTTCACGTCCACGTGCGGCGGGTGCAGCTGCGAGCCTTCCGCGGTGCCGCGCTCCTCGCGCGGGCCGGGGCCGCCGCCCACGGCGCCGCTCATGCGCCCACCCCGCGCTCGCGCGGGTCTTCCATTCCCTCGTCCTGCCGCTCGCGCGGGCTCTGGGCGCGCATGCCGTCCTCCGTGCCGCGCGGGCCGCCCTCGCCGCCCTCGCCGCCCTCGCCGTCCTCGTGGCCCGCGTGCCCGTGCTGGGCGTGCGCGTTGGCGTCGTGCGAGGGCTGCGGGTGCCTGGGGTCGAAGAAGTGCTGCCCGGACCCGCCGCCCGTGCCCACGTTGCCCGCCAGGTGCTGCTTGTCCTCCACGGTGGTGTCGTCCACGCTCCCCCGCCCGTGGGCTACCTCGGGAAGGGTCTTGTAGTCGGAGGCGCCCGCCTCGCCCGGGGCGATGTTGTACTGGTCCGGCCGCTTGCCACCCATCGTCTCACCTCGCTGCAGGTCGTTGCGGCTCAACTGCTTGGGCGGAGCCTAGCTATCACGTTCCATGCCGAAACCGCGAGTACGGGAAGTACGGTGTATGGAGTACGAGGGTACCGGGGTGAGACGTGCGAGGTGGGGCGGATGTTCGACTCCAATGATGACCATCAAACCGACAGTGTGGAATTTGGCCCTGGGAGCTTCCCGCGGAGCCGGGCTACCGCTAAGCTACGGGTAGGGAGCCACCCTTATCAGGAGCACATCGTGAAACCGACGTACACCGCGGTAATCCAGCAACGGGAGAAGTGGTGGATTGGATGGATCGAAGAGGTCCCCGGCGTCAACTCACAGGGAGCGACACGGGATGAACTGCTTGAGAATCTTTCCTCCGCTCTGAGCGAAGCGCTCGAGATGAACCGCGCGGAGGCTCTGGCCGCGGCACACGGCCCTTACGAAGAGGTCGGAATCGCCGCGTGAAACGCAGAGCGCTGCTTGCGCACCTTCGCGCCAACGGGTGTGCATTGATCCGGGAAGGAGCCAACCACTCCTGGTGGGGAAATCCGGGCAACGGGAAGCGCAGCGCGGTCCCGCGCCATACCGAGGTCGACGATCAGCTGGCGCGGAAGATTTGCCGGGATCTTGGCGTCTCGCCCCCGTGACGGTGCAGGTTAGATAAACGGTGCAGGTTGGACAAAGCGGCCCCGGCGTCTGATCGCCGGGGCCGCTATCGCGCTCCGCATTCAGCAGGCGTACTCGGGCGACGTGCAGCCGTTGCAGGTTCCGCGGCAGGAGTAGTAGTTGCTCGGCCCGGCGGCCTCGGGCTGCGGCTCGGTCCCGCCGGGTGCAACGCCGAGCTCCGGCTCGGGGGCGAACGAGGTCACCTGCAGGTCGGCCGGGTTCAGCGAGATGATCGACATCGTGGGTCGCTTTCGGTGGAATGTGTGGCGGACGGAGTGTCCGCGGGCCCGGGGTGGTGTCCCGGGCCGGCCCCGGCAGCCTCGCGCGCGCCTATGCGATCGCGCAGCAGTTGTCGGGGAATGTGGCGTTGCACATCGTGGGGCCGCACGACTCGCCACAGGTGGCGCAGGTGTCGCACGAGATGCAGGTGGCGTCGAAGCAGGTGATCGGGCAGCTGATGCACGTGTTGCAGTCGGTGCAGCTGAAACACGTCGCCTGGCAGCTCCACAGCCGCGAGGTGTCGGTGTTGGGGTCGGGCTCGGGAGCCGCCACGGCGCGGCCCTGCACGGTGCCCGCCCCGCCCGCGCCCGCCGCCGTCTCGAAGGTCTCCACCGCCAGCGCGTCCACGTCCAGCTTCAGCTTGCGCATCGGAGGTCCTCCAGGTCTGGAGATGAACGAAGGCCCCGCGCCGGAGGGCCGCGGGGCCGGGGCGCATCACGCGCAGTTCGCCCTGCACATGGTGACGTGGCACGAGTCGCAGGTGGGCTGCGGCGTGCAGGTGTCGATACACGAGTACTTGCAGGTGTCGCACATGGTGTCGGCCGAGCAGTTGGGCGTGAGCGGCTCGGGCGCGGTGATGATGATCAGGTCGCCGCCATCGCCCACCATCCCGTTCGCCCGCACGGTCCCCGGCTCGCGGACCGAAGCCGCGGTCACGAACGACTCCACCTCCAGGTGCTCCACGTCCAGCCGGATCTTGCGCATGCCGTCCTCCCGGGTCGGGTTGATTCGCCGGAGCCGCCGGCGCGCGGCGCATCCTCCGAAGCGGAAGATGCGGCAGAACTCGTCTTCATGGCGCCTTGAAGGCGATTCAGTGCACGAGCAGATCGCCGGCTCGCCATTCATGGTGTGGCGGAAGAAGCTGTAGGCTAACGGCACACCCCGCCGAAACGCAAGTATTTATCGTCTGTAAATACGTTGGCATCCCATATAATCGAGTATCATCCGGATCCGGCTGAAGTGTTGATTCGAGCGACAGGCTCACCTTCAGCCGCGATTCCAGATCCTTCCTCCTGCAAGCCGTTGTGTGAAAACCAGTTATGGTGTGTTCTGCCTCAGCCTCAGCAAGAGAGTCGCTGGGTGAGCGAGAAGGGCGGCGGATCACCCGGATTCAGTATTATCGTCACCCCATGCGACGAACGCACGGCGGCCCCGCGGCAAGGTTCGCCGCGGGGCCGCCGTTCCACTTCCGTACTCCGTACCCGTACTTCCGTGCTTCTTCAGCCGCTGGCGCCCACGCGCGTGGCGGGCTTGGTGCCCGACACCACGCGCTCCACCGGCGGCGAGAAGCCGGGATTGGGCGCCTGGGTGCCCTCGGGGATGGCGGTGATGGCGCCCTCCTCGATCCAGGCGTAGCGGCCCTTCAGCACGTCCTGCGCGACCTTGTACGTGGGGTCGTCGGCGTTCTCGTGCACCAGGTCGAAGAGCTGCTTCACGCGCAGCCGCGAGCGGCGGCAGAACAGGTCGGCCAGGAGCGCGGCCTCGCGGCCGTTGGCTCCGTCCTTCATGTCCTGCGCGCGCACGCAGGCGCAGCTCATGGCGTACAGCTCGGCCCCGATGTCCACGAAGCGGCCCAGCAGCGCGCCCTTCTTCTCCAGCTTCGCCTGGTACTTGCCCATGGCGTAGAACATGGTGCGCGCCAGCTTGCGGCTGGCCCGCTCGATGTAGCGCACGTGCTTGGCCAGCCGGCCGAACTCGCCGTACGCGCCCGGCAGCTGCCCGCCGCCCACGAAGCGCTTCGGCAGCCAGGTGGCGTACCAGGCGCCGGCCTTGGCCATGGCGCCCAGCTTCTGCCCGGTGCTGATCCCCGGCTTGATCAGGTCGCCCGCCACCTTCAGGTGCGTGTCCACCGCCTCGCGGGCGATGAACAGGCGCATGATCTCGGAGCTCCCCTCGAAGATGCGGTTGATGCGGAAGTCGCGCATCATCCGCTCCACCGCGATCGGCACCTCGCCGCGCGCGGCCAGCGAGTCGGCCGTCTCGTAGCCGCGGCCGCCGCGGATCTGCAGCAGGTCGTCCACGATCCGCCAGCCGATCTCGGTGGTCCACAGCTTGGCGATCGCCGCCTCCAGGCGGATGTCGTTCCTGGCCTGGTCGGCCAGCGCGCTCGACAGCTCGGCCATGCTCTCGATGGCGAAGGTGTCGGCCGCCATCCCGCCCAGCATCTGCGCCACGGCGTCGTGCTTGCCGATGGCCGCGCCCCACTGCACGCGCTCGGCGGCCCACTTGCGCGCCACCTCCACCGCCACCTTGGCCCCGTACGCCGCGCTCATCGGCAGCGTCAGGCGCCCGGTGTTCAGCGTCATCAGGGCCAGCTTGAGGCCCTTCCCCTCGCCCCAGATGATGTTCTCCTTCGGGATGCGCACGTCCTTGAAGGTGATCACCGCGTTCTGCAGCGCCTTCAGCCCCATGAAGCGGCAGCGGTGGGTGATCTCCACCCCCGGCATGTCGGTCTCCACGATGAAGGCGGTGATCTGCGGGATCTCCTTGCCGTTCTTCACCTTGTTGGGGGTGCGCGCCATCACCACCAGCAGCTCGGCCATGGTGCCGTTGGTGCACCACAGCTTCTCGCCGTTCAGGATGAAGGCCTCGCCGTCGTCCGAAGGCGTGGCGGTGGTCGACAGCGCCGACGGGTCGCTCCCCACGCCGCTCTCGGTGAGCGCGAAGGCGCTGATGGCGCCCTTGGCCAGGCGCGGCAGGTACTTCTTCTTCTGCTCGGGGGTGCCGAACATCTTCAGCGGCCCCGGCAGGCCGATGGACTGGTGCGCCGAGAGGAGGGCGGTGAGGTTGCCGTCCTTGCTGGTCACCATCCCCACGGTGCGGCCGTACCCCACCTGGGAGAGCCCGATGCCGCCGTACTCCTCGGGGATCTTGAGCCCGAACGCGCCCAGGCCGCGCAGCCCCTGCACCACGTCGTCCGGCAGCTCGCCGGTGCGGTCGATGGCGTCGCTGTCCACCTCCTCCATGAACGCGCGGAGCTTGGCGATGTAGGCGTCGGTCTTGGCCTTGTCCTCGGGGGTCTGCCGCGGGTACGGATGGATCAGGTCCAGGCGGAAGTTGCCGAGGAACAGCTCACGGACAAAGCTGGGCGCGGTCCACTCGGTCTCGCGCGCGGCTTCGGCGACCTCTCGCGACTCCTGCTCGCTCGGGACGTTCCGGCCGTTCTGGTCACTCATCGAAAACCGTTCCTCTACACGGGGTT
The DNA here is from genome assembly GCA_035691085.1 of Longimicrobium sp. Lineage (GTDB taxonomy): Bacteria > Gemmatimonadota > Gemmatimonadetes > Longimicrobiales > Longimicrobiaceae > Longimicrobium. The sequence goes on from DASSJS010000128.1 coordinate 8,777, forward strand.
ACGGCCCACGAAGCCAGGGCCGGCTGCGGTGCGTGCCATCCTACCACAATGGAAGGTAGAAGTGAGCCAGACTCACGCAATAGCGGGCTTCGTGCCACGAAAACCGCGGGTGCGGGGGTACGGGGGTACGGGGGTACGGGGGTACGGGGGTACGGGGGTACGGCGATACGTCCAAAGAGTCACAGGGGGGAGACCGGGCTGTCAGATCATCCGATTGTGCAGACGCCGTCCGCACGATTCCAAACCCGGCTCCAGACACCTGGAAAAGCCGGTAACGCGCTGCGTTTGATAGTTTTACAAGATTGTCCAGACACTGTCTGGACAATTCACCCTGGATCAGACGAATGCCTCCGGCGGCTCTGCCTCGCGCGCAAGCGCCGTCGACCGCATACGCGCGAAACCGCCGCCCGGGAGAGGCTCCCGGGCGGCGGTTGGTTTTGTGGCGACGAACCGTCCGGCTACCGGCGCGGCGCGGCGAGGATGCGCAGCAGGTCGGCGGCCAGAGTGTCGCTCTCGGCGGCCTCCTCGTCGCTGCTGGCGGGCTCGATGGCGGCCTCGAGGGCGCGCTTGCGGGCCACCTGGTCCACCACCGCCTCGGCCTCGAGCGCCACGCGGCTCTCGTCGCGGCGGGTGGCCACGTCGCGGGCGGTGCTGGCCGCGCGCTCGGCGCGGGTCCAGTCCTTCAGGCTCGCGGCGCCGCGGGCCAGGTCCAGCAGCGCCTGGGCGGCGTTGGGGCGGGTGTGCCACTCGCCGGCAAAGCTCCACACCTCGTCCCACGCGCGGTCGAAGTCGGCGCGGTTCCCCGCCCCGCCCGCCGCGCGGCCGATGTCGGCCACCGTCAGCAGCCGCTCGGTGGGGGCGGTGATGTGCGGCAGCACCGCCTGGAACACCCGCAGCGCCGCCTCGAAGCGGCCCCGCGTCATCCAGAAGTACGCCAGGTCGTGCGCCAGCACCGGGAGGCGCGGGTGGCTGGGGCCGTACGCCTTGAAGGCGCCGCGCGCCATCTCCAGCGCCTCGGCCGGCTGGTTGGTGTCCACCGCGATCACGAACAGGTCGTGCAGCGCGCGGCCCTGGATGTCACGCAGGCCGTGGCGCCGCGCGGCGCGCAGGCCGCGGATGTGGAAGCGCTTGGCGGCGGGGTAGTTGCCGCGCTGCGTGTACAGGTTGCCCAGCCCCACGAACGCCTCGCTGTAGCTGGCCCAGTCCTTGGCCTGGCGCCCCAGGCCGATCACGCGGCGGAACCAGCTCTCGGCGCGCGCGTACTCGGCCTTGCGGCGCGCCATCTGCCCCACGCGGAACCCCGCGGCGGCGTTGGTGGGCGCCGCCAGCGCGCCGGCCTGCGCCAGGGCGATGGCGGTGGCCAGCTTCTCGTGCTGCTCGGCCCACGCCGAGATGTGCCGGCAGGCGGCCAGCACCTCGTCCTCGGTGATCCCGCCCGGGTCCAGCGAGATGCGGGCGAGGGCCCGCAGCGGCGCGTCGATCGCCGCGTCCACGCCGGCCGCCTCGATGGCGCGCAGGCGCTGCTCGTACGCACCGGGCTGGAACAGCCCCAGCCGCTCCTCGGGCTCGCGCACGCCGGCCCACAGGGTGGCGTCGCGCATGCTCTGCCACAACGCCAGCCCCACGGCGCCCGAGAACTCTTCGAGCATCTCGGTTCCTTCCAGGGTCTCGTTCCCGTGCACCAGGGCGGGGGGAACGTGCCACCGCCAGCGGCGCCTGGGCTTGCGCGCCGGCTTTCCGGTCGTAGGTGCGGCCATTTGGAGCGGCTCCGACAGTTGTTGTGTGCGTGTCCCGGCGGTGTCACCGCGGGCCTGTGTGGCGCATCTCCGTGGCCGGGCGTGATGGTGCGCCCGGTGCAAACGGATTGCGAATCGCGCCATGTCCGGCGCCAAGTGAGCGCCGGTAGTCCGATGGCTATTTACGCGTGTGGATGAATAATGAGGGGCGAGCGTGCGCAATGCCAGTGCTTTGTTGTCTCGGCACTGTCCCCTCGCTCCCCGTCCCATCCCCCGGCGCGGCGGCTTGTGTGTCGTGCAAACGTTGTACGTCGTTGAAGGACATGAAGTTCCGCGCACGCGACACGATTGCGCGCGGCGAGCATTGGCCTCAATTCCTCCCGGGCGCGCACATGCCGGGGCACGCATGGAGGGTGATACACGCCGCGCGGCGGCGGGTTCGCGTTCCCATCACCGGTGCCGGGCCGGCCCGGCGGCGTCGCGGCACCCCCGGCGCCGCTCGCGCAGCGCACCGCGCGCGCGGCGCGAAATGGATGGGCTGCCATGCGATCCCCTGAACGGAACCGGCCCGCGCGCGCCCCATCGGGACACGCGGGCCGTCCGCCGTCGGGGAAACGGCCCGCCTACGGCCGCCGCCGTTCGCCCGCGCCGGGCCGGCGTTCCGGCGACGGCACCCGCGGCCCGCGCGCCACCTCGGCGCCGCCGGCGAGCGGGATCACGCCGTTGGCGGCCACGCGGGCGGCCGTGGCGGGAAAGTCCTGCGCGCCCAGCGCGTCCACCAGCGATGCGGCCACGCCGGCCGTGTCGGGGCGGGCGATGCCGGGGGGCGTCTGCCGCGTGGAGCGCAGCTCGGCGCCCAGCACCCCGCCCTCGGGCGCCAGGTCGGCGCAGGCGATGGCGCCGCGGTTCATCGGGTCCGACAGGGTGAACGGGCCGTAGGTGAGCAGGTTCCCCAGCGAGTAGAAGATCAGCCCGCCGCGGTACCACTCGGCCGCGCGCATCACGTGGGGCCCGTGCCCGAACACCACGCGCGCGCCCGCGTCGATCGCGGCGTGCGCGAAGGCGACGGAGTTCCCGCGGTCCTCGCCCAGGAAGATCTCGGTCTGGTTGTACACGTGCTGCGCGCCGCGCCCCTCCGCGCCGATGTGCACGCTCACCACCACGTACGGCCAGCGCGCGGCCGCCCGGGCCACGTGGCGCCGCACCGCGGCCGTGTTGCGCGGGTCCGGCCCCGTCCATGGGCTGAAGCCGAGGAAGGCGATGGTGTCGCCCGCCGCGGTCGCCACGGGGGTGGCCAGCGTGTCGGCGCCGATCACGCCCACGCCGGCGGCGCGCAGGTGGCGCATGGTGGTGTACCAGCCGCTCTCCCCCGCGTCGCGCCCATGGTTGTTGGCCACGTTGCCCACCACGGGCCTGCCCCCGGCCGCCCGGCTCAGCGCCCCCGCCGCTCCTACCGGCGAGCGGAAGGCGAAACAGGCACTGGAATTGGGGGGGCACTTCCGCCGCCCCGGCGCGCCCTCGCCGATGGCGCCTTCCACGTTCAGCATGGCCACGTCGGCGTCGGCCAGCAGCGGCCGCAGGGGGGCCAGCAGCGAGTCGGGATCGGGGAACGCGGGAACGCGCCGGCCCAGTCGCCCGCTGGAGGTGAACACCCAGGTGGTGTCCAGGTTGGTGCCCATGGTCACGTCGCCGCCGGCGCACACGCGGGGGCCGGGGCGGGCGCGGGCGCTCACGCGCGCCGCGTTGCGCGGGCGGGGGCT
>DASSJS010000129.1:0-2054 GCA_035691085.1 Longimicrobium sp.
CCCGAGGCGCGGGTGGGGATCTGCCTGGAGCGCGGCGCGTGGATGGTGGCGGCCGTGCTGGCGGTGCTCAAGGCCGGCGGCGCCTGCGTGCCGCTCGACCCCGCGTATCCGCCGGGGCGCCTGGCCTTCATGGCGGCCGACGCCGGGCTGGCGGCGGTGGTCACCCAGGCCTCGCTGGGCGACGCCGTCGCCGCCGCGGTGCCGCGCGCTTGCGTGGATGCGCAGGCGGACGAGATCGCGCAGAACCCGGCCACCGATCCGGGGGTGCGGGTGGACGCCGGGAACCTGGCCTACGTCCTCTTCACCTCGGGCTCCACCGGGCGGCCCAAGGGGGTGATGCTGCCGCACGGCGCGCTGGCCAACCTGGCCGCGTGGCACGGGGCCGATCCCGTCCTTGCCGAGCCGCGGCGTACGCTGCAGTTCGCCTCGCTCAGCTTCGACGTGTCGTTCCAGGAGATCGTCGCGACCCTGGCGCAGGGCGGCGCGCTGGTGCTGGTGGACGAAGAGGTGCGCCGCGACCCCGCCGCGCTGGTGCGTTTCATCGCCCGCCACGGCGTGGAGCGGATCTTCGTCCCCTTCGTGGCGCTGCAGGCGCTGGCCGAGGCCGCGGGAGAGCCCGGCGCGCCCGCGCTGGCGCTGCGCGAGGTGGTGACGGCGGGCGAGCAGCTGGCCGCCACGCCGCAGCTGCGCGCGCTCGCCGCGTCCGCGCCGGGATGCCGGGTGGTGAACCACTACGGCCCTACCGAGACGCACGTGGCCACGGCCCACACGCTCGGGCCCGACCCCTCGGCGTGGCCGGCGCTGCCGCCCATCGGGCGCCCGGTGGCCAACACGCGGGTGTACGTGCTGGGCGCGGCGCTCGCGCCCGCCCCCATCGGCGTGCCGGGCGAGCTATACATCGGCGGGGCGCAGGTGGCGCGCGGGTATCTGGCGCGCCCGGCGCTCACGGCCGAACGCTTCGTTCCCGACCCGTTCGGGGCGGAGCCGGGGGCGCGGCTGTACCGCACGGGTGACCGCGCGCGCTGGCGCCCCGGCGGCGAGCTGGAGTACCTGGGGCGCGCCGACCAGCAGGTGAAGATCCGCGGCTTCCGCGTGGAGCCGGGCGAGGTGGAGGCCGCCCTGCGGGGCCATGCCGGCGTGCGCGACTGCGTCGTGGCGGCGCGCGAGGACGTGCCCGGGCACCGGCGGCTGGTGGCCTACGTGGTGGGCGCGACCGACACGGACGAGTTGCGCGCGCAGCTCGGTGCGGCGCTCCCCGAGCACATGGTCCCCTCCGCCATCGTGGCGCTGGAGCGCCTCCCGCTCACCCCCAGCGGCAAGGTGGACCGCCGCGCCCTTCCCGCGCCCGGCCTGCCGGCTCAGGACCGGTACGTGGCGCCGCGCACCCGGGTGGAAGAGGTGCTGGCGGACATCTGGAGCCAGGTGCTGGGGGTGGAGCGGGTGGGGGTGCACGACACCTTTTTCGACCTGGGCGGCCATTCGCTGCTGGCCACGCGCATCGTCTCGCGGGTGCGGGCCACCTTCGGCATCGAGCTGCCGCTGCGCGCGATGTTCCAGTCACCGACCGTGGCCGGGCTGGCCGAGCGCCATTTCGGCGGGCTGGCGGGTCCGGCCGGCGAGCCGCGGGCGAGGGTGGAGGCCAGCCCCAACCGCCTGCTGGCCGTGATCGACGAGCTGTCGGAGGAAGAGCTCGACCGTCTCCTCACCAGCGAACCTGAACTCCGGATCGATCGATGACGGTGCCCTCCGAGCGGGCCGTGGGCCGATGCCCTTGAATCCCCCCGCCGCACCCGTGCAAGACCGCCCGCGCCCCGACGCGCGGGTGGCGCACCACCATCACGAGCTGGACATCGCCTTCCTCGCGGGGCAGGGCGGCGCGGCGCCCGCGCTGGCCGCCTTCGCGCTGGCCCTTTCGCGCCACCGCGGCGACGACGAGGTGCTCGTCGCCGTGCGCGAAGCCGAGCGTGCGGTTGAGCTCCCCATCGATCTCTCCGCCAACGTCTCGGCGCGCGCGCTCACGGAGCGCGTGGGTGACGCGCTCGCCGCCGCGCGCG
>DASSJS010000130.1:0-5108 GCA_035691085.1 Longimicrobium sp.
CGCCCCCGCCCCCGGTTGACGAAACGCCGACCCCTGGCTATGTTTCTCGTCTTTGCCGCACCCGAATCCTGACTACTGAGCAGCACCCCAAGGGGTACCGATGAAGCCTTCGTATCGTCCGCGCAACCGCAAGCGGATCAACAAGCACGGGTTCCGCGCCCGCATGGCCACCAAGGGTGGCCGCGAAGTCCTGAACGCGCGCCGCCGCAAGGGGCGCCACCGGCTGACCGTCAAGATCGCGGGCAAGTAACCCGCGCCGGGCGCGCTCGCGCCGTGGACGCCGAAGGACCCGCTCCGGGCGGGTTCGCGCTGCCCCGTGCCGCGCGCATCACCAGGCCGGGAGAGATCCGGGCGCTGTTCCGACGGGGGAAGAGGAGGAAAACGCGTCATCTGGACGCGTTCGTCTCCGCTTCCCCTTCGGCGTTTGCGCGCTGGGGGGTGGTGGTGCCCAAGCACAAGCACGACATCGTGCACCGCAACCGGGTCAAGCGCCGGCTGCGCGAGCTGGGGCGCACCGTGGTGCTTCCCCGGCTGCGAAACTCGGGGCTGGCGTTGGACGTAATGGTCCGTGCCCGCCCCGAGGCGTACGCGGCGGAGTTCGACGACCTGAAGCAGGAGCTGACCGAACTGGTGGAGGGCCTGTGCTCGCGCGCGTCCTGACCGGCGGCATCCGCTTCTACCGGAAGGCGCTGTCGCCCCTCAAGCCGCCCGTGTGCCGCTTCTATCCCACCTGTTCGGCATACGGGCTCGAGGCCATCGAGAAGTACGGGGCCGGCAAGGGCACCTGGCTGCTGCTGAAGCGCCTGGCCCGCTGCCAGCCCTTCGCGCGCGGCGGGTACGACCCCGTCCCCTGATCCCGACTTCACATCGGTCCTGTACCGAGAATCTGGAACATAGATGGAGAAGCGACTCGGGCTCGCCTTCCTGCTCACGGCGGTGCTCATCATCATCTGGCAGCGCTTCCTGGCCCCGGTGCCCCCGCCGCCCGTGCGCCCCGGCGCTCCCGCGGCGACCGCCCCGGCGGCCTCCGCACCCGCCTCCGCGCCCGCGGCCGCCGGCCAGACGCCCGCGCTGCCGCCGGCGCAGCAGGTGGCCGTGCGCTCGCCGCTGTACGAGTACCGCTTCAGCACCCGCGGCGCGGCGCTCACCTGGGCCGAGCTGGCCCGGTTCCCCAGCTATGTGCACCGGGGCGAGCACGTGCAGCTGGTCCCCCGTGGCGCCGACGATGTGCTGAGCGGCACCCTGGTGTCGGCCGGGCGCACGCTGGACCTGCGCACCGTGCAGTTCACGCCCAGCGCGCCGCGGCTGGAGCTGCGCGCCGGCGGCCCGGCGCAGTCGCTCACCTTCACCGGCGTGCAGAACGGCGCGCCGGTGGCCGAGATCACCTACACCTTCCGGCCAAACGACTACACGGTGGACGTGCGCGGCCGGGTGCTGGGCGGGGGCGGGGCGGGCACGCTCTACACCTCGCTGGGCACCGGGCTGGCCCCGCACGACGCCAAGGAGCACGGCACCGCGCGCGAGCTGTCGTTCGTGGCGTGGAACGGCCGGCGGGTGGAGCGGCACTACATCAAGAGCGTGGAGGCCGCCGACACCATCGCCGGGCCGCTGGCCTGGGCGGGGGTCAAGGACCGCTACTTCCTGATGGCGCTGGTGCCGCAGAAGACCGAGTTCACGCGGCTGGTGGCCGCCGACCGCCCCGACGAGAGCTACAACGTGGGCGGCGACGCGCTGGTGTCGCCGCGCGCCACGGGCACGGTGGCGCTCCCCGTGGGCGCCGACGGCACCTTCGCGTACCAGGCGTACCTGGGTCCGCTGGAGCATGAGCGGCTGGTGAAGGTGGGCCACCAGCTGGAGGAGGTGAACCCCTACGGCTACCGCTGGCTGCGCCCGGTGGTGCGCCCCATCGCCGCGTTCGTGCTGTGGTCGGTGCGTGAGCTGCACCAGAACCTGGGGCTGGCGTACGGGTGGGTGCTGGTGCTGTTCGGCGTGCTGGTGCGCCTGGTCACCTGGCCGCTGAACGCGCGCGCCATGCGCAGCCAGATGAAGAACATGGCGGTGCAGCCCATCATGCAGGAGCGGATGAAGGAGCTCCAGGCGAAGTACGCCGACGATCCGCGCCGGCAGCAGCAGGAGATGATGAAGATGTACCAGGAGCTGGGGGTGAACCCCTTCTCCATGATGAGCGGGTGCCTTCCCATGCTCATCCCCATGCCGGTGCTGATCACGCTCTTCTTCGTGTTCCAGGGGGCCATCGAGTTCCGCGGCGCCCGGTTCGCGTGGCTCCCCGACCTGTCGCTGCGCGACCCGCTGTATCTGCTCCCCATCCTGCTGGTGGTGAGCATGTTCGCGCTGCAGTGGATCAGCACCAAGATGAGCGGGATGGCCGACAACCCGCAGGCCAAGACCATGATGTACACCATGCCCCTGATGATGGGCGTGTTCTTCTGGCTGATGCCGTCGGGGCTGAACCTGTACTACGTGAGCAGCAACCTGGCCTCGGTGCCGCAGCAGCTGCTGATCGCCCGCGAGCGCCGCGCCGCCTCCGAGGCGGCCAAGGCCGAGCAGGAGGCGGCGGCCAGGCCGAAACGCCCTGGCCCCACCAAACAGAAGCGCAGGTAAGCGCCTCGCCCGCGATCGAATGGACGCCCGCCCTTCTCCACGAGGGGCGGGCGTTCGTCTTTGGCCGACCGTCCTGGTGGGTCGCCCCGGAGGCTGCGGAGAAAAGGAGAACTCCAGAGCGCTCGCCATCGCCTGCCTCTCCCCGCAGTTTCTCCGTGCCTTCCGTGTGAAACCCGCAGATGCTGTTTGCCGTTGCAGCGCCGCGCCCACTACCGCATTCTCCCGGGATGACGATCTCTCCCCTGCCCAACGACACCATCGCGGCCATCGCCACGGCGCCCGGGCGCGGCGCGGTGGCGCTGCTGCGCGTCTCCGGCCCGCACGCGCGACAGGTGCTGGCGCGCATCGCCCCCGCCGCGGCGGATGTGCCCGCGCGGGTGCAGCGGCTGGCGGCGATCCGGCATCCGGAGAGCGGCGAGCTGCTCGACCGGGCGCTGGTCACCCTCTTCCCCGCCCCGGGCAGCTACACGGGTGAGGATATCGTCGAGATCAGCACGCATGGCGGCACGCTGACCCCGCAGCTCGTCCTGAACGCGCTGCTGGCGGCGGGCGCCCGCGCGGCGCTCCCCGGCGAGTTCACCCGGCGCGCGTACCTGAACGGCAGGCTCGACCTGCTGCAGGCCGAGGCCGTGGCCGACCTGATCGACGGCCGCTCGCCCGCGCTGCACCGCGCCGCCGTGCACCAGATGGAGCGGGGCCTGTCCCGCCGCATCGACGAGCTGCGCGGCGCCATCATCCAGGCCGAGTCGCTGATCGCCTACTCCATCGACTTTCCGGAAGAAGACGAGCCACCCGTCCCCCCCGCCCGCATCCGCGCCGCCGCGGAGGACGTGACGCGGCGGATGGACTCGCTGCTCGCCACCGCCCCCGAGGGCGAGCTGCTCCGCGAAGGCGCGCTGACCGTCCTCGCCGGCCGGCCGAACTCAGGAAAATCCTCGCTTTTCAACGCGCTGCTGGGCACCGAGCGCGCCATCGTCACCGAGATCCCCGGCACCACGCGCGACGCGCTGGAGGCCTCGGTCACGGTGGAAGGCTATCCCTTCCGCCTGGTGGACACCGCCGGCCTGCGCGACACGGTCGACCGCGTGGAGGGGATCGGGATCGAGGTGGCACGCCGCTACCTCACCGCGGCGGACCTGGTGCTGTTCTGCGTCGAGTCTGGCCGCGAGCCGGGGGACGATGAGCGCGAGTTCCTCTCCACCCGCGATCCCACCCGCACCCTGCTCGTCCGCACCAAGGCCGGAAAGGATGCGGGTACGGTGGTTGTCGATGGGGAGGAGGATGGCATCCGCTCCGTCTCCGTGGCGGCGCTCGCGGGTGGGGGGATGCCCGAACTGCGGCAGGCGCTGCTGCGGATGGCGTTCGGCCACATCCTGGGCGAGCCGGGCGAGGCGCCGCTGGTCACCCGCGAGCGGCACGCCCGCGCCCTCCGCCACGCCCGCGCCGAGCTCGCCGCCTTCGTGGACGCGCTGGACAGCGCCGTCCCGATGGAGTTCGCCGCCACCCACCTGCGCGCCGCGGCGGGTGAGCTGGAGGACCTGATCGGCGCCGTGACGGTGGATGACGTGCTCGACCGGGTGTTCGGCGACTTCTGCGTGGGGAAGTAGCCACGAAGGGCCGTCGACGGGGGAAAACGAGAGACCCGGGCCAAAAACCCGGGTCTCTTTTCGCGCAGAAACGATTTTGGGGTGGGGGTCGCCATTCCCACCCTCGCTTCCCCGCCCTCGCGCGGCATAAGCGAATTGACGAAGTCGTTTTTCTTCGGGCCAGCTTCGGAAATTCAGCCGAGAGCAGGTTCGGGCCGCTCACGGGTCCAGCGGCCGGTCAGCGGACGATCTCGAGTCCATCCACACCGTCGCGGGGGGAAAGCGACGCGGGGACCCGTTCCACCTGCGCCACGCGGGCGTGGGGCGGCCCCTGTCCCAAGAGCCGCTCCAGTTCCGCGAGCGCCGTGTCGGACCCCCGCGCCTGCACCAGCACCGAACCATCGTCCGCGTTTCGCACCGTCCCCGTCACCCCCAGCCGGGTGGCCTGGGCGCGGGTCCACCAGCGGTAGCCCACGCCCTGCACCCGTCCCGTCACGCGGAACCCGGCCTCGGCCATCTCCAGGTCAGTAGTTCTCCTGGTGGCTCGGCCCGCGGCGCGGGCCGCCGGCGCCGGTGCCGCCGTACGACGAGCCGGCCGTACGCCCGCTCCCCGACATCCCGCCGGTGCGTCCGCCCGACATCCCGCCGCGGCCGCCCTGCGTCCCGGCCGGACGCGCGCTCGACGGCATGCCGCCCGTGCGCCCGCCGCCCATCCCGCCGCCGCGCGGCGTGGAGCCGCCACGTTCCTGGCCACCGCCCTGCCCCCCGCCGCCCAGCACCGGCAGGTTCTCCAGGAGCGAGTTGATCACCCCGTCCTCGGCGCCCGCGTTGCGCAGGAAGGCGCGCGCGCCCTGCGCCAGCCCGGCCGAGAGGCCCGCCGCCACCGCGCTGCGCAGCTCG
>DASSJS010000131.1:0-53722 GCA_035691085.1 Longimicrobium sp.
CAGCGCGCTCACGTGCTCCCAGAACTCATGCACCTCGGGCATCCCGTCCAGGAACTCGATCACCGGCTCGTCGCACCCGCACAGCGGCGAGTACTCGGCGTAGCGCCCGGGGTTGTGGATGGCCCGCACGTCGAACACGAAGCCGCCGCCGTGGCCCCCCGTGTCCTCGGGATAGCCGCCCTTGAAGCTGAAGCTCCCCACCTGCACGGTAAGCCCCGGCGGCGCCTTGGGCTGCGACTTGCGCAGGCTGCGCGACGCGCAGATCCGCTCGAACACCGCGCGCAGCTCGGGGAGCTCCACCGGCACGAACCCCGTCTCCAGGATCCGCTCCAGGTTGCGCACCGCCTGCGGCACGCTCTGCAGGAAGCGCGGCTTGCGCTCGAAGAAGCCGCGGTAGCCGTACGCCCCCATCGCCTGCATGATGCGCACGAGCACGTAGCCGCGGAAATGCTGGCGGAAACGTGCCCGGTCCACCCCGGAAAGGAGCGGCTCCAGCTGGTCCAGGTAGTGGTCCAGCAGCTCCTCGCGCAGCTCCTCGGGCACGCCGGCCTTGGGGTCGTACAGCAGCGAGGCCACGTCGTACTGCAGCGCCCCGCGCCGTCCGCCCTGGTAGTCGATGAACCACGGCTCCCCGTCGCGCAGCATGATGTTGCGGCTCTGGAAGTCGCGGTACAGGAAGTGGCGCGTGTCGGCGCCCAGCAGGAACGTGGCGAAGCGGCGGAAGTCCTTCTCCAGCCGCGCCTCGTTGAAGGGGACGTGCGCCAGCTTGAGGAAGTGGTACTTGAAGTAGTTCAGGTCCCACAGGATCGACTGCCGGTCGAACGCCGCGCGGGGGTAGGCCACGGAGTAGTCCACGGCCTTCCCGCCCTGCACCTGGAAGCGCGGCAGCAGCTCCAGGATGCGGCGGTAGACCGGGATCATCGCCTCTGGAAACGCCGCGTCGGGCTCTTCCTTGCGCGCCAGCGACAGCCCGTCGAACAGCGTGGTCTCGCCCAGGTCCTCTTCCAGGTACAGCCCCGCCTTCTCGTCGGCCCCGTAGAGCTCGGGCACGGGAAGGCCGATGGAGCTGAACGCCGCCGTGTACGACAGGAACGCGCGGTTCTCCTCGCGGTCCGGCCCCACCACGCCGATGGCCGTCTCCATTCCCTCGCCCACCAGACGGTACATCTGCCGCTGCGAGCCGTCGCCCTCCAGCGGAAGGATGGAGACGGGGTTCTTCCCGAATTTTTGCCTGAACAGGCGGCGGAAGGTCTGCTGCACGGAAACTGCCCTGCCGGAGTGCCAAAACGGAAACGGGAACACAACCTACACGCAACGCCGGTGCCGTCACCGGCGTGCGCTTGAGACAGCGCCTCACAAGTCTTCGTTGCCGGAGGAGAGGGCGGAATGCCGAACGCCCGTGATGTTCACCCGCCCGTCAAGCACAGCGTACGTGATGCGGTACTTACGATACAGGAGCTGGCGAATCGTTCGGCCGGACTGCGGCGACTCCGGAGCGATCCGCCCCCGGTTCGGCAGCGACGCGAGCGTTGCGAATGTTTCGTATAGACCGGCGAGCCATCGATCGGCGTAGGCGGGATCGCCCTCGCGAAGGAACTCGTAAGTCTCGCCGATCTGCCCCGACGCGGGGCGCGAGACGCGAACCGTGTATCTCACGGATCACGTCGCCACGTCCCGTTGCGGATCTGTTCGAACGCCTCATCCAGCGGCAGCGTATCGCCGCGGTCAACTGCCTCCAGGCCATCGCGGATGCTGATGACTGTCTCCGCATAGTCGAGCCGTCTCAGCAACTCGCGGTACGCCGCGGCGCTCTGAACCACGAACTCCTGCTCACCATCCACCGTCAGCACCCGGGGGCGGCCGGTCTGGCGCAGCCGCTCCAGGTGCTCCCGGCGGTTCCGGTCAAACTCGTCGAACGAGCCGATGTCGCTGAGATCGAACATGTTGCGCTCCCTGAGCAGTGCTTCCCCTGCTGCAAAGATGCGCTCCTCTTCCAGCGCGTCAACGTCGGTCGTCATTCACCATCTCCCCGAAAGGCGTGAACCCTCGTATCAAGATTCCCCGTTACCGCGCGCGGCTGATGGCGGAGCACGGCTAGTTCGGCGGCTTGCGGCGCAGCGGGCGGCGTTTCATGTGGCGCACCGTGAGCACGCGCACGTGCCGGCCGGTGATCACGAAGAGGATGCGGTGCTCCTCGTACAGGAGCTGCCGGACGCGCCGCCTCACGTGTGGCGCCTCGGGCGCCAACGCGCAGCGTTCCGGCATCTCCTCGAGCGAGAGGATGCCGCTCAGCCACCGTTCCGCCGCGGCGGGGGCGGTGGTTGCGAGAAAGCGGTGCCTCTCCCTGATCTCGCGTTCCGCCCGTGGCTGAACGATCACCTCGTAGCTGGTCACGGTCCCCTGGCGCCCTTGCGGATGTCATCGAACAGTTCGCGCGCGGAACGCCCCTCGCCGCGCGCGGCGGACTCCAGCCCTTCCTGAATGGCCAGGATCGCCTCGGCGCGCTCGACGCGCTCCATCAGCACCTGGTAGCTCGCCGCGTCCTGCACCACCACTTCGGCGCGGCCGTTCACCGTGAGCACCGCGGGCCGCCCGCTTTCCTGCAGCCGCTTGACGTGCTCGCGCGTGTTCCGCTGGAAATCGGTGAGCGAGTAGATGTCTTCGAGATTGAGCATGGGTCACCTCGTGGTGAGCAGTGAATTCGCTGCTCAAAAGATGATGCGCCTTCTCCTCCCCGTCAACCCCTCCATCCTCCCCTACTCCGCGCCTCATGAACGCAGTAAACATGGCGAGGCGCGCAATATTACGTACACTTGTCGGGAGCGCAAGGGCGTTATATGCGCGGATGGCCAGACCCGGCCCGGCCTTCGCGTCCATCCTGTTGCAAGCTCTGGCACTTACCCTCACTGGACCGGCACGATGCCCAACCGACTGGCCGACGAGACCAGCCCTTACCTGCTTCAGCACGCCCACAACCCGGTGGATTGGTACCCGTGGGGCGCCGAGGCGCTGGGGCGGGCGCGCGCCGAGGACCGTCCCATCCTGCTGTCCGTGGGCTACTCGGCCTGCCACTGGTGCCACGTGATGGAACGTGAGTCGTTCGAGGATGAAGAGACAGCGGCGCTCATGAACCGTCTGTTCGTGAACGTGAAGGTGGACCGCGAGGAGCGCCCCGACATCGACTCCATCTACATGAACGCCGTGCAGCAGATGACCGGGCACGGCGGCTGGCCGATGACCATGTTCCTCACCCCGCGCGGGGAGCCGTTCTACGGCGGCACCTACTATCCCCCGCAGCCGCGGCACGGAATGCCCTCGTTCCGGCAGGTGCTGGCGGCCGTGGACGAGGCGTGGCGAGAGCGGCGCGGCGACGTGGAGCAGAGCGCGGGAGAGATCCGCAGCGCGCTGGCGCAGACCGGTGCCGCAGCGCCCGGGCAGTCGCCGCTGGACGCCGAGGTGCTGGAGCGCGCGTACGCCGGGGTGGCGCGGCGCTTCGAGCCGCGCTGGGGCGGGCTGGGGAGCGCGCCCAAGTTTCCGCAGCCGATGCTGCTCGAGCTCCTGCTGCGCCACTGGAAGCGCACCGGCACGCCCGAGGCGCTGCGCATGGCCGATTTCACGCTGCGGATGATGGCCGCGGGCGGGATGTACGACCACGTGGGCGGCGGCTTCGCGCGGTACAGCACCGACAACCAGTGGCTGGTGCCGCACTTCGAGAAGATGCTGTACGACAACGCGCTCCTCTCGCGCGCCTACCTGCACGCCTGGCAGGCCACGGGCGACGATGCGCATCGCACGGTTGTCGAAGAGACGCTGGCGTGGGTGGAGCGTGAGATGACCTCGCCCGAGGGCGGCTTCTACAGCGCGCTGGACGCGGACAGCGAGGGAGTGGAAGGGAAGTTCTACCTGTGGGCCCCCGCGGAGGTGGACGAGTTACTCGGCCTTGAAGACGGCCCGCTCTTCCGCCGGTACTACGACGTGAGCGAGGCCGGCAACTTCGAGGGGAGCAACATCCTGCACACCGCGCACGGGGTGGACGAGATCGCCGCGGCGGCGGGGGTGGAGGCGGAGCGGTTGCGGCAGGTGATCGAACGCGGGCGAAAGATCCTGTACGACGTGCGGGCGAAGCGGGTGTGGCCGGGGCTGGACGACAAGGTGCTCACCAGCTGGAACGCCATGATGCTGCACTCGTTCGCCGAGGCGGCGCGGGTGCTGGAGCGGGAAGACTGGCTGGAGATCGCCCGGCGCAACGCGGAGTTCCTCACCTCGCGGCTGATGCAGGATGGAAGGCTGCTGCGCACCTACAAGGACGGCCGCGCCAAGATCCCCGCCTTCCTGGAAGACCACGCCCTGCTCGCCGACGCGCTGGTGTCCGTCTACGAGGCCACCTGGGACGCACGCTGGGTGCACGAGGCGCGTACCCTGGCCGACGCGATGATCGAGCGCTTCTGGGAAGAGGACGAGGGCGCGTTCTACGACACCGCGAAGGACGCGGAGGCGCTGGTGGTGCGCCCGCGTGACGTGTTCGACAACGCCACTCCCTCGGGAAACTCCGCGGCGGTGATGGCGCTGCTGCGGCTGGCGGAGCTCACCGGCGAGCATCGCTACCGCGGGGTGGCCGAGCGCGCGCTGGGGGCGATGGGGGAGTACATGGCGCGCGTGCCGATGGGGTTCGGCCACCTGCTCTGCGCGCTGGACTATGCGCTCGCCACGCCGGTGGAGGTCGCCATCATCGGTCGGCGGGGCGGGGAAGACACCCGGGCGCTGCTGCGCACCCTCCACCACGCGTACCTGCCGAACACGGTGCTCGCTTTCGCGGCGCCGGACGGCGGGGGCGATGCGGGAGCCATCATCCCGCTGCTGGAGGGGCGCACGGCGCAGGGCGGCCGGGCCACGGCGTACGTGTGCGAGCGGCTGGCGTGCAAGCAGCCGGTGACCGATCCCGCCGCGCTGGCGGAACAGCTCGGGCTTGGCGCCGCGGAGTAAGCCGCCGCGCGGACGAGCCGCCGTCGTCACAGGCGGCTCGTCCGACTTGCCGCCGCGGGCGTTTGCCGTCACCTTCACGCACATCCGTTCCGGCACGCGCATCCACCGCCGCCGCCACGCCCGTGATCCCGATCCCGTTCTCACTCCGCCGCACGGTCCAGGACCCCGTCACCTACCTTCAGAACGTCACCCGGCTCGACGGGCTGGTGGGGATGGAGGACGACGACGTGGTGCTGCAATACCGGGTGAGGGAGTGGCGATGGAAGCGGTCGGGCGCCCGGGAGCTCACCGAGTCAGGTGTGCGCGAAACGCGGCTTCCGCTGCGGTCGATCCGGCGCGCCGAGCTGCGCGCCGGCTGGTTTCGCACGCGAGTGGCGCTGTTCCCGGCGGATCTCCGCGGCTTCGTGGAGATCCCGGGGTTTTCCGGCGACGAGCTCACGCTGCGGATTCCACGCTCCGAGCGCAGGGGTGCCGAGCAGCTGGTGAACAGCATCGAGCTGGCGCTCAGCTCACGGCTGCTCGGCCGGTAGATTCGAACCGTGCGGGGCACAAATTTCCAGGTCGAACCGGGTTGGATGACTGACTTCAGATATTTCGGGGGGATCGATTTCTCCGGCGCGAAGGAGCCGCTCTCGAACCTGTGGGCCGCCGTGGGCCGTGAGCGCGAGGGGAAGCTCGAGATCGTGAGCCTGTGCCCGCTCCCCTTTCGCGAAGACCTGCGCGCGCACGTGGCCGGCTACTGGCGCAAGCCCGCCGGCGCGGACGAGGGCGACGGGATCCTCTGGGGCGCGGATTTCCCCTTCGGCGTGCCGGCGGCGCTGGCGCAGAGGATTGCCGGGGAGCGGGCGGCGAGCTGGGCGGGCGTGGCGGCGTGGGTGGCCGACCGGCCGCCCGAGGAGATCTGGAAGCAGTTCCCCGACGTGCAGAAGTCGGGGCGCGCCACCGACAGCGGCGGGGCGATGGCGCCGCTGGACATGCGCCTGTACAAGCAGACGCTGGAGGGCATCCGCTTTCTCCACGAACTGCGCGACGAGGCCGAGGTCTCCATCCTCCCCCAGGCCCCGCGCAGCGGCGCGGCGACGGCGATCATCGAGGTCTACCCATCGGGCGCGGCGAAGGACCTGGGGATCCGCGGGGGACGCGTGCCGTCGCGGGCGGGCGAGGTGCGCGCGCGGCCGGCGGCGCTCAAACCGTTCATGACCTTCGCGTATCCGTCGATGGAGGCGTGCGCCTGCACGCTGGAAGACGCGCGCGACGCCTGCATCGCCGCGCTGGTCGCCTTCCTCTGCCGCGACGACCTGGACCAGCCCCGCCGCCTGGGCCGCGTGCCCGCGGAGACGGTGGCGCTGGAGGGGTGGATCTACCGCCCGCCCGCGGCGTTGTAGCGTTCCATCGATCGGATTTCACCTTGGCGTTCGAGCGCGCGACTGCGTCGCGTCCTGAACGCCTGTCCCTCTCCCAAACTGCTGGGTGGGGGACATTTGCGCTTCGCGCGGCGGACTGCAACGGCCACGAACGCGGTGGCTCTGATCGCTGGCGATCAACCGGCATCCGGGCTGAGCAGTGAACCTGAACTTGCCCCAAACATATTACGACTGTTTATTTCCATCTCGTCCAGGCGTGCCCCGGGAAGGGGTGCGATTCGATCACTGATTCGGGAGAAGACCGATGCGCAAGATGAAGCTCGACATCGAACGGCTGGCGGTGGAGTCGTTCACGGTCCAGGGTGAGGATTCGGAAGCGCGCGGGACGGTTCAGGCCAACGCGGTCAGCCTCCGTTGCGTTTCGCCCGGCTGTGATACGGTCCAGCTCTCGTGTACGGGAAGTTGCGCCACCGGCCTGAATTGCCAGCAGGTCTGCTGAACACCGGGATCGCGTGGCGGTGGGGGCGGGGCCACGTGCGGCTCTCACCCCTCCGCCGCCTCCCACATCCACCGCCCGTTGTCGATCACCACGCGCGCTTCGCCGGCTCGTTCCATCGACGAGAGGAAGCCGAGGAGCGTGGCGCGGTTCAGCACGTACGAGGGCGGGTCGGTGAGGCGCATGCCGTGCGCGGCGGCGAACTCGATCAGCAGCTCCTCGGTGCCGGCGGTGGCGCGGCGCAGGCGCTCCGCAAGCCACTCGGCGGCGCGCTGCAGGATGGCGAGGTTGAGGTCCAGCGTCTCGCCGGGCTCGTCCAGCGGCTCGCCGTGTCCGGGGACCATCCAGGCGGCGTCGATCTCCTTCAGCTGCCGCAGCGTCTCCATCCAGCGGTAGGCATCCACCAGGTAGGGAACGCCGTGCTTCTCCAGCGGCTCGCGGCCGAAGAAGCCGTCGGCCGCCAGCAGCACGCCTCCCGCGCGGACGCCGATCTGCGCCAGGCTGTGGCCCGCCAGGTCCACCATCTCCAGCTCGCGGCCGTCGATCCCTACCGTCTCGCCGGGGCGGACGATCACGTCCACCGGCGAGGGATCGGCCTGCAGGAACTTGCTGGTGAGCGCGGTGACGGGCGCCGCGCCGCCGAACAGGTACACCGGCTCGTAGCGCGGCTCGCGGATCACGCACTCCTCCACCGCCGGCGCGTGGACGGGGACGGCGAGCTTGCGCACCAGCTGCGCGTTGCCGCCGTGGTGGTCGGCGTGGGCGTGGGTGTTGAGGATCGCCACGATCGGCCGCCCCAGCTCCTCCGCCGCGCGGGCGATGCGGTTCCCGGCGCCGCGGTCCAGCCCCGTATCCACCACGAGCAGCCCGTTCTCCGTCTCGATCAATCCGCTGTTGACGGCGCCGCGCAGCACGTGCACGCCGCCGCCCAGGTCAATCGTCTCCATCGTCCTCCATCCCGTCCTGGCCCTCCCACTCGGCGTGGAAGCGCGCCAGGAAGCGCTCCATGAAGCGGTGCCGCCCCTCGGCGATGCGGCGCGCCGACGCGGTGTTCATCCGCTCGCGCAGCAGCAGGAGCTTTTCGTGGAAGTGGTTGATGGTGGGCCCGGTGCTGGCCTTGTAGGCCGCGAACGAGCCGTGTGCCTCGGGTGCCACGCCGGGGTCGTGCATCTCCCGGCCGCGGCTGCCGCCGTAGGCGAACGTCCGCGCGATCCCCACGGCGCCGAGGGCGTCGAGCCGGTCGGCATCCTGCACCACGCGTCCCTCGGGGGTCTCCATCGGGGTGTTTACGCCCGCGCCCTTGAACGACAGCGCGGCGATGATGGAGGCGACATGGCCGGTCACCTCCGGCTCCACCCCGAGCGGCTCGAGCCAGGCGCGCGCCGCCCGCGGGCCGGCGGTCTCGTCGCCGCCGTGGAACTTGTGGTCGGCGATGTCGTGCAGGAGCGCGGCGAGCTCCACCACGTACGCGTCGGCGCCCTCCTCGCGGGCCAGGCGCAGCGCCGTCTGCCGCACACGGTGCACGTGCCACCAGTCGTGGCCGCTCCCCTCGCCCGTCATCGCCTGCCGCACGTGCGCCTCGGTGCGCGCCAGCACGTCCGCGCGCGAGAGAACCTCGGTTCCGTCCATCCTCACGAATCCCATCATCCGGAAATACGAGAGGCCCCGCCGGGCGGCGGGGCCTCGGGTTGGCCGCAAAGCTAACTGCGCGGCCGGCGCTGTCCAGGCGTTCTGCACCGTCATGGTCTGCGCCAGGCCGTAGCTCTGCGTCTTGCCGCCGGAATAGATCAGGCCGTTGATGGACGCGATCACCTGGGTGCCGTTGGTCTGCGGGTTCCACAGCCCGCTGAACGCCATCCCGGCAATCGTCACGCCCGCCGACTCGCCGCCGAAGTTGACGGTGCAGATGAGAGCTGCCGCATGATGGTTTCCTCCACACCGCACCGGCGGCTCAAGCCGCAGCAACAACCACGAGAAGCCTCGCAAACTGCGCGAGGCTGTGGCCGCGGCTTCCATGCGCCGCCGATCATCTCCCAGGCGGCGATGGTGACGAACAGTCCGCGAAGGCGGCTCGAAGGCGGACTTCGTGTGGTTCTTGCCTCGAATTCCATTCGCTCGGCCAGCCATGCCGGCCCATGTGCCCGGATGCGGCGCGGCGCGCGACGGATTAGCTTGCGTCCGAACCGATCTCAACCGCGGGAGATAACAGAGCGATGTATCACGTGATGATCCGGAAGGGCGATGGGCTGGCCGAGGTGGACGCGGCTCTCCGCGCGCTGGCGGGGCGCGGCGTGGGCCGCGAGGCATCGGGGCTGCACAAGCACATGCACGTGACGCAGGCCGAGCAGACCGTGGTGATGGTGGAGAGCCGCGAATCGCCGCTGGCCGTGGAGCTGCGCGGCCGCCCCGGCTGGAGCGAGCCCGGTGACGTGAAGCTGAACGCCTGACCGGAACCTGAAGAGCCATGACGATGCTGCACATCACCAACGGAGATGCGGCGGGCGACCTGCTCCGCACCCTGGCGATCGGTGACGTGCTGTGCTGGCGCGACGTGCTGCACGATGGGCCGGTGCCCGCGGGGCTGCCGCTGCCCGAGCTGAGCGCCATCCGCGCACGCTTCATCGCCGAGCGCCTGTGGGGCCCGGAGGAGGAGATCGCGCGCGAGCTCGCCGAGCGCGACGCGGCGCTGGCCGGCTGCGGCGCGCGCGACGAGGTGGTGCTGTGGTTCGAGCACGACCTGTACGACCAGCTTCAGCTGATCCAGCTGCTGGACTGGTTCGCCGCCAACGGCGGGCCGCGCCTGTCGCTGGTCTGCGGCGCCGAGTACCTGGGCACCTCCGAGCCCGCGCGGCTGGCGGAGCGCTTCGGCCAGCGCAGCCCGGTGAGCGCCGACCAGCTCGCCCTGGGCGCCGCGGCGTGGGCCGCCTTCCGCTCGCCGGACCCCACCGCCATCATCACCCTGCTGGAAGACGACACGGTGGAACTGCCGTACCTGGCCGACGCGCTGGCGCGCCACCTGGAGCAGTTCCCCTCCACCGCCAACGGGCTCAGCCGCAGCGAGCAGCAGGCGCTGCAGGTGATGGCCGGCGGCGCGGCCACGCTCAAGGAGGCCTACCTGGCCTCGCACCACGCGCTGGAAGATCCCATCTGGCTGGGCGACGCCTCGTTCTTCGGATACGTGGAGGACCTGGCGGGCGGCGAGCACTCGCTGGTCGACCTTGGCCCCGGCGAGCGGCACGACGGGTCTCGCACGGTGGCGCTCACCGACGCCGGGCGCGCGGTGCTGGAGGGGCGCCAGGACCGTGTGCGGTTGAACGGCATCGACCGCTGGCTGGGCGGCGTCCATCTCCACGGCCGCGAGGCCGCCTGGCGGTGGGATGCATCCGCGCGCACGCTGGTCCCCGGCGGCTGACCACCGCTGGAGCCCGGCCGGCCTTCCTCGAACCCGATCCATCCCCAATGACCGAAGCCGACCCGCACCCCGGCGTGGCGACGGCGCCCGAGGTGGCGGCCGCGGCCGGGCGCTTCCTTTCCGGCGGGTGGCGCTCGCTGGTGATGCTGAACTGGGAGGTGGAGCCCGCCATCCTGCGCCCTTACGTCCCGCGCGGAACCGAGCTGGACGCGTGGCGGGGACGCACCTTCGTGAGTTGCGTCGGCTTCCTCTTCACCGACACGCGGCTGCTGGGGATCCCCATCCCCTTCCACCGCACCTTCGAGGAGGTGAACCTGCGCTTCTACGTGGGGCGGCAGGGGCCGGAAGGATGGCGGCGGGGCGTGTGCTTCATCCGCGAGATCGTGCCGCGGTGGGCGGTGGCGGCCATGGCGCGCCTGGTGTACAACGAGCGCTACGTCGCCCATCCCATGCGGCACGCCGTGGCGCTCGGTGCGGACGGCGGGTCGGTCGAGTACGGGTGGAAGTTCCGCGATCGCTGGTGCTCGGTGGGCGCGCGGGTGAGCGGCGCCCCGCTGCCGCTGGTGGCGGGGAGCGAGGAGGAGTTCATCACCGAGCACTACTGGGGGTACGCGGCCCAGCGTGACGGCGGCACCGTGGAGTACCGCGTGGAGCACCCCTCGTGGCGCGTGTGGACGGCGGATGAGGCGCGGCTGGATGCCGACGTGGCCGCGCTGTACGGCGCCGAGTTCGCGGGTCCGCTCGCCGCGCCGCCCAGCAGCGCCTTCGTGGCGGATGGCTCGCCCATCATCGTGCGGCGGCCGCGGCGGATCGCGTAGCGATCAACCTCATCCCCCCGGCCCCCTTCTCCCGAACTGCGCGTGGCGGAGACGGATGCGAACGGCAGGTGACCTTCACCTCCATCTTCTCCGGGGCTACGCGGGGGCGCTGGCCGCACATCCACTTCGAGGTGTACCCCAGCGTATCGGCCGCCACCACCGTGTCGAACAAGGTCGCCACCTCGCAGATCGCACTGCCCAAGGCCGCGTGCGACACGGTGTTCGCGCAGGGCGGCTACACGGGAAGCGTCAGCAACCTTTCTCAGATCTCGCTGGCCACCTACGGCATACAACTTGGAGCTGGCGACCGTCACTGGCAGCGTATCAGACGGCTTCATGGCTACGCTGACAGGACCACTGGTTGAACGAGGCGAGCCCCTCTTCCGCGCGGAAGAGAGGCTCGCTCGCTGCCGGACCTCGCCGCGGATCAATCTACCGGGAGCCTGTGGCGGGAGGCGTGGCCTCGGGGTAGAGCGACACGCGGACGTAGCGCTGCATGTCCAGGTAGCGCCTCGCGGCGTCGCGCAACTCGTCGGAGGTGAGGGTCTGCGAGAGGGGCGGGGAGGGGATCAGGCGCGGGTCCCAGCCGTAGACGTCGTAGCTGGTGAGCGCGCCCAGCCACCAGTTGTTCTCGCGCAGCGCCACCTCGCGCTCGCGGCGCTGGGCCTCGCGAACCTTCCGCAGCTCGTCGGGGGTGACGCCGGTGGCCTTCACCGAGTCGATCTCGGCGAACACGGCGCGGGTGAGCTCCTCCAGCCGCTGCGGGTCGGCGCCGAAATCGACCGAGAACTGGAACTCCTCGCGCGGCTCCTTGCTCACGCCGCCGCCCACGCTCACGCCATAGGTGCCGCTCATCTGCTCGCGCAGCCGTTCGCGCAGGCGGATCTCCAGCACGTCGCCCAGCGTGCGCAGCAGCGACGAGGTGCGCCGGTCTGCCGTGGCGGGGCCGCTGAAGATGATGGAGGTGCGGCTCTGGGGCTCCACGCCGCGCCGCACCGTGCGCTGCACCACGCCTTCCGGGGCGCGCACGCCCACGTCGCGCCACGCCTCGCGCCGGCCGGTGCCGGGGAGCGCGCCCAGGTAGCGCTCCACGTACGGCCGCACCGAATCGGGGTTGAAGGCGCCCACCAGGTAGAAGGTGAAGTCGCCCGCGTCGGCAAAGCGCTCGCGGTAGATGGCCAGGGAGCGGTCCAGGCTCAGCGAGTCGAAGGTGGCGGCCGTGAAGGGGCGCTCGCGCAGGTGGTTCTGCGTGAGCACCGCGTTCAGCGTGTCGCGATAGGCGCCCTCGGGGCTGGCGCCGCGGTCGCGCATCGCGTTCCGCCCGCGCTCGATGTACGCCGCCCACGCCGCCGAGTCGCGCCGCGGCTGGGTGAAGTACAGGTACACGAGCTGGAAGAGCGTCTCCACGTCACGGGGGCTGGCGTAGCCGCCCACGCTCTCGGTCAGGTCGCCCACCGAGGTGCCCACGCTCGCCGCCTTGCCGGCCAGCCGCTTCACCAGGTCGGTGGTGCTCAGCCGGCCCACGCCGCCCACCGCCGCGGCGGCCCCGGCGGTCTGCGCGTAGCGGAACAGACTGTCGGGGACGACGGAGGTGCCGCCCGGGCTGCGGCCGGAGAGGAGGATCTCGTCCTGCTTGAAGTCGGTGGGCTTGAGCACCACGCGCACGCCGTTCTGCAGCCGCCACTCGGTCACGCCGATCTCGGGGATCGCCTTCGTGCTGACGATGCGCCCCGGCGTGGGCTCGCGGTCCAGCAGCGGCTCGGTGGAAACGCTGTCGGTGTAGGCGGTGAGCGGCACGTGGGCCGCGTCCTGGGCGATGGTGGCCAGCTGCCGCTCGGTGGGCACCGGCGTGGTGTCGGGGGCGACGACGAGGATGGTGCGATCCGTGGCGGCGAAGGCGCGGCGGGCCACCGAATCGACCTCGGCCAGGCGGATGCCGGGAAGGAGGCCGCGGTTCAGCCCGTATTCCTGCGTGGTGGAAAGGAGCGAGCCGGGGTAGAGGTAGTGCCCCGCATAGCGCCCGGCGTAGTCGGCCGACGTCTCCTTCGTCCGTTCGGCGTAGATCTGCTCCCACTGCCGCATCAGCTCGGCGCGGGCGCGGTCCAGCTCGGGCTGGGTGAAGCCGAAGCGGGCCGCGCGCTCGCCCTCGGCCAGCACCGCGGCCAGCCCCCGCTCCGTGCCGCCGTCGGGGACGCGCGCGGTGAGGAAGTAGGCGTCCAACGGGCGCACCAGCGAGCCGCGGAAGGTGCTCACGTCCAGGAAGGGCGCGCCCGGGCTCTGGGTGATGTCGGTCATCCGCCGGTCCAGCATCGACGCGTAGAGCGATTCCACCAGGCTCTCGCGGTACAGCGCCCGCGTCCGGCGGATGCGGGACGGCACCGTGCGCACCACTTCGACCGACGTCCCCGTGGCCTCGCGGTCCGTGGCCACGTTGTAGCGCGTGCCGGCGTGCGCGGGCACGCCGAAGGTGGTGCGCGGCCGGGCACCCGCGCGCGCCGGGATGCGGCCGAAGCGCTCGCGGATCATCGCCTCCACCTGGCGGGGATCGAAGTCGCCCACGGCCACCACGGCCATCAGGTCGGGGCGGTACCAGTCGTGGTAGAAGCGGCGGATGGTCTCCACCGGCGCGTTGCGGATGATCTCCGGATCGCCGATGGGGAGGCGCTCGGCGTAGCGGCTCCCGGCGAAGAGGACGGGGAACTGCTTGTCGCGGATGCGCGCGCCGGCGCCGCGGCCCAGCCGCCACTCCTCGATCACCACCCCGCGCTCGCGCCGCACCTCGGCGCTGTCGAAAGTGATGGCGCCGGCCCAGTCTTCCAGGATATCGAGCCCCTTGGCCAGCACGCCCGCGGTGTCGGTGGGGAGGGTGAGCATGTACACGGTCTCGTCGAAGCCGGTGTACGCGTTCACGTCGGGCCCGAAGCGCATCCCCACGCCTTCCAGGAACTGCACGATCTGCTGACCGGCAAAACGGCGCGTGCCGTTGAAGGCCATGTGCTCCACCACGTGCGCCAGCCCGCGCTGGGTGGAATCCTCCAGGATGGACCCGGCGTTCACCACCAGGCGCAGCTCGGCGCGCTTGGGCGGCTCGGCGTTGCGGCGCACGTAGTACGTCAGCCCGTTCGGCAGCCGGCCCACGATCACGCTGGTGTCGCGCGGGAGCATGTCGGCCACCACCGTCCGCCCGGCGGGCGTGCGCAGCGGCGGCGTGCGATGGGGCGTGCGCGGCGTGGTCTGCGCGCCGGCGGGCGATACGGACGCGAGGAGCGATGCCGCCGCGAGCGACGCCAGCACACGGCGAGGGTTGATGCGCTTCAGGTTGATCGGCACTGCTGTGTCCCGCGTGTGTGCGCGTGAGATGATGCTTGGCTCAGCCAAGGATTGTGTGTCGTGAGGACTGATGGAGCCGCTCCGGCCGCCGTTCACCCCGGATTGAAATCCGAGGCTACCACGGCCCAAAGTCCGCCTTCGCGGACCCCCACGCGAGCATCGATGCGTAGTTGGCGAACTCCATCCCCATCCGTCGGTCGTGGCCGGATGAAATCCGGCGGTGGAACGGCGGGAAGGCCGCCTTCGCGGACTGCACACGAGTATCGGCGCGCGGGCAAAATCATCCGCCCGAACGTGTTACCTATTTGGCGAGGTTGATGTTCACGTACTCGCTCTCGTCGGTTACCTCGCGCACCATCTCGCGCTGGAGCCAGCGGGGGAGAGGCGGGTCCACGTCGGCGGAGGGGAGCTCCACCTCGCACAACACCAGGCGGCGGTCGCGGAAGCGGTCGATCTCCCAGGTGAAGCCGCCGTCATCCACCCTGTAGCGGCGTTTGCGGACGCGTTTGCCGCGGGTGAGCGGCCACATCTTGCGGAAGACGTGGGCGCTGGTCTCCTCTTCCACCTCGGTGCGGCTGATGCCGCGGCCCAGCTTGACCGTGCGGTAGTAGTGCGTCTCGCCGTCCTCGCGCACGCGGCGGATGCGCTCGGCCAGCCGCTCGCCGGGAAGGTACCCCTGGTCCAGCTCCTGGATGCGCACGGGGAGATGGCGGATGGCGGGCATGCGCTTGAGCAGGTACTTCCGCTCGATCTCGCGGTCGGGCTCGCCGCGCGTGCGCGCCACCTCGGCCACCGCGCGCACGGCGGCGAAGAAGGGGGCCGCGGCGCCGTGCAGCCAATCCATCTCCACCGCGGCAAAGCGGGAGGCGCGCTCCTCTTCCAGCGCCTCCCGCAGCGCCAGGATGCCGGCCGTGTGCCCGTCGTTATCCTTCCCGGGACGATCGGCATCATCCCCATCGGCATCGTCCGCGTCGTCCTCCTGCTTCTCCTCATCCCCATCATCCCCATCCGGCGCGGGGATGCGGGCGAGGAGGACGTCGGCGTCGTGCATCTCGCCGAGCGCGTCCTGCAGGCGCTTGAGGCGCTTGACCACGTCGGGCGCGCCCTCCAGCTCGGCGGTGAAGGGCTCGATCAGGTAGCGCAGGCGCTTGGCGGCGATGCGCGCGCGGTGCGCCTCGTCCTGGTCGTCGATGTCGTCGACCCGGTCCAGGCGGCGCTCCAGGCGCTCGGCCGCGTCCGTGATCAGCCGCGACAGGACGGCGGACATGCGCGGGCCGCCCTCGGGCTGGTCCACGTCCACCTGCACGTGGTAGTAGCGGAGCTGGCGGGAGAGGCGCCAGCGCAGCTTGCCGAAGTCCTTGGCCACCTCGCGGCGCACGTCCTGGTCGGCCTTCTCCTGCTCGGCGCGGAGGCCGTGCAGCGAGCGTTCGGCGCCGGGGCGCTGGTGGCCCGCCATCCCGTCGATCCGCTGCGACACCCAGGCGGCGTGCACCTCCAGGTCGCGCGCGTTCCCCGTGGCCTCGGCCAGGTCGCGCAGGCGGCGGCGGTCCTTCTTCCCCACGCTGCCGCGCAGGTGCTCGGCGTACGCGCGCTCGGTGCTGCGCAGGCGGCGCAGCGCCACGCGGAAGTCGTGCAGCGCCTCGTCGTCGGCGCCCTGCTCCAGGCGCGCGTGCGCGGCGGCCGCGTCGTCCAGAAAGGCGAGCGCGAGCCGCCGCGCGCCGCGGTCGGCGGGAAGGTCCAGCAGGCCGGCGGGGGCCTTCACCGCGCCTTGCGCAGCTTGCGGAGGTGGCCGGGGGGCAGGGCCCAGAGGATGGTGGCGCCGCCGGCGGTGGGCGGGTCGTCGAACTCCAGCAGCACGGCGCCGCCCTTCTTCAGCTCCACGAAGCTCTCGTGGCGGCCGGTGAGCAGCCACCCCACCAGGAAGCCCAGGTGCGGCTCGTGGCCCACCACGGCGATGGTGGTGTCGGGCTCGTGGCCGCGCAGCCAGGGGAGCATGTCGTCGGGCGCGTGGTCGGGCGAGAGCTGGTCGACGGTGGTGAGCTGCACGCCGCCGTAGATGTCGGCCACGATCTCGGCCGTCTGGGTGGCGCGCACCAGCGGCGAGGTGGCGATCAGGTCCAGGTCGGGCTGGATCCCCTTCAGCCCGTTGGCCGCGCGGCGCATCTTCACCCGCCCCTCACGCGTCAGCGGGCGCTCGCTGTCGGGGCGCCCCGTGAACGCGAACTCCTCGCGGTCGCCCGCATCGCCATGGCGGATCACCAGCAGGCGCATCTTCAATCTCCTCCGTCCCTGTCCCTGGTTTGAATCGATCAGACGCAGGTGGCGCGAACAGCGCGGTGACGATCGGGGGCCGGCACCGCACCGGGCGGATGAATCCGCGGCAACAACGGCCCGAAGTCCGCCTTCGCGGACTCGCACACAACCATCCCCGCGGATCAACGAACCCCGCGCGGTGTTCATCGTAATGCAACCGTCACAGCCAACGTAAGCAAATCCGCGTCCGCAAGCATCACCGGCGTTGGAATTATCCGGATCTGTTACACACAAAAAGCACGCGGGAAGCAGCCCAATGCCACTCCCCGCGCCAGATCCTTCCGCAGTTCCGTACCCCCGTACCCCCGTACCTCCGCACCGCGGTTCAGCCGGGGTCGTCCGCCGCCACCACGGCCACCTCGGCCGTTCCGTACTGGTCGTACGCGACGGAGACCTGCCAGGGGCGGCAGCAGACCTCGCAGTCTTCCACGTATTCCTGGCGGGTGCCGCTGCCGGGGTCCAGCATGATCTCCACCGGCTCGCCGCAGCAGGGGCACACCACCAGCGCGGCGCAGTCGGCGGTGCCGTCGCCCAGCGGGAACTCGGCGTCGAGCTCCGCCTCGCCGTCGTCCATGAAGGCGTCGGGGTGCAGTCCGTATCCCATCAGCCCTCCTCCAGGGTCAGCCGCTCCAGCAGCGTCACCAGCCGCTCGCGGTCGTCGTCGTTGAGGCGCTCCAGCACCTCGCGCTCGGCCTCGTCGCGCGCGGCGGCGGCGCTCTCGAAGCGCTCGCGGCCCGCGCCGGTGATCACCGCCACCACGCAGCGCCGGTCGCTGGCCTTGGGCACGCGGCGCACGTAGCCGTCGGCCTCGAGCCGGTCCACCAGCTGGGTCACGTTGCTCTTCACGCAGCACAGCCGCTCGGCCAGCTGGCCCAGCGGCAGTCCCTCGGGCTCGGCGGCCAGCTGCTCCAGCGCGCGCAGCTTGGCCAGCGACAGGCTCCACGGCTCCAGCCGGTGCTCCACGTGCTCGGCCACCGCCGTCCGCGCCCGCAGCAGCAGCGGCAGCAAGCCCTGCATCGTGCTTTCCATGCAATCGTTCATGCTTGAACGATGTTGCGGAATTGGAGCCAATGCAACCCCCGGGCGGCCCCCACCCGGATTTTCGCGGACGGTACTGCCGTCCACGAAAATCCGACCTCTCCCAAAAACTGCCTGGGGAGGTGGAATGTTCGCCTGCCAGCTTCGCTCACCGGCGGCTGAAGCCGCAGCAACAACTACGAGAAGCCTCGCAAACTGCGCGAGGCTCCAACAGCCTGGACCACGCACGACCACTTTCATCCCGGCGTCGCTCGCACGCGGTGAGATGCGCGTCGAGGGCGATGGCGCATGCCGCGGTGAGCCCCCCTCCCCGGCCCTCCCCCGCGCTTCGCGGGGGGAGGGTGACGCATTCCGATGCGCCTTCTCACTTCGAATCCACCGGAGCGATCCAGATTCTCTTCTCCCACTCCCCCGCGGAGCGCGGGGAGGGGGGCGGGGGGCGGGGCGGGGGGAGGGGGCCGCCGCGGCATGCGCGAGCGCCTCTCCTCCGCCCCGATCTTCCCGCCCGTGGCGACCGAGATGCAGCCTCCGGACTGCACCCCGGGGTGCAGCCGCGCGGCTGCACTGTCGCCGTCCGGCTGCACCCGCGGCATCATCGATAAATCTCTATCTCCATCTCTGACAGATACTTACAAATTTGTCCCACACGGTCTCGCGGTTGCCTTGATGGGTGGCGCCACCGGAAGGGTGGCACTGAACACCCCGAATCGACCGGAGACCCTCCTGATGTCCATCTACCGAACCACCGCCGCGATCGCCGCCGCGCTGCTCGCCACCACGCGCGCCGCCGCGCAGGCCGATCCCCACGCCCAGGCCGCCGCCGCGCTGCAGGAATGCATGGCCGCCGCCGAGGCGAAGACCGAGGTGCCCGCGCTGGCCGCCGCCGATCGCGCGGAAACGCTGTACCAGCAGTGGGCGAAGGATGCGCCCAACGATCCGCAGCCGCGCATCGGGCTGGCGAACGTGGCCAGCCGCTGCCGCATCCCGTTCGCGGAGATGATGCAGAAGGGCGTGCTGATCGGACAGGCCAACGACCTCCTGGGCCAGGCGCTGCAGATGGACAGCACCAGCTGGGAGGCGCGCTTCACCCTGGCGATGAACCACTATTACACCCCGGCGTTCCTGGGCCGCACGCCGGACGCGATCAGGCACCTCGAAATCCTCATCGCCCAGCAGCACGACCGCGCCGACAATCCGCGCTTCGCGCTGCCGTACCTGTTCCTGGGCGACCTGTACAAGCGCACCAACCGCGAGGCCGACGCGCGCGCCATCTGGGAACGCGGCGCCCGGATCTTTCCGGCGGACGCGCGGTTCCAGCAGAAGCTGAGCGGCGCCCCGGCGGCGCAGCCGCAGGCCAACGGAGGGGCGGCGCAGGCCGCCCCTTCCGCTTCGCGCGCCGGCGGCGCCGTCACCGCCGCGGCGAACCGCGGGAACGCGCTCACCATCGCGCCGATCGTGGCGGACGGCGGCAACCGGCTGGACGACACGCGCAGCCAGGTGGCGCTGCGCCGGATCGACGTGCTCACCACGCCCGGCGGCAGCGCCGACGTGATGCAGAGCTTTCAGACCATGCCCGGCGCCACCCGCGCCGGCGACGGCAGCGACCTGTACGTGCGCGGCGGCGACCCGTCCGAATCGCCCGTCTTCGTCGATGGCGCGCGGCTCGTCTATCCCGGCCGCTACGAGAACCTGAACGGCGCGGTGTTCGGCATCCTCGACTCGCAGGTGCTGAAGAACGCGTACTTCAGCAGCGGCGGCTTCAGCGCGCGCTACGGCGACGCGCTGAGCGGCGTGCTGGACCTGGAGACGAACGGGAACCCGATCGAGCGGCGCGTGAACGTGATGGGGAACACCGTGCAGCTCGGGGTGAACGGCACCCTCCCCGCTGGCCGCCGCGCCGGCGCGTGGGCCAGCGTGCGGGGGACCGACGCCGCGCTGATGCTGGCGCTGCACGGCCGCGGCGGCGAGTTCAGCCAGGCGCCCGTGGCCATCGAGGGGATCACCGGCGCCGTGTGGGAGCCGCGCCGCGGCACGCAGCTCAAGCTCGTGGCGATGGCCGATGGCGACCGGTCGGCGCGGGACGTGGACTACTACGGCTGGACCGGACCCTTCCAGAGCCGGGGGATGAACCGCCTGGCGGCGCTCAGCGGCCGCACGGTGTCCACGGACGGCACGCGCGGGGTGCGTGGCTCGCTGTCATTCACGACGCGGACGACGGGGTACACCTACGGCGTGCTGGACCGCGCCCGCACCGACCGCGCGGTCCGCGGCCGCTGGGAGGGCGACGTGGCGTGGGGCGCGGGCGGCCGCATCCGCGCGGGGGTGGAGGGTGCGTGGATGGACGCGCGCGAGGAGGGGAGCGTCCCGACGACCGAGCAGCTCGCCCCCGGCTCTCCCTCCGAATCGACGGAATCGCTGCAGGACGCTAGTCACGTGGGCGGCTACGTGGAGGCGGAGCGCCAGCTGGGCTCGCACGTGGCGGTGATCGGCGGCGTGCGCGCCGACCGGCTTCCGGGCGAGGACGCGTGGACGGCGGACCCGCGCGTGGCCATCGCCTTCCGCGCGCCGGCGGGGTGGACGCTGCGGGCCGGCGGCGGCGTGTTCCACCAGGGCCGCTGGCGGACGAAGTACCAGCTCCCCGACGCGGGCTCGCCCGGCGGCATCCCCACGGTGGCGCGGCACGCGGTGGTGGGCGCGGAGCACGGGGGCGAACCGAGCGTGAAGGTGGAGGCGTTCATGAAGGATTACGACGACTACGTGGAGCGCGGCGACGGCCCCCGCATCGCCAGCGGCCGGGCGATGGGGATGGATGCCATCGTGCGCTGGAGCCGGCAGAAGGTGCTGAACGGCTGGATCACCTACTCGTATCTCGATGGTACCGTGAAGCTGGCGGACGGCCGCGAGGTTTCGTCGGGCGTGGACGTGACGCACACGCTCACCGGCGTGGCGCGGCTCACGCTGCCGCACGCGTTCGAGGTGGGGAGCACGCTGCGGCTGGGCACCGGGCGCCCGTTCACCCCCATCCTGGGCGCCGATTCGCTGGGCCGCGCGGTGTACGGCGCGCCGAACGGCGACCGGATGCCCACCTACCAGCGGCTGGACGCGCGGGTGATGCGCTACCTGCCCATGAACGGAAGCGTGGGCGTGCTGTACCTGGAGATGCTGAACCTGCTGGACAGGGACAACGTGCAGGCCTATACCTACGGCCCGGGATACACCAGCCGCCGCGCCGTTCCCGCCTTCTTCGCCAACCGCACCATCATCCTGGGAATGGGGCTCACCTTCCGATGAACCCGGCCGCCGCGGCCGTCGCCTTCTTCGCGCTCGGCGTCACGCTGTTCGGATCGTCGCTGCTGCTGCTGTTCAACCCGCGCAGCGGCGGCGCCCGCTGGTTCGCCGCGTTCCAGCTCTCCATCGCCACCTGGCTGGGCGCGCAGGGGTGGGCGTACGCCACGGGCGACTGGGCGCGGATGGGGCCGATCGTGAGCGGGGCGGTGCACATGGCGCCGGCGCTGTTCCTGGGCTTCGCGTTCGGCGAGGTGCGCAAGCAGCCCTGGGCCGCCGTGGGCGCCATCGCGCTGGGGCTGGCGCTGCTCCCGGCGGACCTGGCGTCGGTGAACCGCCGCTACGCCGAGGGGTTGCTGAGCGCGTGGAACGGGATCGCCTGGTCGCTCAGCACGGTCCTGCTGGTGTGGGGGATGAGCGGACGGATGAAGCGGATCGGCGCCAGTGCCCGCCAGCGGCGCGCCGCCCGGATCATCCTCGCGCTGATGACCGCGGTGTTCCCCATCGGCATCATCGGGGGGATGCTGACGAAGGGCGCCACGCACGTGTACGTGATGCCGCTGCTGATGGTGTGGATCCAGGCGCTGGTGTTCATCGGCGTGGCCCGGCTGCGCTTCTACGACATCGAGATCCGCGCCGCCCGCACCGGCGAGATCGCCGCCTCCGCCGCCGAGCAGGAGCGGCTGGCCGTGGTGGGCGAGCTGGCGGCCAGCCTGGCGCACGAGATCCGCAACCCGCTCACCGGCGTGCGCTCGCTGGCCCAGCGGCTGGCGGAGGATGAGATCGAGGAGGCGAAGCGCCGCCGCTACGCCGGGGTGATCCTGGAAGAGGTCGGCCGCGTGGAACGCCTGGTCGCGAACCTGCTCGGCATCGCCCGCCGCGCGCCGAGAGTGTCGTCGGGAGATGTGGAAACGCCGCTGGCCCCGCTCTTCGACGACCTTGCACTTCTCGTGGGCAGCCGCGCGGAGAAGGCGCGCGTGCGGCTGGTGGTGGACGCCAACGGCACCGCCGCGCACGCCGCGCGCGAGCCGCTGGCGCAGGCGCTGCTCAACCTGCTGCTGAACGCCCTTGCCCACGCGCCCGAGGGGACGGCCGTGGAGTTGCGCGCCCGCCCGTCGGCCGCCGGCGCGCTGATCGTGATCCGCGACCACGGCCCCGGGATCGCCGCTGATGAGCTCGAGCGCATCTGGGAGCCGTTCTACAGCGGCTCCAACGGCACCGGCCTGGGCTTGGCCGTGGTCCGCCGCCTTGCCCGCGAGCACGAGTGGACGGTGGAGGCGGAGAATACGGCGGATGGCGGTGCGGAGTTCCGGCTGGGCGTGCCCGACGTTGCGGGTGGCGCGGGCGGCCGCGGCGTGGCATCGTAGGCGTGAGCGAGATCATCACGCGGGCGGTGTGATCGCTCGAAGGATAGCCCTGGGCACATCGGCGCCGCCCCCCGGATTGAAATCCGAGGCTACAACGGCCCCAAGTCCGCCTTCGCGGACTCCCACACCGGCATCCGCGCGGAACGTCGCCGCACGCGCGAGATCCGGCCTGCAGCCTCGCGCGGTTTGCGAGGCTTCCCGTGGTTGTAGCCCGCGGCTTCAGCCGCCTGGGGGAGTGGCGAGGCTTCGTGCCGTGTCTGGCCGGCGGGTTCACCCGCTGGTGGGCGAGGGTAGATCTTCGCCCGATTGCCACCATCATCCGAACGCCTCATGTCCATCCACACCGACGCCCTGATCGAGCAGCAGAAGGAGTACTACCGCGCACGCGCCGGCGAGTACGACGAGTGGTTCCTGCGCGAGGGGCGGTACGATCGCGGCCCCGAGCACCGCGCGCAGTGGTGGGCCGAGGTGGACGAGGTGCGCGCGGCGCTGGAGCGCTTCAACCCCGCCGGGCGCGTGCTGGAGCTGGCGTGCGGCACCGGCTGGTGGACCGAGCAACTGGTGCGCTGGGCAAGCGAGGTCACCGCCGTCGACGCCTCGGCCGAGGTGCTGGAGCTGAACCGCATCCGCTTGGGCGATCCCAAGGTGAGCCGCGTACAGGCCGACCTCTTCACCTGGACGCCGGAGCGCGCGGCGTACGACGTGGTGTTCTTCTCGTTCTGGCTGTCGCACGTGCCGCCGGAGCGTTTCAAGAGCTTCTGGACGATGGTGCGGATGGCGCTGAAGCCCGGCGGCCGCGCGTTCTTCGTCGATTCGCTGCGGACGGTGGAATCGACCGCGAAGGATCACGTGCTGCCGGACGATGACGTGGTGCTGGAGCGCAAGCTGAACGACGGCCGCACCTTCAACATCTACAAGGTGTTCTACAACCCTGCCGGTCTCGACGCGCAGCTGGCCACCATCGGCTGGCGCGGCGATGTGCGCGCCACGGAGAACTTTTTCCTCCACGGCTCGGCGGAACCCATATGATGGGATGACGCCGGCGAGCAGTCCGCGCAGGCGGACTTCGTGCCGTTGTAGCCGCGACTTCAGTCGCAAACTCTCCCGTGTGAAATCCCGCGAATCGACGCGAATCGGACGAGATGGCTGACGAAGACCTGAAGCTGGACCCGGCGACCACCGCGCTGGTGCTGATCGACCTGCAGAAGGGAATCGTGTGGCGCGACACGGCGCCGCACACATCCCAAACGGTGATGGCGAACGCGGCGAAGCTGGCGGATGCGTTCCGCGCGGCGGGCGCGCTCGTCGTCCTCGTCCGCGTGGCCTTCTCGGCCGACACGCGCGACGTGCTCAACCCCCCGCGCGACGAGGTGCCGCCCCCGCAGAAGCCGTCTGCCGACTGGTCCGACATCGTTCCCGAGCTGGGGCCGCGCGGCACCGACCTGGTGATCACCAAGAAGCAGTGGGGCGCCTTCTACGGCACCGAGCTCGACCTGCAGCTTCGCCGCCGCGGGATCCGCACCCTCGTGCTGGGCGGGATCGCCACCAACTACGGCGTGGAATCCACCGCGCGCGACGCCTGGGAACGCAACTACGCGCTGGTGCTGGCGGAAGACGCCACCAGCACCTTCAGCGAGGAGGCGCACCTGCTGGCGCTTCGCCACGTGTTTCCCCGCATCTCCCGCGTGCGCCGCACCGCGCTGATCCTGTCCGCGCTGCGAGGGAAGCGTTGAGGCGCGCCGCCATCTCGCGGCTCGCCGCGGCCGCCGCGGTCGCGGTGCTGGCCCCCGCGTGCGCGCGCGGCCAGCGCGGCGGCGACACGGGCATCGCCTACCAGGAGATGCGTGCCGGCGGGCGCGTGTACCAGGTGGTGCGCGTGGACCTGCGCCAGGCGAACGTGCGGCTGTACTGGAAGGACGAGGGCGGCCGGCCGTTCGGGTCGCTCACCGCGCTGGACCGCTGGCTGGCGGCGCGCGGGGAGAGGCTGCTGGCCGCCACCAACGCGGGGATCTTCTACCGCACCCGCGAGCCGGCCGGGCTGCACGTCGAGCGCGGCGCGCCGCCGCTGCGTCCGCTCAATCCCCTCGCCACGCCGCCGCCGGGCGAGGCGGCCGGCAACTTCTTCTCGCAGCCCAACGGGGTGTTCTACGTCAGCCGCAGCGGCGTGGCGCGCATCGTCCCCACGGCCCGCGCGGCGCCGTTCGTCCGGACGATGGCCGAGGCCACGCAGTCCGGCCCGCTCCTGCTGCACGACGGCACGCCCCACCTGCTGATCGGCCGCACCGACGTGGCGCGCAACGCCGTCGCCGTCTGCTCGCCCACGAACGTGGCGCTGGTGCTGTCGCCCCAGGCGTCCATCCGCGAGCTGGCGCTGTTCATCCGCGACCGGCTGCACTGCCGCGACGCGCTGTACCTCGACGGCACCATCAGCGGCCTGCGCGTTCCCGGCGCCCGCGTGAACCGCGATGGCCAGTACGATTACGTGGGGATCATCGGCGTTACCGCCCGACCCCGACCCTGACCTGGGAGCGCACCATGGCGGACGAAATCGACCTGGGCGGCGGCGTGCTCGCCGCGCTCGAAACGCGGCAGCTGCGCTTTGCCGCCGCCGAGCAGGCCGCCCGCGGCGGGCTGAACGCGCTGGAAGAAGAGCTCCGCTCGCCGCGCGTGCCGGGGATCGCCGTGGTGGCGCGGAGCCCCGACGAGCTCCTGCTGACCTTCGCCGGGTGGGGGTTCTGCTTCCGCTTCGCCTGGTCGGCAACCAAGTGGTACCTCCTTTTCGGTACCTGGCGCACCACACGGAAGGGGTTCCGCGCGTACGACACCGTGCTGAAGTGGGAGATCGACGGCGAGCGGATCGGCCCCGCTGGTGACCGCGCCGCGCTCCGGAAGCTCCTGTACGTGGCGCTTGGGGAGTTCTTCACCCGCCGGGCAAAACGCGAGAAGGAGCTGCCGTACGACCTTCTGGAATCACGCCATTCGCTCCGCGAGTTCGACCCCGGCGCCGCCCCCCGTCCCGCGAGCGGAACGCCGTGAAGATCCTGGTGGTGGATGACGAGCCGTCGATCCGTTTTTCGCTGGCGGAGCTGCTGGGCGAGGAGGGGCACGACGTGCGCGAGGCGCCGCACGCCCCCGCCGCGCTGGAGATGCTGGGCGACGCCCCCGCCGACCTGGTGCTGAGCGACCTGACCATGCCCGCCATGGATGGCCTGCAGCTGCTGGACGAGGTCCGCGCGCGGCATCCGCAGACGCTCTTCGTCCTGGTCACCGCGCACGGCGACGAGCGGACGGCGGTGCGCGCGCTCAAGAACGGCGCGTACGACTACGTCCCCAAGCCGTTCGACAACGAGGAGGTCCGCGCGCTGGCCCGCCGCGCGCGCGAGGTGCTGGCGCTGCGCGCCGAGAACGCCCGCCTGCGCGAGGAGCTGGCCGGCGAGTTCCGGGGCCTGATCGGCGACTCCCCCGCCATCCGCGAGGTGGTGAAGGTGATCCGCCGCGCCGGGCCGACGGACGCCACCGTCCTCATCACCGGCGAGAGCGGCACCGGCAAGGAGGTGGTCGCCCACGCCCTGCACGCCGAGAGCCGGCGGCGCGCGAAGCCGTTCGTGGCGCTCAACTGCTCCGCGCTCCCGGGCGACCTGGTGGAGAGCGAGCTGTTCGGCCACGTGCGCGGCGCGTTCACCGGGGCCGACCGCGACCGCGAGGGGCTGTTCGAGGCCGCCGACGGCGGAACGCTCTTCCTGGACGAGGTGGGCGACCTGGCCGCCCCCGCGCAGGCCAAGCTCCTGCGCGCGCTGGAGGAGCGGCAGATCACCCGCGTGGGATCGACCCGCCCGGTGCCGGTGGACGTTCGCGTGGTGGCCGCCACCAACCGGCCGCTGGACCGGATGGCGGCGGGCGATGGAGGGTTTCGCGAAGACCTGCTCTACCGCCTGCGGGTGATCGCGCTGCACCTGCCGCCCCTGCGGGAGCGGCGCGCCGACGTCCCCGCCATCGCCCTGCACTTCCTCACCGAGATGGCGGCGCGCCACGGCCGCCCCGTGCGCGGGCTGGGCGAAGGCGCGCGGCGGGCGCTGCTGGCGTACGACTGGCCGGGGAACGTGCGCGAGCTGCGCAACGCCATCGAGCGGGCGGTGGTGCTGGCCGAGGGAGAAGAGATCGAGGCGGGCGACCTGCCGCCGCAGCTGCTGGCCAGCGCCGCCCCCCTCCGCCCGGTGGACGCCGCGCTGGCCGACCTCCCCTTCGCCGAGGCGCGGGAGCGCGCGGTGGATGCCTTCGAGCGCGCCTACCTGCAGGCCGCGCTGGAGCGGCACGGCAACGTGAGCGCGGCGGCGCGCGCGCTGGGGCTGCACCGCCAGAGCCTGCAGAAGAAGCTGCGGCAGCTGGGGCTTACGCGCGAGGCGCCGGGCGAGTGACCCGGCGCCTCACGCGTGTTTGATCAGTGCCCCGTGCCCAGCGGGCTGGGCGGAATCATCGGCGAGGTGTCACGCGGGGCCGGCGTGTTGGGGATCTGCATCGCCGTGGCCTCGGTGGGCGAGCCGCCGTTGCACGCCGCCGCGCCGCCCAGCAGCGCCCCGTACACCGCCAGATAGATGAAAGGCCGCTTCGCCCGCATGTTTCCCTCCCCTGGTTCGGTGCTGATCAACGCCGTCAGCGAGGTCGGCGGATTTTGCATATAGCGTGCCTGCAACGGGTTAGGGGGCAAACGCATGGTCTGCTGAACAGGTGCGCGAGTGCGTGAGTGCGCCAGTGCGTCAACTGCTCGCGAGATAGGCTGGGATGCGGGGCCCGAAACGCACTCACGCACTGGCGCACTCACGCACCTGTTTGCGATGCCGAAACCCCGCACCAGAATCCGGTGTAATCAACCTCACCGCCCGCGCGCGGCGGCCCGCTCCGTGCAGTTTCCCGCGTGCGTTCCCATCGACCGAGATCAGGCCGCGGTTCAGGTTCTCATGCCTAAATTCCGGATCGCTCCCGCCGCGCTGGCGGCCGTGGTGCTCCTTGCCGGCGGCGCGCAGGCGCAAACGCTGCGCGGCTCGCGCGGCAGCGTGGAGCGCATGTACAACCAGGCGCGCGAGCAGGACCTCACCTTCTACCGCAGCGGCCGCGGCGTGCGCAGCGCCGCCGCCGAGGGTGACCTGGTGCGGCTGAGCGGCAACGAGCACTACCGGCTCGCCTCCACCTCGTACCCGTACGCGCTCCCCACCACGCGCACCTTCGTGCAGCGGCTGGCGGCGCAGTACCACGAGGCGTGCGGCGAGCGGCTGGTGGTGACCAGCGCCACGCGCCCGCGCTCGCTGCGGCTGCGCAACTCGGTCACCGAGTCGGTGCACCCGGCCGGCATCGCGGTGGACCTGCGCAAGCCCACGCGCGGAAGCTGCCTTCGCTGGCTGCGCCAGACGCTGCTCGACGTGGAGGGCGAAGGGGTGATCGAGGCCACGGAAGAGCGCCACCCGCCGCACTTTCACGTGGCGGTGTTCCCCGCGCAGTACCGGCGCTACCTGGCCAGCCGCGATGACAAGCCGTCGCCCCGCCGCGCGGCGAGCACCGGCGGCTCCAGCCGCGGCACCTACCGCGTGCGGCAGGGCGATACGCTGATCGGTATCTCGCGCCGCACCGGCATCAGCGTGGCCAAGATCAAGGACGCCAACGACCTGCGCGGCTCGCACCTGAAGATCGGCCAGCGCCTGGTGATCCCCAGCCGCTGAGCGGCCATCGAACCACGACGAACAAAGCCGCCGCCCCGGTGCATCGGGGCGGCGGCTTTTCGTTGATGGAGATCCCGGAGCGCTCGGCGGCCGTTCGTCATCGCCCCCGTCTGGAAGCGTTCGATTACCGCCCCCAGCCGACGGCGACGCTCACCACCACCTGCCGCGGCAGGCCGGGCTCGAAGGCCACGGGCTGGCCCGCCACCACGTCGGGGTTCAGGAAGGCACTGGCGACGTACCGCCGGTTGGCCAGGTTCTCCACCCGCACCGAGCCGCGTGCCGTGACCCCGCCGGCCAGGCGCAGCGGCTCGCGCAGCGCCACGCCGGCCGTCCACAGCGCGTAGCCGGGGACGCGCACCGTGTTGGCGTCGTCGGCCCAGTATCCGCCGGCCTGCTGCACGCCGGCCTCCAGATCGATCTCGCGGCGGAAGGGAGGCGCCCAGCGCAGCGTGGCCGAGCCGAAGACCGACGGCACGCCCACCACGCGGTTGCTGGAATAGTCGGCGCTGGCGCCGGGGCGGCCGTAGTGCACGCTGTCCACCACGTACTCCGTGTAGCGATGGTCCTGCCCGCTCACCGCGGCCAGCAGCGTCACCCCCGGCGCGGTGCGCACGTTCACCCCCAGCTCGGCGCCGCGGCGGCGCACCCGGCCGGCGGTGAAGTAGAAGCGGCCGCCGCGGTACGGCACGATCTCGTTGCGCACCGTGGTCCAGTACACCGCCGCGTCCCACCCCAGCGCGCGGACGAACCCCGGGCCGGTGGCGCGCAGGTGGCGGGCGCCCGCTTCCCAGGTGGTGCTGCGGATCGGCTCCAGCAACGGGTTCAGCGCGGTCACCGTGTCCTGGCCGAAGGTGCCGGCCGGGTCGGTCTCGTTCCCCGCGGGCGCCTCCACCCCGCCGCCCAGGCTGGCGAACACGCTGGTCTCGCCATCCACCCGCCAGAGCAGCCCCAGCCTGGGCGAAAGGCGGCGGAAGCTCTTCCGGTCGTCCAGGCGCGGGTTGATCAGGCTGGCGTAGTCGTAGGTGATGTCGTCCCACCGCGCGCCCAGCGTCAGGTCCACGCGGTTGTCGATGGACAGCACCTGCTGGGCGTAGAGGCCGGCGTTGGTGGCGCCCTCGCGCTTGTTGTCGCGCAGCTCGGTGCCGCGCTCGCCCTCTGCCGAGAGCGAGTAGAACTGGATGGCGCCGTCCTGCACCGCGTAGTCGGCCCCGCCGCTGAAGGCGCCGCGCACCCGTTCACTCCACGCGCGCTCCCAGCGCACCCCCGTGCTCCCGCCCAGGTGGTGGCGGGTGAAGTCGCGGTAGGTGCCGCGCTCGGAGCGCCGCAGCGCCTTGGGCTGCACGAACAGCGAGCCGTTGATCCACACGCCGTCGGCCGCGCGGTGCTCGACGCCTGCGCCCAGGCGGCCCAGGCGGTTGTCGCGGCGCTCGCGGCGGGACAGGTAGGTGGCGTTGGCCAGCTCGGGCGCGCTGTCGAGCGCGGCCCGGGTCAGCGGCCCGGGGATGCCGAAGGCGTTCCGGGCGCCCACCGCGTGCAGCCGCAGCAGCGTGCGCCCGCCCACGGGCGCCACGACCCCGGCGTTCACCAGCGTCCGCTCGCCGCCGCTGTTCTGCCGCCACCCGTCCAGCGTGGTGCGCGCGGCGGCCACGTACAGGCGCCCCGCGCCCAGCGGCACCCCGGCGCGCGCGGTCCATCGCCCCAGCCCGAAGCTCCCGCCCTGCCGCTCGCCGCGCACGAAGGGGCGATCGAACGCGGGCACCGAGCTGAAGCTCACCACGCCCCCCGCCGCGTTCCCCCACACGGCCGACGCGTTCGACCGCACCACCTCCACCTGTTCCACGGCGGCCAGATCGATCAGGTCCAGCGCGGTGCGCCCGTCGGGCTCCGTCTCGGGAAAGCCGTCCTGCAGGATGCGGATGCCGCGCGTGGTCCCCGCGTTGGAGCGGTCGCCCGCGCCGCGCGCGCCAAAGCCCCGGATGGTGATGCGCACGTCCATCCCCCCGCTGCGCGACTGCGCGAGGACGCCGGGGACGCCAACGAGCGCCTGGTCGATGCGCTGCCCCGCCGCCGATTCGAACGCCTCGCGGGGGATGATGGAGATGCTCAGCGGCACGTCGAGCAGCCGCGTGGGCGTTCGCGTGGCGGTCGCCGTCAGCACCGGCAGCGCCACGGTGTCGGTGGATGTCGTGTCGGCGACGACGGTGTCCCGCTGCTGGGCATTCAGCAGCGGGCCGGCCGGGGTAGCAGCCAGCAGGGCGCCAAGAACAAGTGATCGCATCCGTCGGTCATCCAGGTGGGGGAAGATCGTCGAACGGGCAAAACGCCTGCTCGGTCGTTCGGCAGGCCCTTCAAAGCTACGGATCGCGGAATGAATGGGCGATGGGTTACGCCGGTTGCACCCGGAGCAAGCCGTTCATAGATTGCGGATGTGATTTGATCGTGGGTGTAGCACAGACGAAAGCGGGCGACACGCAACCGACGTTCCGGGAGGTAGCTGTGAACGGATCTTCACGGCCGGGCGGTACGCCGGCAACTGGGATGTCTCGCCCCGGGTACGCCCCCCGAGCGCTGGCCGGCTCGTCCGAAGCGCCGGCCGGGGTTCGTGCCTCGCTCATGACCCGCGTCGAGCGCTGGCTGGAGGGATCGCTCAGCCAGATGAGCGACGACGAAGTGCTCAAGCTGGT
This sequence comes from Longimicrobium sp., assembly GCA_035691085.1. Taxonomy (GTDB): domain Bacteria; phylum Gemmatimonadota; class Gemmatimonadetes; order Longimicrobiales; family Longimicrobiaceae; genus Longimicrobium. The sequence continues at coordinate 30,802 of DASSJS010000131.1, forward strand.
CGAGGCGCAATCGCCGGCGGAGACGATCGCCGAACTGCTGGCTGCAACGCCGGATACACGAAGGGCGCGGGATAGCGACTGGACGGAGCTGTTGCTGCGCGGGGCCGACGCCAAGAGCCGGATCATGGAGCTTGCCGGCGGGCTGCTCTCGCCCCTCGAAGCCGCGAAGGTCCTGAAGATCAGCGTTCCGGGCGTCAAGCAGCGCCTGGAAAGGCGAAAGCTGCTCGCCGTTCCGCTCCCCGGCGGGCAGCGGGGATTCCCCGCCTTCCAGTTCGATCGCGACGGCCGCGTTCGCGAAGGCGTTGCGGAGATCGCGGCCGCGGGCGCCCCCATCGAGCCGTGGGCCTTGCTCGCCATCCTGGTGGACGAGGTGGAAGATCCAGCGGGAGGCACGCTGCTGGAGCGGGTCGGCGACGAAGACGTCCGCGCGGATGTCCTGCAACGGATCGCGACCTATGGAGAGCACGGCGCGGCCTGATGGCGATCCATCCGCCGGCAGACCCGCCCGTGGCCGATCTCCCGGCCGGGGCCGTGCTCTGGCGGGTGCACCCGCGGGGCCGCGATGCGCTCTGGTTCGGACGAACGGGCAGATATCGCTTCGACGCTCCGGGCGGCGAATACGGCGTGTGCTACTTCGGAGGCTCCCTCGGAGTGGCGATCCTGGAGACAGTCGTCCGCGGCAAGCGGATTCCGATCATCCCGCGCGCCGAGCTGGAGTCGCGCAACGGATCCACCATCTCCGCCACGCAACCTCTCCGGGTGCTGCGGCTGGAAGGTGAGGGGCTTCCATCGTTCGGGCTGAGCGCGCACCGAGTGACGGGGCCCGACTACGGCGAGTGCCGCGACCTGGCGCTGCGCGCATGGCAGATTCACCCGGGCCTCGCCGGCATCCAGTTCCGCTCGCGCTGGGACAACAGCGTCTGCTGGGCGCTGTTCGACCGCGCCGAGACGAAGCTGGCCGTCCTTGGCACCTCGTGGCTTGGGGACCCAACCGTCGTCGTTCCCGCGCTACGGCCGTACCGGCACGTCTCGGTGATCTAGCGCGCCGGGCTCGGCCTGCTTCCTCCCCTCGGCCCCCCCGTTCCTTGCGCCCCGCCCCGTGGGCGCCCATCCTCTCCGGCATACAGTATACACCCCGGCGGGCGGCTTCCATCGCTCCCGCCGCCGTCGCGCTCCCGTCCATTGGAGGTCGCACCCGTGCGCATTGCCCGTACGCGCATCCGCCGCCGCATCGCCGGCGCCATCCTGCCGCGCGCGCTCCTGGCGGCGCTCGCCCTGGCTCCCGCGTCGCTCGCGGCGCAGCAGGACAGCGCCCGCGCCACCTCGCCGCGCCCGGGCGAGGCGCCGGCCGTCCCCGCCGTGGCGCAGGACAGCACCACGCTGGCGGCGCTGCGCTGGCGCAACATCGGCCCCAACCGCGGCGGGCGCTCGCAGGCGGCGGCGGGGAGCACGCGCCGGCCCATGGAATACTGGTTCGGCGCCACCGGCGGCGGCGTGTGGAAGAGCACCGACGCCGGCACCACCTGGAAGCCGATGACCGATCGCGCGCTCACCAGCAGCTCGGTGGGCGCCGTGGCCGTCTGCGAGGCCAACCCCGACATCGTCTACGTGGGGATGGGCGAGACGGAGCTGCGCGGCAACATCATGCAGGGCGACGGCGTCTACAAGACGACGGACGGCGGCAAGACGTGGAACAACATCGGGTTGCGGAACACGCAGGCCATCGCCCGCATCCGCATCCACCCCGCCGACTGCGACCGCGTGTGGGTGGCCGCGCTGGGGCACCCGTACGCGCCCAGCCCCGACCGCGGCGTCTTCCGCACCACCGACGGCGGCCGCAGCTGGCAGAAGACGCTCTTCCGCGACGAGCGGACGGGGGCGGTGGACCTGGTGATGACGCCCGGCCACCCGGACACGATGTTCGCCGCGCTCTGGGAAGTGGGCCGCACCAGCTGGTCGCTCAGCAGCGGCGGCCCGGGGAGCGGGCTGTTCCGCAGCACCGATGGCGGGGCCACGTGGACCGAGATCACCCGCAACACCGGCCTTCCCGCCGGCACGCTGGGGAAGATCGGCGTCACGGTCAGCGGCGCGAACCCCAACCGCGTGTGGGCCATCGTGGAGGCGCGCGAGGGCGGCGTGTTCCGCAGCGACGACGGCGGGGCGACCTGGACGCGGACCAACGACGAGCGCAAGCTGCGCCAGCGCGCCTTCTACTACAGCCGCATCTACGCCGACCCGAAGGACACCGCCACCGTCTACGTGCTGAACGTCTCCTTCCAGAAGAGCACCGACGGCGGGCGCACCTTCAAGCCCATCCGCGTGCCCCACGGCGACAACCACGACCTGTGGATCAGCCCGGAGGATGGAAAGCGGATGATCGAGGCGAACGACGGCGGCGCCAACGTCTCCTTCAACGGCGGCGAAAGCTGGACCGACCAGGACTTTCCCACCGCGCAGCTGTACCACGTGACGACGACGGCGCATTACCCGTATCACGTCTGCGGGGCGCAGCAGGACAACACCACCATCTGCGTGCCGGTGAACGGCAACGGGCGCGAGATGTACCCGGTGGGCGGCGGCGAGAGCGGCTACATCGCCGCGCGCCCCGACAACCCCGACATCTACTACGCGGGCAGCTACGGCGGCCTGCTCACCCGCTTCGACCGGCGCACCGGCGAGCGGCGGACGATCAACGTGTGGCCCGAGAACCCGATGGGCCACTCGTCGGCGGACATCCGCGAGCGGTTCCAGTGGACGTTCCCCATCGTGCTCAGCCCGCAGAACCCGCGGGTGATGTACGTCGGCTCGCAGCACCTGTGGAAGTCGACCGACGAGGGGCAGAGCTGGGCGCGCATCTCCCCCGACCTGACGCGGCACGACCCGCGCACCATGGGCCCCAGCGGCGGCCCGATCACCCTCGACCAGACGGGGGTGGAGACGTACGCGACGCTCTTCTCCATCGCCCCCAGCCCGCGCGACTCGCTGGTGATCTGGACGGGGTCGGACGATGGCAAGGTGTTCGTGACCCGCGACGGCGGGCGCAGCTGGACCGACGTGACGCCGCCGGGGACCGGCGACTTCGCGCGGATCAGCCTGGTGGAGGCGAGCCCGCACGCGGCGGGGAAGGCGTACGTGGCCGCCAACCGCTACCAGATGGGCGACCTGGCGCCGTACGCCTGGCGCACCGAGGACTTCGGGCGCACGTGGACGCGCATCACCACCGGCATCCCCGATGGCGACTACGTGCGCGCCGTGCGCGAGGACCCCACCCGCCCCGGCCTCCTGTTCGCCGGCACCGAGCACGGCATCCATGCCAGCTGGGATGACGGCGCGCACTGGCAGTCGCTGCGGCGGGGGCTGCCCGACACGCAGGTGCCCGACCTGGTGATCCGCGACAACGACCTGGTGATCGCCACGCACGGCCGCTCGTTCTACGTGATGGACGACATCTCGCCGCTGCGGCAGATGACGGCCGCGCCCGCGCCGGCCACCGCCGCGCGCCTCTATCGCCCGTCCGACGCGGTGCGCACGGGGCGCGGGGTGAGCGTCTACTACGCGCTCCCCCGGCCGGCGCGGCAGGTGACGCTGGAGTTCATGGACCCCAGCGGCGCCGTGATCCGCACCTTCACCGGCACCCCGGCCGACAGCGCGCGCGCCGGCCGCCCCGCCGGCGGTGGGGACGAGGACGACGATGACGAGGATTCGCCCGCGCGGCCGCGCGATCCGAAGCTGTCGGTGAAGCCGGGGCTCAACCGGTTCACCTGGGACCTGCGCTACCCCGGCGCCGAGGATTTCCCCGGCCTCATCATGTGGGCCGCGCGGCTCGTAGGCCCCCGCGCCCTCCCCGGCGGCTACCGCGTGCGGCTGTCGGTGGATGGGCGGCCGGCGGGTACCGAGGACTTCCGCGTGGTCACCGACCCGCGGCTGAGCCCCAGCGAGGCCGACCTGCGGGCGCAGTTCGCCCTGGCCATGCAGGTGCGCGAGAAGACGAGCGCCGCCAACCGCGGCGTGCTGCTGATCCGCGGGATCCGCCAGCAGGTGGACGAGCGGCTGGCGCGTACGCAGGACCCGGCCATCCGCGCCGCCGCCGACGCGCTGAAGCAGCGGCTGGCGGTGATCGAGGACTCGCTCTACAACCCGCGCCTGCAGAGCAGCCAGGATCCGCTCAACTATCCGATCCGGCTGAACAACAAGATGGCCGCGCTGATGGGGATCATCGAGAGCGCCCAGGCCGCGCCCACCGCGTCCACGGTGGAGGTGTTCAACGACCTCTCGCGCCGCATCGACGCGCAGCTCGCCGCGCTCGACGCCGCCGTGCGCGACGACCTGCCGCGTCTGAACGCCCTGCTGCGCGCCAAGCGCCTGGGCGAGGTTCGCCCCGAGCCCCTGCGCACCGAGGCCGACGCGCGGCCGAACGAGCGGCGGGGGAACGACGACGAGCAGGATGAGGACGAAGGCGAGGAGGAGGAAGCGAAGGAGTGGTGACGGGGGGTGAGGGTGCGGAGGAGAGGCGGCGGCGCGTTCCGCGGCGGCCCCCTTCCCCCGGCCCCCTCCCCGCGCTCCGCGGGGGAGGGGGAGCACATCATCTCGCAATGATTCCTCAACATCCGCGCAGTTTCTGTTGCTGTTCTCCCCTCCCCCCGCGCAGCGGGGGGAGGGGCCGGGGGAGGGGGGCTCGCCGCGGCATGCGCCGCCGCCAGTCACAAACGCACGGATGCGCGTGTGGGAGTCCGCGAAGGCGGACTTCGGGCCGTTGTTGCCGCGGATTCATCCGCCCGTCCGTCCGGTTCCACCGGCCGAAGCCGCTTGCCAGCACCTCCTCATCCTCCCTTCATCTCACCCGTTTTGTCAGCGAAACCTGGGCATCTCGCGCAAACGCATGTCGTTGCGCGAAACCCGAAGGGTTGACGCGGGGCGAAGCGCGTCGCACCTTGGCGCCCCGTTGAACCCAACTCAGACGGAGGTGAAGACCTTGGGGAAGACGGAACCCATGTTACATATGCGCGCGCTCCGGCGCCCCGCGAGCGCCGCGCTGTGCGCGGCGATGCTGGCGGCCACGGTGGTGCCCGCAGGCTCGCAGCAGGGCCGCGGGCCGCGCCTGGCCGGGGTGCGCGTGGACAGCGCGCACACCACGCAGCGCCCGCCCGAGCGCACCTTCTCGCGCGAGTTCTGGGCGTGGCTGCGCGACGAGGCGCGGCGCTTCCGCGAGCTGAACGGCGGGCCGTTCGCCTTCGCGCTGCGCTACCGCATCAACAACGACCTGGCCCGCGAGATCCACCAGGCCGCGCAGGAAGAGGGGATCGACCCCGAGCTGGCCTTCCGGCTGGTGCGCGTGGAAAGCGCGTTCAACCCGCGGGCGCGCAGCCGGGTGGGCGCGCTGGGCCTTACGCAGCTGATGCCCGGCACCGCCCGGATCTTCGACCGCAGCCTGACGCACGAGGGGATCCTGGCGCCGCGCACCAACCTGCGCGTGGGCTTCCGCTACCTGCACGGCCTGATCGGCAAGTACGACGGCGACCTGCAGCTGGCCCTGCTCGCCTACAACCGCGGCGACGGCGCCGTGGACCGCGACCTGCGCCGCGGCCGCAACCCCGAGAACGGCTACTCGCGCCAGGTCCTGGGTGTCGGCTTCGACCGCTACAGCGGCAGCGGCGTCATCCGCTGAGGGGGTACGGGGGTACGGGGGTACGGGGGTACGGGGGTACGGAGGTACGGAGGTACGGAGGTACGGAGGTACGGAGGTACGGAGGTACGGAGGTACGGAGGTACGGAACTGCCGGGGGCGTGGATCATCTCCGCGGACCCGGCAGTCTGCTTTTTTGGGGGGATGATGGAACTGCGCGGGGCTCGCGAGGGTGTTACTTTCCGAGGTTGGAGATCGGGACGACGAGAAAGGATCGGAGGAGATGCGGATGCGACGGATGAACATCAAGGCGGGCCGTTCTGTCCGCTGGCTGGGGCTGGCCCTTACCCTGGGAGCGTGCACCATGCCGGGATCGCCAGACCGGGTGCCCGCCACGGCGCCGTCCGCGGGGGAGCAGGCGGTGGCGCTGGAGAACACCACGTGGACGCTGGTGGACGTGGGCGGGCAGGCCGCGCGGCCGATCGGCTCGCTCGCCGGCCCCACGCTGCGGCTGGACGCGGCGGAGAAGCGCGCATCGGGCAACGCCGGCTGCAACCAGTACGGCGGCTCGTACACGCTCAGCGGGGGATCGCTGCAGCTGGGCCCGCTCGCTTCCACCCGCCGCGCCTGCGTGGACGAGGCGCTGACCCGGCAGGAGACCGCCTTCCTCCGCGCCCTCGACGAGACGCGTAGCTGGCGGATCACCGACGGCGCGCTCATCCTCTCCAGCGCATCCGGCCAGGTCGCGCGCCTGGCCGCCACGCGCTGAAGCGATTCCACCCGAAACGACCGGCGGGCGGCAGAATCATCTGCCGCCCGCCGTGTCTTTTCGTACCCCGTGCCTCGTACTTTCGTACCCCGTACTCCTCGTACCGCCGTTTACCGCTGCAGGGCCACCACACCACTCGCGGTGCCCGCCGAGACCGGGGCCGGGGCCGCGGCAACCGTCGTCGTCCCCATGTTCACCGTGGTGTCGGGCGCCTGGCGCTCGGGGAGCACGAACTCGCCGCGGGGGATGCGCACCGCGGTGGCCGGCGAGCGGGTCACGCTGGCGATGCGGGCCATCACCGGGGCGGCGTCGGCGCCGGCGGCCTCCAGCTCCAGGCGAACGCGCTGGGCGTACCCGGCGCCGGCACGGCGGTACACGTCGGGGTGCAGCGTCACGCTGTCACCATCCACCTCGGTCAGGCGGTAGATCACCCGCACCCGCACCCGGCCGGCAAGGCTCACCTCCCGGGTGGCGCTGGGGTTCCGGATCAGCGCCTGCACCGTGGTGGGGCTCACGCTGGCGCCGCCGTCGGCCGCCAACACCATCTGCGCCAGCTCCAGCACGTCGCGGTTGGCCATCCGGATGCAGCCGTGGCTGGCCGGGGTGCCCAGCCGCCGCTCGTTCCCCGACGGCGTGCCGTGCACGTAGATGTCGCTGAACAGGTGCAGCTTGGCGCGCCCCATCGGGTTCCCCCACCCCGGGCCCTTGGGCGTCTCGTTGCGGGCCCACGCCGCGTCGGGCGGCGGCGTCCAGGTGGGGTTCATCACCACGCGGCGGATGGTGCCCTCGTGCGTGGGGGTGGCATGCATCGCGGTACCCACGCTCACCGGGAAGCTCTTCACCCGCTCCCCACCCTGCATCACGTCCAGCCGGCCCGACGGGATGTTGACCACCAGCTCCATCGGCCCCTGCTGCGCGGCGGCCGGACCAGCGAACATCACGGAGAAAGCGAAAGCAGGCACAACCCGCTTGATCGAGAACATTTCCAGGTTCCAGGGTCACTCGTTGCGGACCGTCTGGTGCACGACCCCGGTCCTGCCGGGGCGTTGTGTCCGCTGGTGATGTGGGGGAGTTCCCCGCTTCACTTGGAGGGAATGTTACGAGGGCGGTTTCGGCTGGTTTCAATAATCTTGCAAGTCGTTGTGCCGCAATCAGTTGATCGACATCGAAACGGAATGGTCCCCTGGCATGAAGCTTGGCCTGGGGCACCAGCGCCCCAGATTTGGGACGTCGCGGGGCCGGTTTTCTCCCCTGGATGGGACACCGGGGGAGAACGCGGACGGCCGCCCCGGATGCGAGGGGGCGGCCGTCGATGAAGCGGCGATGGAGACGGGGCGCTACGCCGCCTGCGCGGGGCTGGTCTCCACGCGGTCGGTGGCGGGGTCGGGGCGCTCGCCCAGGAACTCCACCCACTGCTTCTTGATGGCGGGGTAGTGCTTGGCCGCCTCCACCAGCTCCAGGAAGCACTCCAGGGTGCTCTCGAAGCGCTTGCGCAGCATCTCGTCGGCGATGTTGCCGTCGGCGCCGAACGCCTGGTGCGCCTGCGCCAGCGAGAACATGTCGGGGTACACCCGCGCGCCCAGGTGCTCCAGCGGAATGCGCAGCGACCACAACCCGCGGTTGCCGCCCGCCATCGACGGCGACGCGCTCATCAGCAGCGCCTGGCGCCCGTTGAACGGCTGCGGCCGGAAGCGCGACGCCCAGTCGATGGCGTTCTTCAGGTACCCCGGCATGGACGCGTTGTATTCGGGGGCGGCGATGATGAACGCGTCCGCCTCGATCAGGCGCTGGCGCAGCCGCTCGGCGCCCAGCGGGATGCCGCTCGCGGCCTCGGCGTCGGTGCTGTAGCTGGGGCAGTCGAAGTCGGCCATGCGCGCGCGCTCCACCTCGCCGCCGTTGGCCTCCACCACGCGGGCGGCCAGCTCGGCCAGGCGCTGGTTCAGCGACCCCTCCCGCAGCGACGCGGCGAACACCAGCACGCGCACGGGGCACCGTTCATCGTTCTGCATCCGCCCGTTCTCCGTTGCAACGAATACATCCGGCTGGGAAACCCGCTCCTTCCGCAACTCCCGAGCCTTCCACCGTGGAGGAACGCGGCGCCATGAAGGTGGAAAGACCGCGGGCTGGCTGGTAGCCGTCCGCGGCTTTGCCTCGACGGGAAAGTGACGTTGATTGGACCCAGAGCACCAGAGAACCAGAGCACCAGGGGCTTCGCGGCCGATTCTCCGGTTCTCTGGCTCACGGCTCCTCGATCATCCGGGGCGCGGTTCTCCGTGTCCTCCGTGGTCCTCCGTGCCCTCCGTGTCTGAATCAGGGCGACGCAGGCCGCAAGATCGCCCGAGCGCCGCCACGGACATGAAGGAAGCCCTCCGGCGCGGGGGCGCCGGAGGGCCGCAGTGCTCGAGGCGGTCAATCCCCCGCCTGGGTTGCCGTGCCGGGCTCGGCGATCCGTTCGCCGGGACGCAGTCCGTATACGCTGTCGAAGACAGGCGCGGGGCACTCGCGCTCGCCCACGAACTGGAGCACGCCCAGGTCCAGCACGCCGCGCCCCGTGGCCACGCGCACGTGGTTGTGCGTGGAGATCACCACCCCCGGCGGCGCGTCGCACGGCTCGTCCACGGCGCGCGCCTGCCACACCAGGAGCTTCTTTCCGCGCAGCGTGGTGAACGCGCCGGGGTAGGGGTGGGTAAGGGCGCGAACCCAGTCCTGCAGCTCCTGGGCGCTCCGGTTCCAGTCGATCTCGCCGTCCTGCGGCTTGCGGCGCGGGTTGAGGGTGGCGGCGGCCTCGTCCTGCGGGATCCGCGCGACGTTCCCCTCGCGCAGCGCGGCCCAGTTCTCCCGCAGCAGCTCCACCGACGCCACGGTCGCGCGGTCGTACACGTCCTTGCAGGTGTCGTCGGGGCCGATCGGAAACGCCTTCTGGGCCACGATGTCACCCGAGTCCACGCTGGCGGCCAGGTGGAACAGCGTCATCCCGCCCTCGCGCTCGCCGTGGATGATGGCCCAGTTGATGGGCGAGCTGCCGCGGTTGCGGGGAAGGAGCGACGAGTGCAGCCCCAGGCAGTACCGCGCCGAGTCGATCACCGCCTGCGGAACGATGCGGTGCCAGCCGATGATGAACAGCACGTCGAGCCGCAGGCCGTGCAGCAGCTCCAGGTTCTCGGGCGAGCCCAGGTTGCGGGTGGCGTGCTCGGGAAAGCCGAACTCGTTCGCGAGCCCATGGAACTCCACGTAGGCCGAGTGGCTCGCGCCCGCCTCGGGCGGCAGGTTGAACACCGCCACCAGCTCGTCCCCGTGCGTTCGGCACAGCTCCGCGATCACCCGAAGGCAATGCCAGCTCAACTCGTGGCATCCGGCGAAAGCTACTCGCATCACTCACCTCGCTGCTGCCGGTGGCGTCGGGCATGGCCCGGCGGGGGCGCTCACGCACCGACGGCTGCCGGTGCCCCGGGCGGCAGCCTCGGAATGGGGGGACGTGTCCAGGGCACCCGTCTCCACGCGCGGATGTCGGTGGGGCGACGCGGAGCGGATGATGGGCCGGAGGATGGCTGGACGAAGCGATGGCCGCCGGTGGGGGCGGGGGACGGGATGAGCGGCGGGATCGGGGGACGATGACCGCCCGCCGGCTCAGCCATGTTTATGGTCGAAAATAATCTCCCTCCGTTCGGGATGTGTCAGCGTTTTCCTTACATCGCGTGGGGCAACCGGATGGATCGGTCCATTCTCTGTGAGCCAGCGGATGTGCGCTGCCCCAATCCCTGACCGCGGAGCGGCGTCCGGGCAGCGAATGCCTCCGGCCGCCCGGGCCGAGGTGCTACCCCGGCGCGTCGCAAATCATGGTGATGGACAGGCTCTGCTACCGCGGAACGGCGAGCGTGGTTAGATTCGATGCGCCGGGCGTTTCCGCCGGCCCCATCCCCTGACTGACTGCAGGAGCACGTTTCCCATGCGCAAGCGCTTGCTCGCCCTTGCCGCGCTGGCCACCACCGCCGCGCTCGCCGCCTGCGACGCGGGTGGCGCCACCGGCGTGCGCGACGGAAAGCTCACCGCCACACAGGCCGCCTCGCTCAGCCGCGCGATGCTGGCCAGCGCCTCCACCTACGCCAACGGCAGCGTGCCGGCCGGCGCGCGGGGCGCGCGCAGCATGGACGCGGCGGGGAGCGGCAGCTTCTCGTTCACGTTCAACACCACGCAGCCGTGCACCCCGTCGGGGAACGTGGCCGTGGGAGGAACGCTCGTGGGCGCGGCGAACGCCACGGCTCGCACGGGCACCCTGCAGGCCAACCTGGCGCTCAATCACCAGGGCTGCACCGTGAAGGCCGACGACGGCTCCACCTTCACGCTCAACGGCGACCCCAGGATCGACGTGGCGTTGAACGCCGCGTCGGGCCCGGCCGGGCTGACGGCCCTCCAGCTCACCGAGGCCGGCGCGTTCACCTGGAGCCGCGGCGACGGCAACTCAGGCCGCTGCACCGTGAATGTGACCGCCAACCTGGTGGCCGGCACCCAGACGGTGCAGCTCTCCGGCACCTTCTGCGGCTTCCCCGTGGACGGCACCGTGCCCGTGGGCGGCTGACCCCCTCCACGGTACCGAGGCACGAAGCGAGACCCCCGCCCGCGGCCGAGCGCCGGGCGGGGGTCTCTGCATCTGCGGGCGTGTTGAAGCGCCACCCGTGCGCGCTTGCCCAAGGCGTCGTGGATCGATCAGATTGCCGCCACACTCCGCAACCGTCCGTCCATCCTCCCCACCCCGAACACCGATGATCCGCATCGCCCGATTCGCCGTGCCCGTTGCCACGCTGCTGCTGGCGGCGTGCGGCGGCGGCAGTGACCAGAAGGCCTCCGCTCCGCCGCCCGATTCCGCCGACATGGTGAAGGCGACCTCCGCCATCCCCGGCGCGCTGGGCAGGGCTCCGGGATACGCGCAGCAGGGTGTGGACAGCGCCAACGCCGCCGCGGCGCAGCGCGACGCGGACGTGGATGCGCTCAGCCGGGAAGCGTCGGGGGCGGGGGCGGGGGCGGCGGGGACGACGGCGCCCTGACGCTCGCTCGCCGGCCAATCTCGGATTCGCGTCACACCCCAGAGGATGAAAGGGGTCGCACAAGGTTCAGGCTGGTGGAGCCTCGCGCAGTTTGCGAGGCTTCTCGTCGTTGTTGCTGCGGCTTCAGCCGCCGGTGCGAAGTCCGGCCCAGGCACTTTCCATCAGTGTCGCCGCTGGCCAAATCCTTCGGCTGCAAGGATTCATGGCGGCGAGCGAAGGATCGATAGCCGCGTTAGCGACATCGTTCGTGTGGCGATCGACCGATGGCTCAGCGCGCTTCGAGAACCCGGGTCCGAGCCCCGTCGATAGATCCTTCGTCGCCGCCACAGATCCGTGCAGCCGAAAAGCTCGCGCGGCGGCTCCTCAGGATGACGTCGTCTGGTTGGCGCGGATATCAAACGAATGTCCCGCCGCAGCTATCCGCGCGGTGCCTTCGTGCCAATCAGCTGCTCGGTGTGCGTAAGCGCGTCGGGGGCGCTCACCCGGCCGTGGCCGGGGACGACCAGCCGAACCGCCGGGTAGGCGGCGCGGACGGAGGCCACGGTGCGCGGCCACGCGGCCACGTCGGCATCGCGCACGTTGCCGACGGTGGTGGCGGTGTCGCTCTTGACCATGCAGCCGCCGAAGAGCAGGTGCTGGGCGGGGAACCAGACCACCACGTTGTCGCGCGTGTGGCCGGGGCCGGCGTAGCGCACCTCGAACCCCGCGGGGTCGCTCCACGGCCGCTCCGCCAGGCCCGGCACGGAATCGGGCGCGGGATTGCCTTCGCGCAGCGCCAGCTCGCGGGTGAGCGCCAGGCCGCGCACCTCCACCCCGGCGCCGCGCAGGGCGTTGATGCCGCCCGTCCGGTCGTCGTGATAGTGCGTGACCACGGCGCGGCGCACGGGGCGGTGCAGCGCGTCGCGCGCCCAGGCCATCAGCGTCCGCGCCTGCGCGTCGTTCCAGCCGGTGTCGATCAGTACCGAGCCGTCCGCCGTCTCCAGCAGCATCCCGTTGGCCGGGTACGCGCCGATCCCCTGGTCCGGCGGCGCGGTGGTGGTGTGCACCCACAGCCCCGGCGCCACCCGCGCCACGCGCACGTCCGCCGCAAGCTGCCGCACCTGGCGCGGCGCGTACACCGGCGACCCCACCGACATCACACCGCTCGCCGCCGGCGCCTCGCCTTGTCGCATCGGCGCGCACCCCGCGAGCAACACGGACGCCGCCATCGCCATTCCCATCCTCTTCATCATCCCCCCGCCGGTTCCCTGCTGGCCCGAATCACATCGCGCGCACCCCGCGCGCGCGGAGAGCGGAATCTGCTCGCCCCGTCCCGCCGACGCGAGGGGAAGGCATGAACGCGCGCGGTCTCCGCAGGCTGTTCCCTGTTCCCTATTCCCTGTTCCCTGGCAGTCCGAATCTTTCCCCGCCGCCCGAAGGTATTGTCCTGCGCGGCGGTGGCACGCATCCTCCACCGCTTGCGAACGGCGGGGCGGGCGGCCGGGGGCCGCCCAGGCTGGATCGATCCACATCACCCCCGCCGATACAGGGTCCGGAGCTGCGAGTTGAGTACACGGGTGGAACCCAGGCCGCCGGCCGCCGAGCGCTCGGCGCCCGCCGCGCCGGTGACGGCGCCGCAGGACGGTGCGGGGATCGCGCTGCAGCCGCTGAAGGACGAGGAACTGAAGCGCGAGCAGCTGGAGCTGATGAAGCGCCGCGCCACGGGGCTGCTGCTGATTGCCGCCGTGGTGTTCGTGATCACGCGCGTGCTGGAGGGGCGCTGGCCGTGGCTGGGCTACGTGCGCGCCACGGCCGAGGCATCGATGGTCGGCGGGCTGGCCGACTGGTTCGCGGTGACGGCGCTCTTCCGCTACCCGATGGGGCTGCGCATCCCGCACACGGCCATCATCCCCAACCGCAAGGAGCGCATCGGCCGCAGCCTGGGCAACTTCGTCCAGAACAACTTCCTCTCCCCCGGGGTGATCCGGGTGCGGCTGCAGAAGGCCAGCATCGCGCACAAGCTGGCCGACTGGCTGGCGCTCCCCGAGCACGGCGAGATCGTGGGGCGGCACGCTGCGGCGTCCATCGGCGGGCTGGTGCAGGTGCTGAAGGACGAGGAGGTGCAGGAGCTGATCGAGACCAGCGTGGCCAAGCGCGTTCGCGCCACGCAGGTGGCTCCGCTGATGGGGAAGGCGCTGTCGCTGATGACGCACAACAACCGCCACCAGGAGCTGCTCGACTCGGCGATGCGGCTGGTGGGCCGCCTGGTGGAGGAGAACCGCGAGGGGCTGCGCCAGCGCATCCGCGACGAGCTGCCGTGGTGGGTGCCCAGCCCCATCGACGAGAAGATCTACCAGAAGATCATCACCGGCGTGGAGCACACGCTGGAAGAGGTGGCGGTGAACCCCGAGCACCCGCTGCGGCACCGCTACAACGAGGCGATGGGCGAGTTCATCGAGAAGCTGCGCACCAGCCCCGAGATGATCGAGCGCGGCGAGCACCTGAAGGAAGACCTGCTGCAGCACCCGGCCGTGCGCGGCTACTCGGCCAGCCTGTGGGGCGACCTGAAGGCCAGCGTGCTGAAGCACGCCGCCGACCCCGGGAGCGAGTTCCGCCGCCGCATCGCCGCCGCGGTGAACCGCTTCGCCGAGTCGATGCGCAACGACCCGGAGCTGATGGAGAAGGTCGACGGCTGGATCGAGAGCGCCGTCCTCTACGTGGTGGAGCAGTACCGCGGCGAGGTGGCCGAGCTGATCTCCAGCACCGTGGCCGCCTGGGACCCGGAGGATACGACGCGGAAGATCGAGCTGCAGATCGGCAAGGACCTTCAGTTCATCCGCATCAACGGCACGCTGGTCGGTGGGCTGGCGGGGCTGGTGATCTATACGCTGTCGCAGATTTTCGCGCACTGGTAGGAACCGCTAACAGGTGCGCTAGTGCGGGAACTGCACGGGTGCGTGAGTGCGTTTGGGTCCGGCGCGGAAGCCATCTCCGTGCGGGACCCAAACGCACTCACGCACTAGCGCACTCGCGCACCTGTTAGCCGTGCCGTCCTCCGCCGCGGCGCCTCTCAGTACGCCACCCCGAAGCGGCGGCCGATGTGCTGGGGCTTCTCGGCCTCGTCCAGCAGGGCCACGGCGTAGTCGTCGTACGAGATGTGGCTGCGGCCCTGCTCGTCGGTGATGAACTGGTCGATGGTGGTTCGATAGCTTCCGGTGCGCTCGCCGGGGCCGATCTCGGCGGCGGGGCTCACGAAGGTCCAGTCCAGCCCCTCGGCCTCGGTGCGGTACACGTTCAGCGAGTCGCGGCCCTCGATGGCCTCGGCCCTGTACGCGTCGGGGAAGCCGGGGGCGTCGAGCAGCATCACGCCGGGCGCAACCTCGAGGGTCGCCGCGCCGCCCACCACGATCAGCCGCCGCACGCCCGCCTCCTTCAGCCCCGCGATCAGCCCCCGCGCGGCGTCCACCAGCCTGGGCGCGCTGCCGGTGGTGCCCGGGCGCGGCGACACGGCGCTGATCACCGCGTCGGCGCCGCGCACTGCCCGGGCCACGCTCGCCGCGTCCGTGGCGTCGCCGGCGACGAGCGACACGCCGGGCACGGGCTCGGACTTCGCCGGGTCACGCGTGACGCCGACCACCTGGTGCCCGCGCTGGATCGCCTCGGCGGCCACGCGGCGGCCGATGTTCCCGGTAACGCCAAAGACCACGATCTTCATCGTCTTCTCTCCCCAAGGTAGTGACTGGCAGGCCCACGGCGAGCCGTCCATGCAAGTGTGTTACCAAGTGGGTAACACACGCGAGCAACAAAAAGCGCTACGCCGCCTGATCGGCCTGTCCGCGCCCGGTGATGCCGTGCAGCATCTGGGCAATGGTGGTGCGGGCGAGCTCGAGCTCCATGGCGCGGGTGGCGGAGTCGAAGCGGCCGTGCAGCTCGGCCTGGATGTTCCGGCCCACGGGGCAGGCGGGGTTGGGCTGTTCGCGGTGCATGGCGAACAGCTCGCCCTCGTCCACGGCGCGGTACACGTCGAGCAGCGTGATCTCGCTCGCCGGCCTGGCCAGCAACGCGCCGCCGCCGGTGCCGAGCTGCGAGGTGGTTAGCCCCGCGCGCTGCAGCTGCGACAGCATCCGCCGGATCAGCGACGGGTTGGTGTTCACGCTCCCCGCGATGTATTCCGACGTGACCGGCTCCCCCCCGCTCTGCGCGAGGAGGGTGAGGATGTGCACGGCGACGGCAAAACGGCTGCTGGCGACCAAGATCGGCTCCGGGTGCGAATGTGTATCCAAGTTAGTAACATATACCATCGGGTGCAAGGGAAACAGGTGCGTGAGTGCGCTAGTGCGTGAGTGCGTTGTGGTTCCACGCGAGAGCCGTCCCCGCTCCGGTCCCGAAACGCACTCGCGCACTCACGCACTGGCGCACCTGTTGACCGCGCCGCTCCCGCCACGGAAAAAGATGAGGCCGCGGCGCCTCTCGCGCCGCGGCCCCGATCCATCCCCGAAGGGAAGATTTACCGCTCCATCGACACCGTCACGTTGCCGTTGCGGTTCACGCGGCAGGTGCCGGCGTGGCCGTTGGACGACTGCCACGCGAGGCGGACGTTGTTGCGGTTGTTGTTCTGCAGCACCGAGGTGCTCAGCCGCCGGTTGCCGAGCCGCTGGCGGATGGCCTGCCGGCACAGGTTGTCGGCGGTGGCCAGCGCGTTGTTGTTCCAGGTGTTGCCGTAGTTGTTGTTGTCGTACGTGTCGTTGTAGCGGCCGTTGCGGTCATACCTGCCGTAGCGCCCGCTCCCCGCCGCCACGCCGTTGGTGGCGAACGTGCCGCGGCACCCGCCGCTCACCCAGATACCCCCGCGCGTAACGCCCCAGTTCTGCCCCTCCACGCACGGCGTGAGGCTCAGATACCGCACCAGCCGCACGCCGCCGCTGGTGTCCATGCTGCACACGTTCTGCCGGCCGTTCACCGACTCGCACGTCACCTGCGTCTGCGCGTGCGCGCGCCCCGGCGCGAACGCCGCCGCCGCCACCACCGCCCCCAGAATCGCCAGTCTGCGCATCGGTCCCTCCCCATTTCAGCGTTTCCCCATCCATGCGCGTCCAATCGCGCCCCATCCACCCAACTCTTTGCCTTTTCGCAAGTTACGTGCACAAACCGGAAACGGGTTTTCAACAAACGGTGGACAGCGGGACGTGGGGGCCAGATTTGGAGAAGGGGCGAATGAATTCGCTGCAACGACTACACGAAGCCCACCTTCGCGGACTGCTGGCCCGTGTGCATGCCGCAGCGCTGGCGCGCGGCACGAGGTCCGTGGAGTGTCACCGTGCAGGGACGTATCTCGTCACGCTGGTGCCACGCCCACTTGGGGTGAAGCCTTCCGCAATTGGGGAGGCTTTCCGTTGTCGTAGCCGTGGCTTCAGCCGCCCCGGCGGTCCGCCACGGTGCGGACGGCCAGCGGATGATGAACGCGTGGCGCAACGAGAAAAGCCCGGCATCGTGCAGATGCCGGGCCTTGCGCGTGTAGATGGATCGCGGGTCGTGGCGAGTGCGTCAATACGGGAATGCGATGGGATACCACGCGAGAACCGGCCTCCCCCGAATCCGGAACGCACTCGCGCACTCACGCACTCGCGCACCTGTTAACGATGCCGCGGCAGGCACCGCCGCCGATCACATCCCCAGCCCGCCATCCACCTCCAGAATGCTCCCGTTGAAATACTCGCATTCAATGATGAAGCGCAGCGCCAGCCAGATCTCCTCCGGCCTGCCGATGCGCCGCGCGGGGATGCGGCCCACCAGCGATGCGCGCACGTCGGGGTCGATGTTGTCCAGGATGGGCGTGTCGATCAGTCCCGGGGCGATGCCGGCCACGCGGATCCCGTGCGGCGCCAGCTCCATCGCCCATGAGCGGGTCATGGCGTCCAACCCGCCCTTGGACGCGGCGTAGGCGGTCTGCCCCTCGTTCCCCCAGCGGAACACCGACGACAGGTTCACGATCAGCCCCGGCCCGCCGCCGTTCTCCAGCATGGCCGCCGCCGCCTCGCGCGCGGTGACGAACGAGCCGGTGAGGTTGGTGTCGAGCACCCGCTTCCATTGCGCCAGCGGCAGCTTCTTGACCCACCCCTCGTCGGGCGTCACCAGGCGGCCGTCCAGCAGCACGGCGGCGTTGTTCACCAGCAGGTTGATCCCCCCCAGCCGCCGCGCCGCCTCTTCCACGAACCCGCGCGCCGAGGGCTCCTGGCTCACGTCCACCGCGGCGGTGGAGAGGGAGCCGGGGAGCCCCGCCGCCTCGTGCTCCAGCGTGCGCAGCCCCGCCTCGTTGATGTCGCCCGCCATCACGGCCGCGCCGCCGCGCGCCAGCTCCAGCGCCAGGCACCGCCCGATTCCGCTCGCCGCGCCGGTCACCACGGCGCGAACCCGGCTGATCTCCATCGCAAACGTCCTGTTGAAATGCAGGCGGGATTCGTGACGCACCGGCGCGGAAGGTAGCGCGCCGCCCGTCCGCCTGTCCACCCGGAATCCGAGGCAGTCGGGGCGATCTGCCTGCCACGGCTTCGTCTCAACCGGCAGAGTGGCGTTGATCTGACCCAGAGCACCAGAGGACCAGAGGACCAGAGGACCAGAGGACCAGAGGACCAGAGGACCAGAGGACCAGAGGGTCAGAGGGTCAGAGGGTCAGAGGGTCAGAGGGGCGGCAGCGAGCCCTCTGGTGCTCTGGTTCTCTGGTGCTCCGTGTCCCACCAACGTTTGCCGGCTTCCGCGCACTCGCGCCGCCTCCGCACGAAACCCCCGCCGGTCTCGTGCCCAGCCTCAGCCTGAGTGCTGCGCCCCATCGTCGGTCGCGCGCGAAGGCGCGGACCGCGCTGCCGGGGAGGTGGACGAGGAAGATCCCGAAACGGGTGTGTCCGGCGATGCACACATCCGCGAGCGACCGTGCAGCCGATTACGCGCACCGTGCACCGGTGTGCACACCTCGACCACGTGCGCATCCTGCGTTTCTTCGCTCCATCAGTTTGTTTCCGCATATGTGTGGGTGGCGGCGCGCCCCTTGCCCTTCCACCTGCCACCACATTCAGGAAGCGCGACCGCCAAGGCCGTTTAGGTGCGTGGTTCATCCCGCGTCGCCGCGGCGCCTCCCGCGGCCGCGCGTGGACCGGCCGTTCCCCCTCTTCGCCCGCAGCCCGGAGGATGTTTCGTGAGCGGATCCGTGATCGACGCCAACTTCGTGGACGCCATCGCGCTCCCGCGCATCGTGTGGCTGCGGCCGAACCTGATCGGGCTGGCCTTTCCGCTGATGAAGCTGCTCCCCGCGCGCTTCATCATCCGCAAGGCGCTGGAGGAAGGGGAGCTGGAGCCGGGCGGCCTGATCGCCGAGACCACCTCGGGCACCTTCGGGCTGGCGCTGGCCATGGTGGCCCGGCTGGGCGGGCACCCGCTCACGCTGGTGAGCGACCCGGCCATCGACGCGCCGCTGCAGCGCCGGCTCGAGGACCTGGGCGCCACCGTGCACATCGTCCGCCAGCCGGGGGCCACGGGAGGCTACCAGCAGGCGCGGCTCGCGGTGCTCGAACGGGTGCTGGAAGAGAACCCGGGAAGCTTCTGCCCGCGGCAGTACAGCAATCCCCACAACCCGGGGAGCTACGCCCCTTGCGCCGAGCAGCTGGCGCACGCCGCCGGCGCCATCGACTGCCTGATCGGCACCGTGGGCTCGGGCGGGTCGATGTGCGGCATCTCGTCGTACCTGCGCCTCCTTCTCCCCGAGCTGGAGACCATCGGCGTGGACACGCACCGCAGCGTGATCTTCGGCCAGAGCGACGCGGGCGGCGGGCGGATGCTGCGCGGGCTGGGGAACAGCCTGCTGCCGCCCAACGTGGACCACACGGCGTTCGACTGGGTGCACTGGGTGGGCGCCGCCGAGGCGTTCAACGCCACGCGCCGCCTGCACCGCGACCACGCGCTGTTCATGGGCCCCACCAGCGGCGCCGCGTACCTCGTGGCCGACTGGTGGGCGCGCGAGAACCCCGACGCGCTGGGCGCCGTGATCTTTCCCGACGAGGGCTACCGCTACCAGGACACGGTCTACCACAACGCCTGGCTGGAGGAGAAGGGGCTGCGCCGCGACGTGCTCCCCGCCGCCCCGGTGACCTGGGAGCGGCCGCACGACGGCGACGACCCGTGGGCGCGCTGCTGGTGGGGGCGCCGCGAGCTGGCGCGGGTGATGGCCCCCGCGGCGCCGGCCCGGGAGCGGGTGGCCGCGTGAGACACGCGGGCGGCCGGGCCGTGCTGCTGGTGGAGGGCGGCGCGGACGGCACGGGGCGGCGCCTGGCGCAGACCGCTCGGAGCATGGGCTTCTACCCCGTGGTGGTCACCACGCGGCGCGGCGCGGGCGCCTGCGCCGGGCTCCCCGGCGCGCCCGAGGTGGTGGTGCTGCCGCGGGTGGACGCCGACGCGCTGCTGGCGCTGGCCCGCGCGCGCTTTGGCGACGACGGGGTGGCGGGGATCGCCTGTGGCGCGGAGCGCTTCGCCGCCGCCGCGGCCCAGGCGGCCGCGCACCTGGGGCTGCCCGGGCCAGTCGCGGCACGCGTGCGCACCGCGCGCGACCGGGCTTGGCAGCGCGAAACGCTGGCCGCGGGCGGGATGCCGGCCACGCCCTTCCGCACCGCCCTTTCCGCCTGCGAGGCGGTGGCCGCGGCGCGCGGCTTCGGTTTCCCCGCGGTGGTGAGGCCCGCGGCGGGCGGCGGCACGGCGGGGGCGCGGGTGTGCGCCTCTCCGGGCCAGGTGCGCGCCCACGCCGCGTGGCTGCTCACCTCGGGGATGGGCGGTGGGCGCCGGGTGCTGGTGGAGCCGCTGGAGGCGGGGGAGGCCTTCGGGGTGGAGGTGTTCTCGGGAAAGGTAGTGGGGATCGCCCGCACCCACCGCTCGGGCGCGCCGGGGTTCGCCGAGGCGGGGCACGACTATCCCGCCCGGCTTGCGCCCCAGGTGGAGCGGCTGCTGGCAAACGCCGCCCTCCGCGCCACCGAGCTCCTGGGGCTGGGGTGGGGGCCGCTGCGCTGGGAGGTGCGCCTGCGCGGCGGCCAGGCCGTGGCGGTCGAAGCCACGCCGGGGCTGGCGGTCGGCTTCATCCCCGAGCTGGTGCGCCACGCCCAGGGGATCGACCTGGTGCGCGAGACGCTGCGCCTGGTGGTGGGGCGCGCGCCGGGGCTGGCCGTGCTGGCCAGCGGCCACGCCTCGGTCCGCTTCCTCTTTCCGCCCGGGCCGGGGCGGCTGGCCGCGGTCTCCGGGCTGAGCACGGCGCTGGGGGAGCGCGGGGTGACCGGCGTGAGCGTGTACCCGCGGGTGGGCGACGCGCTCACCGCGCACGGCGACGACCGCGACCGCATCGGCCACGTGATCGCCTGCATGGAAGGGGGCGGTGAGGCCGCCCACGCCGCCGAGCGTGCCCGTGACGCCGTCCGCATCACCGTGGAGGGCAGGGGAGAGGGCTACGGGGGGCGCCCGGAGGCACGCGCGCCGGCCTGGGCCGGGGTGGGCGTAGCGTAGCGGGAGGACGAACACGGCGCGGTGCGCTGGGCGGGTGCCGTCTGGCACGGCGGGGAGGCGGGCGAGGCTGGATGAAGGTGCGGGCGGGGAACGCTGGCCCGCCGGGAGACGCTCCCGGCGCACGCGCGATCGACTGAAACCGGGGACATGGACCAACTCACCGAACGACTCGCCCGGCTTTCTCCCGAGCAGCTCGCCGAACTGATGCGGCGGGTGCGTGGCACGGGAGGCGAGCGCGCGCCCGCCGCCGCCATCCCCCGGCTGCCGGGCGCGGGTCCGTTTCCGCTTTCGTTCGCCCAGCAGCGGCTCTGGTTCCTCCTTCAGCTGGACCCCGCGAACACCGCCTACAACATGGTGGGCGCCGCGCGCCTGGACGGCGCGCTGGACGTGGATGCGCTGCGCCGCGCCATCGAGCGCGTGGTGGGGCGCCACGACGCGCTGCGCTCGCTGATCGCGCGGCACGAGGGCGAGTGGGTGCAGGTGGTGTCGGAGCAAATGCCGGTGACGCTGGAGATGGAGACGCTGGAGGCGGCCTCGCCCGCGGAGCACGACGCGGCCGTGGAGGCGCGGGTCCGCCGCGAGCACGCGCGGCCGTTCGACCCGCAGGCGGGGCCGCCGCTGCGCGCCACCCTGCTGCGGCTCTCGGGCGAGCGGCACGTCCTCGTCCTCTCCATGCACCACCTGACGGGCGACGGGTGGTCGCGCGCGGTGATCGTGCGCGAGATCGCGGCGCTGTACACCGCGCTGGTCACCGGCGGCGAGGCGGAGCTGCCGGCGCTGCCGGTGCGTTACGCCGACTACGCGGCGTGGCAGCGCGAGCGGATGCGGGGCGAGGTGCTGGAGCGGGAGCTGGGCTACTGGCGCGAGAAGCTGGCCGGCGCCCCCGAGGCGCTGGAGCTGCCGGCGGATCACCCGCGCCCGCCCGTGCAGTCGTTCGCCGGCCGCACGCACCGCTTTCCGCTCCCGCCCGAGACGGCGGAGGCGCTGCGGGCGCTGGGTCGCGCCGAGGGCGCCACCCCATTCATGGTGCTGCTGGCCGCGTTCAAGACGCTGCTGGCCCGCCACACCGGGCAGGGCGACCTGGTGGTGGGGACGCCGGTGGCCAACCGCGGCCGCCACGAGACCGAGGGCGTGGTCGGCTTCTTCGCCAACACGCTGGCGCTGCGCACCGACCTTTCCGGCGACCCCACCTTTCGCGAGGCGCTGCGCCGCGTGCGCGACACCGCGGTGGGCGCGTACGCGCACGAGGAGCTCCCCTTCGAGCGGCTGGTGGAGGAACTGCACCCCCGGCGCGACCTGAGCCGGAACCCAGCGTTCCAGGTGATGTTCCTGCTCGACGAGGCCCCGCTGCGCCCCTTCCGCCTGGCCGGGGTGGACCTGGTCCCGCTGGAGGTGGACCCCGGCACGTCGATGTTCGACCTGACGCTGGCGATCGACGCGGCCGACGGCGGCCATGCCGCGCGCATCGAGTACGCGACCGCCCTGTTCGACGCGCCCACCATCGAGCGGATGGCGGAGCACCTGTGCGTGCTGCTGCGCGGGATCGCCGCCGACCCCGACGCGCGCCTCTCCGCCCTCCCCCTGGCGCCGGCGCATGAGCGCGAGCTGCTGGCGGGGTGGAACGCCACGGAGCGCGGCTACCCGGCCCATGCCTGCGTGCACGAGCTGTTCGCCGCGCAGGCGGCGCGCACGCCGGCGGCGGCGGCGCTCGTCTTCAATGGGAAGGAGATGTCGTACGCCGGGCTGGAGGCGCGCGCCAACCTCCTTGCCCACCACCTGCGCGTGCGCGGCGTGGGGCCCGAGGTGCGCGTGGGCGTGTGCCTGGAGCGGACGCCGGCGCTGGTGACGGCGCTGCTGGCCATCCTCAAGGCCGGCGGCGCCTACGTGCCGCTGGACCCCGCGTACCCGCGCGAGCGGCTGGGGTGGATGGCGGACGACGCGCGCATCGGCCTGGCCCTTACCACCCGGGCGCTG
>DASSJS010000132.1:0-11534 GCA_035691085.1 Longimicrobium sp.
CAGCCGCACGCCCGGGTTGGCGCGCAGCACGGCGGCCTTGGCGTCGAGCTTCTGCTCGGCGTTCTGGGTGATCTCGTCGCTGTCGTACTCGAAGAACACGATGTCGGTGAGCGCCTCGCGCGCCACGCTCGCGGCGGCCTCGCGCTCGAGCCGCTCGCGGTCGGCCCGCTCACGCTCGGCACGGGCGATGCTGTCGGCGCGCATGGAGTCGGCGCGTGCGCGGCCATCGTTCGCGATCGTCCCCGTGGCGCTGCTGTTGTAGGGCTCGGGGTTGCTCTGCGGCTTCTTCTTGCACCCGGCGATTGCCAGCGGAACCAGCAGCAGCGCGGCTGCGTGGCGAAGCTTCATCGTGTTTCCTCCCATCCTCGGTGTGGGTCCGAACTTCTCGATCATCCGCGGCCCCGCGGGGCCCTCTCCCTGGCTCGTTCCTCGCCTGTCCCTCCCCCAAAAACAGCCTGGGGGAGGGACGATCGTTCGCCCTGCGGCCAGCGGTGCATGACGGGCTTCAGCGTGGCCGGAGCGCGCGAGCAGCTGCGTGCGACTCCACGGAGCCTGTGCCGCGTCCCATCATCTCGCCCGCGCCGCGGCCGGTAGTCCGCGAAGGCGGACTTCGTGTGGTTGTTGCCGCGAATTCATTCGCCCCCACAACCCGCGCCCGCTCCCCGGCCGCTACTGCCCCGAACCGCTCCCGGCTGCCCGCGCCAGCGGCGGCGACCAGGCCGGGAGCCCGAAGCCGCGCCCGCCCACCAGCGTCCGCACCTTCCCCGTCACCGTGTCGAGCACGAACAGGCCGCCGCCGTCGCGGTTGGGGCTGGCGAAGACCAGGTGGCGGCCGTCCGGCGCCCAGCTGGGGTCCTCGTTGCGCCCGCGGTCGGTGAGCAGGCGCGCGCCCCGGCCGTCCGCGCCCACGATCACGATCTGCGGCACGCCGTTCACGCGCGAGGAATACGCGATCCACGGCCCCACGGGCGACCAGTCGGGCGAAGTGGAGTAGCCGCGGCGGCCATAGGTGTAGTCGCTCACCACGCGCGGCTCGCCGCCGCCCGCGTCCATCACGTACACCGCGGGCTCGCCCAGGCGGTCGCTCACGAAGGCGATCCGCCCCCCGTCGGGGCTAAAGGTGGGCGACAGGTTCTCGTACCGCCGGCTCTCGGTGAGCGCGCGCAGCCCCCCGCCGCCGCTGGAGAGCACGATCTCGGTGTTGCCGCCCATGGTGGCGCCAAACGCGATCGTCCGCCCATCCGGTGAATAGGCGGGAGTGATGTTGATGCCGTCGCGCTCGCTCACCACACGCTCGCTCCCCGTTGTCAAATCCCGCTCGAAGAGCGCCGGGCCGCCGCGCTTGAAGGAGGTGTATGCCATCCGCCGCCCATCCGGCGACCACGCGGGCGAGAGCGCGATGGAGCCGTCACCGGTCACGCGGCTCACCCCCTCGCCGTCGGAATCGACCGTGTAGATCTCCTTGGACCCGCGCCCCGCGGTGACGAAGGCGATGCGCGTGGCGGCCATCCCCGGCTGCCCCGTGGCCCAGCGCACCACGGCGTCGCTGGCGGAGTGCACCGCCATCCGGTAGCCGCGCCCTCCGCGCGCGCCCAGGCCGAAGGTGCCGCTCCCCTTCACCTGCCCGTACACGGCGTCGTACAGCGTCAGCTTGAGCGTGGACCCGTCCACGGTGCCGGCCAGCACCCAGTCGGCGCCGCGGTCGCGCCAGGCGGATACGTCGGGCCGGTCGCCGGGCGCGGGGGTGCCGGCGGGCGGGTCCTTCATCTCGAAGCGGTCGCTGAACTCCAGGTCGCGGCGCACGATGGCGCGCGCGTCCGCCCCGTCATCGCCCGCGAAGGGGAGCACCACGAAGCCGGGGGAATACTGCGCCTCGTACGTCATCCTGAGGCGCACGACGGGTGTGGTGTCGTTCTGGGCGCTGGCGGCGCGCGGCAGCAGGGCCGCGGCGGCGAGCAACAGTGGCAAAGCGCGGGTGATGGAACGCAATCGCAGATTCTTCAAGTTTCGGGGGTGATAGCTACGCAGAATCGGATCTCGTCGGCACCAAATCCGCGCGGGAGCGCTCCGAAGGCTTTTCGCAGCCCAGCTTGCTCAGCCGCTTCCTGCACGGCCATGCGGAACGCGAAGCCGCCGCGCACGCGCTTGACTTCAATATCGTCAGCCGTTGAGCCGTCGCGCAGAATGGTAAAGCACACCTCAGCTGAGCCGTTATTCCCCTCCGGGCGGCGGAAGAAGCGGAGCAATTGGCGCTCGATGTTCTCGCAGTAGCCCGCGCTGGGGCACTCCGCGCCGCGCTGCGACACGTTCAGCCCCTCGCCGCCCGCGGAGTTGGGATTGGGATTCCGTCCGGTTGGCGCACCCCGCGTCCCCGTTCCCGCGCTGGCTGCCCCGCTTCCCGGACCATTGGATGCGCCCGGGCGCCGTTCGGTTGGCCCGGCGGCGTTCGGCTTGGGCGTCGTGGTCGTCCGGTTCGTCCCCGCCGCCGTCGTAGTAGACGGACGCGCGGGCGGCGGCGTCGCCGGACGCTGGTTCGCGGGCGGTGTGGACGGACGCGGTGACGCGGGGCGCGGCGGCGTGGCAGCCGGGCGCGGCTGCGGGGTTGTAGGCTGGGGAGTGCGCGCAGGTTCCTTCGGCGGCGCGACGGCCGGCTTCGGGACGGGTGGCGCGGGCTTCGGCGGCGCGGGTGGAGCGGGCGCCGGAGCCGGCTTCGGCGCGGCGGGGGGCGCCGGGGTCGGAGCGGCAGGTGGCGCGGCTGGGGGAGCCGCGAGGGCAGGCGCGGTGTTGCCGCCCACGTTGGGCGCGGGCGCCTCGGCGGGCGGGGGGCCGCGCAGGGTGGGCGGCGGGGAGACGATGTTGACGGCGTACGAGCGCATCCGCGGCTCGGGCTTCTTCGGCTTGCCGAAGCCTTCCGCCGCCAGCAGGACGACGATGATCAGCGCGTGCAGGGCGAGCGATCCGGCCGCCGCGAGCCACATCCGCTCGCGCCGCACCCCCCGCGCACCACGCCCACGCACCTCCATCTATCGCCCTCCCGGGTTCTCTTCCTCGGCGATCAGGCCCACGGTGGCCACGTCGGCCGCCTTCATCGCCCCCAGCACCTGCACCACGCGGCCGTACGGCACCCCCTGGTCGGCGCGAAGGTAGACGTTCCTGGCTCCCGCCGCGCGGACGGCCTCGGGAAAGCGGTGCTCGAACTCGTCCCAGCGCACCGGCTGCTGGCCGATGAACACCGCGCCCTGCCGGTCCACGGTGACGATCACGCCTTCATTCGATGGGACGGACTGCGTCCGCGCGCGGGGCACGCTCACCTCCACGCCGCCCTGCAGCATGGGCGCGGTGATCATGAAGATCACCAGCAGGGTGAGGCACACGTCCACCAGCGAGGTGACGTTGATCTCGGCGCTGGGCTCGATCCGGTTGCGGCCGCGTCGCCTGGGCATCGGCTAGATGCGCCCCTCGCGCGCCAGCGCGCCGATGAACTCGCTGCTGAACCCTTCCAGCTCGCCCATGAACGAGTTCAGCCGCCCCACCAGGTAGTTGTACCCGATCGCCGCCGGGATGGCGACCACGAGGCCGCCGGCCGTGGCCACCAGCGCCTCGGCGATCCCCGGCGCCACCGCGTTGATGTTGCTGGACCCGGCGCTGGCCACGCCGATGAACGAGTTCATCACCCCGATCACCGTGCCCAGGAGGCCCAGGAGTGGGCTGGCGGTGGCGAAGATGGCCAGCCAGATCAGCCCGCCGTTCAGCCCGTCGCGCTCGTCGCCCTCCTCTTTCTCGAGAACGAGACGGAGGACTTCGAGCTGCGTGGGGAGCAGGCCCTTCACCTCGCCGCCGCGCGCGGGGGGGCGCAGCTCGCCGTAGAAGGTCATCCCCCGCTTGAACACGCGGGTGAACGGGCTTTCGGGGAGGGCCATGATGTTGTGGAAGGCGTCCTCGAGCCGGTCGGCCTTCTCCAGCCGCTCCACGAAGCGGTCGCTCTCGCGGCGCAGGCGGCGGAACTGCAGCAGCTTGATCACGATGATGGCCCAGCTGATCAGGCTGAACAGCGCGAGCAGCGCCATGATCAGCTGGGTGGACAGGGTGCCGCTGGCGATCATTCGCCAGACGTTGCCGAACTCTCCGGAGTGGGGTGCCGCCTGCATCATGCGCGGTGGGCGGGGCAGGGCGTCATTCGTCTTCCTTGCGGGCGGTCTCTAGCTCGAACAGGTAGCGCACGGTGTCCAGCACGCCGGTGCCGCGGCCGTTGGCGGCGGCGTCGCGCAGGCGCGTGGTGGGCGCGTGCAGCAGCTTGTTCAGGATCTGTCTGGTGAGCGCGTCCACCGCCGCCCGGTCGCCGGGAGAGAGGTGGGCCAGCCGGGCCAGCGCGCGCTCGGTTTCCTGCGCGCGCACCCGCTCGCCGTGGTCGCGCAGCGCGCGGATGGTGGGCACCACGGCGAGCGAGGCGTACCAGCTCCAGAAGTCTTCCACCCCTTCGGCCACGATCCGTTCCGCCGCGGGCAGCTCGGCGTGCCGCCGCACCAGCGACTCGTCCACGATCTGCTGAAGGTCGTCCACGTTGTAGAGGAAGACGTTCCGCTGGTCGCCCACCGCCGTCTCCACGTCGCGCGGGATGGCGATGTCGATGATGCACAACGGCTTGCGCGCGCCCTTGGGGAGCGCGGCGCGGAAGCGCTCCAGCGTGAGCACGGGGTGCGGCGCCGCGGTGGAGCAGATCACGATGTCCACCTCGGGGAGCGCGGCGCCGAACTCTTCCCAGTGGATCGCCGCGCCGCCCCACTTCTCGGCCAGCTCGGCCGCCCGCTCGTACGTCCGGTTCGCCACCACGGCCGTGCGCACGCCCTCGCCGCGCAGGCATTCGAGCGTGACCTCGCTCATCTCGCCGGCACCGAGGACGAGCGCGCGGCGGCCCCGGAGCGAGCCGAAGATCTTCTTCGAGAGCTCCACCGCCGCGGACGAGACGGAGGCGGCGCCGATCCCCAGCCCCGTCTCGCTGCGCACGCGGCCACCGACGTTCAGCGCGCTCTGGAACAGGCGGTTGAGCGCCGGGCCGACGACGGGGCCCGAGTGCCCGGCCACCTGCCGCGCGGCGGCGTACGCCTCCTTCACCTGCCCCTGGATCTGCGGCTCGCCCACGATCATCGAGTCCAACCCGGCGGCCACGCGGAACAGGTGGTGCGCGG
This sequence comes from Longimicrobium sp., assembly GCA_035691085.1. GTDB lineage: Bacteria > Gemmatimonadota > Gemmatimonadetes > Longimicrobiales > Longimicrobiaceae > Longimicrobium. The sequence goes on from DASSJS010000132.1 coordinate 5,187, forward strand.
CCTCGCGGTCGCGGCGGACGTACAGCCAGCGCGCCGCGTCGCCCGGGTCCACGCCGATGCGGTGCGAGAGCGACTCCAGGGCGGCCTCCACCCCCGCGTCGTCCGCGCCGGAAAGGTAGAACTCGGTGCGGTTGCAGGTGGTGAGCAGCACGGCCTCGGCGCCCGTGCCCGCCGAGAGGTCGGCGAGCGCGGGCGGCACTTCGGCGCGCCCGTAGGCGAGCCGCTCCCGTAGCTCGATGGGAGCCGTGCGGTGGCTGGCGCCTACGACTGCGACAGGCATCGGGCGATGCGTTGCTCCACTTCGGCGTCGCGGCCGGCGATGGCCGCGTCCAGGAATTCGGGGGTCACCAGGCCAAACCAGGCGTCGCGCCGGCGCGCCTCGTCGGCGGGCCAGCGGTCGCGCACCTGCCGGCGCACGGAGGCCAGGCGGGTGGCCGCGCGCCCCAGCCCGGGGGTGACCACGCCCTCCAGCCGCTCGCGCAGGCGCCGCGACAGGAGCGGGCTGGCGCCGCCGGTGCTGAGCGCCACCACCACCTCGTCGCGGCGGATGGCGGCGGGAACGTGGAAGGTCGATCCCTCGCCGTCATCCGCCACGTTCACCAGCGCGCCCGCGGCTTCGGCCTCGGCCGTGATCTGGGCGTTCACCTGGGCCGAGCTCGTGGCGGCGAAGACGAGGTTGTACCCGTGCACGTCGCCCGCGGCGTACGGCTGGGCAGACCACGCGAGCTCGTGCTGGCGGATCAGGCGCTCCAGCTCCGGCCGCACCTGGGGCGACACGATGGCCGGCCTGCCGCCGCCGTCCAGCACGCCGCGCACCTTGCGCAGCGCCACCTCGCCGCCGCCCACCACCAGGACGGCCAGGCGCGACAGGTCCAGCAGCACGGGGTAGCGGCCGCTCACAGGAACGCCCCTCCCGCCGCCTCGCCGATGCGCAGCACCAGGTACCCCGCGATCACCACCGCGAACCCCACCACGCTGGCCATGGCCGCGCGCCGCGCCGGCCGGCCGCCCCCCGCGCGCACCGCCAGCGCCCCGGCGAACACCAGCCAGCTCAGGATCCCCAGCACCACCTTGGGGTTGCCGGGCGACATGGGCGGCCCGAAGCGCTCGCTCCACGCCCAGCCGACGAGCAGCGCGAGGGTGAGAAAGCTCATCCCCGCGATCAGCCCGCCGCGCCCGATGCGGTCGAGCGTGTCGAGCGGGGGGAAGAAGCGGAAGATGGCGCCGAAGTGCTTGCTCTTGAGCTCGCGGAACTGGATCAGGTACATCAGCCCCGCGGCGAACGCGATGGTGAGCCCGGCGTAGCCCAGGAACGCCAGCACCACGTGGAAGACGAACCACGGCCCCTGGAAATCGAGCACCTGCCGCGACGGCTGCACCCCCACGATCTGGGCCACCGCCGCCACCGCCGCCGCCACGGGGACCAGGACCAGGCCCACCGGCCCCGTTCGCCCCAGCGTGGCCAGCCCCAGCGACCCCACGGCGATCAGCAGGGCGAAGATGGAAAGGGACGGCCCCAGGCCGACCAGCGGGAGCTCGCCGTACTCGCGGGAATACACCACCAGTTCGGCACCGTGCACCAGGATGGCGGCGCCCAGCACCGTGGCCGCCACCGCGGGCAGGCGGCGATGGCTGCGGGCCATCGACACCCCCAGCAGGGCGGCCGAGAGCGCATAGAGCGCGAGGACGATCAGGTGCAGGCTGGCGGTGGTCATCGCGTGGAAAATGCGTTCCGGCGCGGCTTTACGGAAGGGCGGCGCATCGATTCGCCGCCGAACGGTCGTTCGAATCGGAACCCGGCGTGCATCGGCCCGCCCGGTTCCGCTCGATGCCTGTACACCGGAGGCGAGGCGGTGATGCACCCGTTTTCCGGCATGGCGGCGTGGCGTGGACCGGCGGCCTCTGCATCGCGGCGTGACGTGGCTCGATGGCGGCCCCTGCATCGCGTCGTGACGTGGATCGGCGGCACCCCCAACCATCCAGGGCGGATGAATCCGCGGCTACAACGGCCCAAAGTCGCTCCGCGACTCGCACACCGGCATTTGAGCGACGGGATGGGCACGGGATGCACGTCCTGCGTCCTTCTTGATCATCCCCCGAACGCACGAAGGGCGGCGAAGCATCGATCCGCTTCGCCGCCCCTCGTCTTTTCATCTCCCGTTCGTCCCGCCGTCTACGGCATCCGCGCGACGCGGCGGACGGGCTGGCCGATGGCCATGGCGGGCTGCTCCAGGCGGGTGATGCGCACGGTGCTGGTGCGCTGCGTGACCTTCACCACCTGCACGCGGCCCACCGACACCTCGGGGCGCGTGCCCCAGCTGGCGCGCTGGCGGGGGAGGAACACCTCGAACTCGTCGCCCTCCTTCACGCCGGCCTGGCGGCCCAGGTCCAGCACGGCCAGCTCTTCCACCGCCTGCAGGGTGTGCTGCCGCTGGAAGCCCACCAGGCGGCCCTGCAGGTCGGTGGCGGGGGCCGGGCGCACGTTGTTGGGCACCGGGAAGGCGGGCGCGGGCGTCACCAGGTCACCCGGGCCGATGGGGTCGTACATGCGGATCACCACCACGGTGGCGGTGCCGCCGTCCACGTTGGCCACGGTGCCCATCCCGCGCGGCGTGAACAGCCGCCCGTACGGCTGCACCAGCCGCTCGGGGCGAAGGAACTGCACCCGGTCGCCGATGCGGAACGGCGCCATCCCCGAATCGGCCGAGACCAGGATCTTGTCGTAGATCTGCACCGTGGGCTGGCGCACCTGCGGCACCACCGTGGGCGAGATGATCTCGCGCACGCGCCCCTGCGGCCGCACGTCGCCCTCGGGCACCACGAAGCCGGCGCGGTAGAAGTCGCCCTGCCGCACCACCGGCGCGTCGGCGGTGCCGGCGGGGAGCACCGTCATCATGTCACGCGGGCCGCTGCGCTGGGCCGGGTAGAACACGGTGTGCTCGGGGTCGCGCGGGCCGGCGGCGGCCACCCCCTGCGGCAGCACCAGCCGCTCGCTGGGGTAGATGCGGGCCGGGTCGCGCACCACGTCGGTGTTCAGGCGGAAGATCTCGGGCCACAGGAACGGGTCGGCCAGGTACTGGCGCGCCAGGTCCCACAGCGTGTCGCCGCGGCGAACCACGTGCACGCGGCCCTCGGGCACGGTGTCCTGCTGTGCGGCGAGCGGGGCCACGGCGGCCAGTGTGGCTGCAACGGCGAGTGCGGCTTTCTTCACGGGTCCTCGCTGCGTGCTTGAGGGCGGTGCCGGGTGGTTCACGTGCAGGCGCATCAGCCGGCTCCACGGCGTGGAGCAGAGCGGCCGGGTTGCGGGGAACGTGGGTAATGCTGGGGAGATGGCAGTATGGTAAGCCGCGTGCGTGTCACACGTCAAGACGCATGGCGCACGCACCGCCCCGCAGTGGCGCGGGAACCCTCGCCGCCCGCTTGGCATCCGACCCGAATGACGCCCGCCCATGCGAGGGCCGTGCCCGCGACGGAATCTGCTGCACGTGCATCTTGATGTCTTTGCATCACAACGACTTGGCTGCGACCGGGGTCGATTGGGAGCGGTCGCGGCGTACCGACCATCGTGCGCGGTGCGGAAATGATTTCGCCACCTTTGCAGCGCATCGTGGCCCGTGGGAGGTGGATGCGCAAAGATTTGCGCACCGCGGCACCGCGCCCCCTCCGGCCGGCCGAGGCCGTCCACCTTCCCCGTACCGGGAGAGGTTGGCTCGTTCGCGCCGCTGCGGAGACCCGACATCTCCCGCGAATGCGATCAAGCGAGACCGCCCTCACATATCACACCCCGAAACGCGTCGATGCTTCTCCCGCTACCTCTCCCGGTACGGGGGAGGTGCGAGCCTCAGCGAGCGGAGGGGGCGCGGCGCCGCGGCCGAGCACGAATCACATTCATTACGCAGACCGAACAGATTGCGCCTCACACACCCGCGAACAGATCACCCTCCGGCTCGATCCGCCCCACCGGCTCCACCGGTGCGTCCGGCAAGATCAGCTCGGGGCCGTCGAACGTGGGGCGGTTCACGGCGGTGGAGACGGCGTGGTGAAGGAGCAGGCCGTCGGGCGCGGGGCGTAGGAGCGCGGCAAGGTCGGCGGACGGCGTTTCGGCATCGAGCCAGGTATCGCGGTCGGCCGGGGCCACGATCACGGGCATGCGGTCGTGGATGCCGGCCACGTCCGCGTTCGGCGTGGTGGTGATGATGGTGAAGGTCAGCACCGGCTCGGCGTCCTTTTGCGGGCGCCAGGTCTCCCACAGGCCGGCAAGGGTGAGCGGCGCGCCGTCGGCGGAGTGGATCCACTGCGGCACCTTGGTCTTGCCGATCTTCTTCCACTCATAGAAGCCGCTGGCGGGCACCAGGCAGCGCCGCCGCTGGAACGCCGCGCGGAAGGCCGGCTTGTTCTCCAGCACCGACTCGGCGCGCGCGTTGATCATCTTGTTGCCGATGGACGCGTCCTTGGCCCAGCTCGGGATCAGCCCCCAGCGGAGCTGGTCGAGCACGCGGGCGCCGTCGTGGCGCAGCAGGACCGGCACGTCCTGCGTGGGCGCGATGTTGAACCGCGGCAGCCGCGGCTCCTCGCACCGCCACGCCGCCTCGAACGCCGCCGCCAGCTCCGCGCTGCTCGCCTTCTGCCCGAATCGTCCGCACATCTCGCACTCCGTGTTCCCGCGGTGGCTTGAGAGGATCGGTTCGGAATCTACTGCGGGCGACGGCCGCGAGCACGGGGTCTAGCGGGAGCCTCGGCACCACGCCCCCTCCGGTCGGCTCAGGCCGTCCACCTCCCCCGTACCGGGCGAGGTTGGGGACGAGAGGCCGGCGCGCTGAAAGAGGCTTCCGCGCGGCCGCGGTGGGCCCCCTCCCCTGGCCCCTCCCCGCGCTTCGCGGGGGAGGGGAGCACTGCGGCGCTATCAAGCCACTCAGTCCACAACACCCACCAGCGCGGCTCGAGCTACTTCTTCCAGCACAAGCGAGGCGCGAGCCGCGACGGACGGAGGGCGCGGCGGCGCGGCCGGGCTGAACCGGAGGACGAGCGCCTGCGTTCGATTCCTGTACGATGGAAAGAATCCATACGCCTCCGGACGACCGTACGAACACCAAAATTCCGCGTCATTGCTGGGCTTACGCACTACGACTCATCCGGCACGGACCTTGTCCATGGCGCGTGCGGAAACATCTGCCCAACCACCGTCACGCAAGACCTCGCACCCGCCCATGCCGACCGCATCCGTAGCCCTTGAAAGCCTTCTTCCCAGCATGACGGGAGACCGTGCCGCCGCATCGCTGCGGCGCGTGCACAGGGCCCCCGTGAACGCCGACCTGGCCCGCCGCCGCGCCGCCTGGGTGGTGAACATGCTGGCCACCGCCGTGATCGCCGCCGCGCTCACCTCGATCCTGGCGCCCTCCACCGCCCGCGCGCTGCACGGCTTCGCGGTACCCTCGTCGGCGGGATGGATGACGGCGCTGGCAATGACGGGCGCGGCGGGGCTGGCGGCCAGCCGCTACGCGTGGCGGCTGCACGCGCAGGTGGCCGTGTTGCGCCGCGACCTTGCCGCCGCGCGCGAGACCGAGCGCTGGCACCGCGCCGTGGTGGACGAGGTGGTGGACGGGGTGATGGTGGCAAGCCCCGAAGGGCGTCTGGTGGAGGTGAACCAGGCCGCGTGCGCCCTGCTGGGCCGCACCCGCGACGAGATAACCGGCCAGCGCCTGTGGGACCTGATCCCCGCCGACGACCGCCTCATCGCGCTGCGGCGCCACCAGTCGCTGGGCACCCAGGGCGGCGGCCTGCGCCGCCTCCTTCGCCCCGACGGCACCGCCGTGCTGGCCGACGTCAACTGGTCCGCCCTCCCCGACGGACGCGTGGTGTACCTCGCGCGGGAGTGGGCGGGGGGACGACGGTAAAACCCGGTACGGGGGTACGGGGGTACGGAGGTACGGAGGTACGGGGGTATGGGGTGCGGAGGTGCGAAGATGCCCGCCGGCGAGTCGATCGCTGGCGGGCATCCGGTCTTGCGGCAGGCATCGGGGGACCGGCGGCTGAAGCCGCAGCAACAACTACGAAAAGCCTTGCAAACCCCGCAAGGCTTCAACGACTCCCGGCACAGAGTTCGGCTCCGTACCTCATTGTTCCTGGCCGGCAGATGCCTGTAGTCCGCGAAGGGGGACTTCGTGTGGTAGTTGCGGCGAAGCGGCGAATTCATCCGCGCGCCCCCACCTAGCCACTCAGCACTCAGCACTCAGCACTCAGCACTCAGCACTCAGCACTCAGCACTCAGCACTCAGCACTCAGCACTCAGCACTCAGCACTCAGCACTCAGCACTCAGCACTCAGCACTCAGCACTCAGCACTCAGCAC
>DASSJS010000133.1:0-15851 GCA_035691085.1 Longimicrobium sp.
GTCCTCCAGGCCACGGAGTACGAGCAGCAGGGCCACGCCGCCCCCGGCGCGCTGGACGAGTTCTGGCACTCGGCGGACGCGCGGATCGCATCGCCGGTGGCGCGCGCGGTGCTCGAGGCGTTGCGCGGGGAGCGAGGCCGCGATGGCTGACGCGAAGGCCGGTGCCGCGGTCCGGAGCGACGAGACGACGTTGAGTGCGGAGTACGAGGCGGATGCGGTCGCGAAGGAGGCGCGGATCGCCGGGGTGTTCGCCGAGGCGGGGCTGGACGGGCTGTTCCGCGGGATGCGGCGGTGCCCGGTGGAGTGCGGATACCGCATGCGCGCCAGCTTCTATCGCGCGGCGGACGGCGGCGGGGGGATCGTGGGGGTGGATCCGCGCCGCGGGCGCGTGCCGCTGGGCGATTCGCTCTGGGTGATGCCCGAAGGCGCGCGGCCGCTGGTGTGCGAGGTGGCGCGGCGGATCACGGCCGTGCACGACGATGCGCGGATCACGGGATTCGAGGTGCGGCTGGAGTTCGGGAGCGGGCGCGCGCACCTGACGCTGTCGGCCGAGCGTGGGGTGCCGGTGCGGCTGGACGGCTTCTGCGCGGAGCTGATGGGCGAGGTGGAGGGTGTGTTCGGCGTGGCGGTGCCGTCACAGGGGATCGAGGCGGGTGAGACGGAGCACCGGCACCTGCTGCTGGGGAAGACGATCCTGGCGCACCATCGTGCCTTCTTCCAGACCAACCGCTGGCTCACGGGCGACCTGGCCGGCGCCGCGCAACGTGCCGCGGCGGACCCCGCGCGGATCGTGGACCTGTACTGCGGCGTGGGGCTGCACTCCATCCTCGCCGCCGCGCCGGAGAGCACCGTCATCGGCGTGGACACCAACGGGTGGGCCATCGACAGTGCCCGGCGCAACGCGGCGCTGCACGGGCTGGCGCACGCGCGCTTCGAGCGGACGCAGGTGGAGCGGCTGCCGATGGGCGCGGACCAGCGGCCGACGGTGGTGTTCGTGAATCCGTCGCGCTTCGGGTGCGCGCCGGGGGTGGTGGAGCGGATCGCGGCGTGGCGGCCGGATTCGGTGTGCCTGGTGTCGTGCAGCATCGCCTCGCACGCGCGGGACCTGGCTTCGTTCGTGCGCGCGGGGTACCAGCCGCGGCCGTTCGAAAGCTTCGACATGTTCCCGTTCAGCGAGTTCGTGGAGAGCGTGACCGAGCTGCGGCCGGGGTGAATCAAACCCGACAGGTGCGGAAGTGCGCGAGTGCGTGAGTGCGTTTCCATCTCTGGGCAAACGTGCCCGCGCGACGGATGAACCGGGGGGTACGCGGCGGGTAACTCATCTTCATCCAACAAGATGCGGAAGTGTGTCCGCGTGGGTGGGTGATGAAACCGAGAGGAGTGGAACATGGCCGATAGAGAAGTCGCCACGCTGGCGGGGGGATGTTTCTGGTGCCTGGAGGCGGTGTACGAGCAGCTGAAGGGGGTGGAGAAGGTGGTGAGCGGCTACATGGGCGGGCAGGTGCCGAATCCCAGCTACAACGCCGTGTGCACCGGCCGCACCGGCCACGCCGAGGTGGTGCAGGTCACCTTCGATCCCGAGCAGGTGAGCTACCGCGAGCTGCTGGAGGTGTTCTTCACCATCCACGACCCCACCACGCTCAACCGCCAGGGCGCCGACGTGGGCACGCAGTACCGCTCGGCCATCTTCTTCCACTCGCCCGAGCAGGAGCAGGCCGCCCGCGAGGTGATCCGCGACGTGGAAGAGGAAGGGATCTGGGAGAACCCGATCGTGACGCAGGTGGAGGCCGCGCCCGAGTTCTACCCGGCCGAGGCGTATCACCAGCATTACTTCCGCAACAACCCCGGGCAGGGGTACTGCCGGGTGGTGATCGCGCCCAAGGTGTCGAAGTTCAGGCAGAAGTATCTTTCGAGGCTGCAGCAGCCGGTCTGAACGGCGAAACAGGTGCGTGAGTGCGTGAGTGCGTGAGTGCGCGAGTGCGCGAGTGCGTGAGTGCGTTTGGCGCTGCGGCGCACGGATGCGGGCGCGCGTGATCCAGCTTTGAAGTCATCCCCCTTCTCCTGCGTGCGGGAGGAGGGGGTGCAGTTCTCTCCGCTGGGTACGTCATCAATCCCTTCCGAGCCATCCTACGATGCCACGCATGTCCTTTCCTCGTCTGGTGATGGCGGGGCTCGCCGTCACGTCTCTCCCACTCGCAGCCTCGGCGTCGCAACTCCACGGGCAGGCGGCGGACACGGGGAGGGTGGTGGAGCGGGGGCGGTTCCGGCTGCACAAGTTCGCGCAGGAGATCGGGGCGGAGACGTACACCATCCACGACCTCGACTCGGTGCTGGTGGTGCGCGACAGCTTCCAGTTCACCGACCGGGGGACGGCCGTGCCGCTCGCCACCACGCTGCGCCTGCGGCCGGACCTGACGCCGGTCCACTTCACGGCGAAGGGGAGCACGGCGCGCGGCTCCACCATCGACGCCGAGATCACCGTGGCCGGCGGGCAGGCGACGGTGCGCGAAGGGGAGGAGACGCGGCGGGTGGCGGCGGACGGGCGCTTCTTCACCATCGCGGGCTACGCGCCCGTCGCCGCGCAGATGATGCTGATACGCTACCTGGCCCGGCACCCCGGCGGCGCCGTGGGCGTGCTGCCGCGCGGGAGCGTGACCGTGGAACGCCGCGGCGTGGATACCGTCCGCATCGACGGCGGCAGCGAGGTGCTGACGCGCTACAGCATCGGCGGGCTGATCTGGGGGCGCGAGGCGGTGTGGACGGATTCGGCCGGGCGCCTGGTCGCCGTGGTGGGGGTGGATGCGGAGTTCGACCACTTCGAGGCGCTGCGCGACGGGTACGAGCCCGCGCTCTCCGCGCTGATCGCGAGTGCCGCGAGCGACGGGATGCGGGCAATGGCGGAGCTGGCGGCGCGCACCACGCCGGCCGCGGCGGGAACGCTGGCCATCACCGGCGCCACGCTGGTGGACGGCACCGGCGCGGCGCCCGTGCGCGACGCGGTGGTGGTGGTGCGCGACGGGCGGATCATCGCCGCCGGGCCGCGGGCGCGCGTGGCGGTGCCGGCCGGTGCGCGGGTGATGGACGGGCGGGGGAAGTGGATCATCCCCGGGTTGTGGGACATGCACGCGCACTTCGAGCAGGTGGAGTGGGGGCCCATCTACCTGGCCGCCGGCGTGACCACCGTGCGTGACGTGGGGAACGTGATGGAGTTCATCACCGCCGTGCGCGACGCGGTGCGCGACGGGCGCGGCGTGGGGCCGCGGATGCTGCTGGCGGGCGTGGTGGACGGCGACGGCCCCCTGTCGCTGGGCGTGCAGCGCGTCCGCACGCCCGACGAGGGGCGGGCGTGGGTGCGGCGCTACCACGACGCCGGCTTTCAGCAGATGAAGATCTACAGCTCGGTGCGGCTGGACGTGATCCGCGCGGTTGCCGAGGAGGCGCACCGGCTGGGGATGACGGTAACGGGGCACATCCCGCAGGGGCTGGATGCGTACCAGGGCGTGGAGGCGGGGATGGACCAGGTCAACCACGCCACCTACGTGGTCAACCTCATGCGCCCCACGCCGCCCGGCCCGCCCAACCCCGCCGACACGCTTCCGCTGGACCCGGCGATGCCGGAAGCCCGGCGCGCGGTGGCGTTCCTGAAGGAGCACGGAACGGTGGTCGACCCCACGCTCAGCATTTACGAGATGTTCACGCACCCGGCCCGCGTGCCGTTCTCGCGCTATGAGCCCGGGATCGAGAAGATCGCGCCCGAGCTGCGCGCCCCGCTGAACAACACCGGCGTGCCGCCCGAGCGCGAGGCGGTGGCGCGCGCCCGCTTCGAGCGGCTGGTGGATGCCGTGCGCGCCCTCCACCGCGCCGGCGTCACCATCGTGGCCGGGACCGACCAGACGGTGCCGGGACACAGCCTGCACCGCGAGCTGGAGCTGTACGTACGCGCCGGGTTCACGCCCATGGAGGCGCTGCAGTCCGCCACGCTGGTCCCCGCGCGGGTGATGGGGATGGAGCGCCAGGCGGGCACCGTGGAGGCCGGGAAGGCCGCCGACCTGCTGCTGCTGGATGCCGACCCGCTCGCCGACATCGCCAACACGCGCCGCATCCACACGGTGATCGCCGGGGGACGCGTGTACGACCCGGCGGTGCTCTGGCGCAGCGCCGGGTTCCAGCCGTGACGGAGCCGGGGGGTGATTCCATGCCCGCCGCCCTGCTCGCGCGCCTCCGCGCCGCGCTCGCCGCCGCGGGCGACGTGGAGCGCGCGGCGGGGGCGCGGGCGTACATGAAGAGCGCCATGCCGTACCACGGCGTTCCCGCCACGCCGCAGCGCGCCATCTTCCGCGACGTGTTCGCGGAGCTGGCGTTCACCTCCGCGGATGCCTGGCGCGAGACGGTGCTGCACCTGTGGCGCAACGCGGAGTACCGCGAGGAGCGCTACGCGGCGCTCTGGCTGGCCGGCGACCGCCGCGCGGCGAAATTCCAGGCGATGGAGTCGCTGCCGATGTACGAGGAGCTGATCGTGACCGGCGCGTGGTGGGATTACGTGGACGACGTCGCCACGCACCGGCTTCCCGTCCTCCTGCGGCGCCATCCGGCGGAGATGAAGCGCGAGATGCGGAAGTGGAGCGTGGACGAGAATCTCTGGAAGCGCCGCGCGTCCATCCTCTGCCAGCTCCCGATGAAGGGCGAGACCGACCTCGATCTCCTGCGGGACTGCATCGCGCCCTCCCTCGGCTCGCGCGAGTTCTTCCTGCGCAAGGCGATCGGGTGGGCGCTGCGCCAGTACGCGCGGACGGACGCGGCGTGGGTGGAGCGGTACGTCCGGCAGCACGCCGCCGACCTGAGCCCGCTCAGCAAGCGCGAGGCGCTGAAGGCGCAGCTCAAAAGCGGGGCGGTCACGGCGATCCCCTGAGCCGCACAGCGGATCGTGCTGCGGACGCCCGGCAGCACGCATTTTGTCCCGCGGGCTCATCATCCCGCCCTCCTTGGCCGTTCCCGGTTGGTCAGAAGTTGCCGCGCGTCTTACGTTGCACTCCCCGGCGGCGGATGGATCAGGCCGCCGCACCTCGCACCCAGCACCCAGCACCCAGCACTCAGCACCCAGCACTCCATGCCCAGACATCTCAAGCTTGCCCCGCTGGCCGCCCTGGCCATCCTCTCCGCCGCGCCGCTGCTGCACGCGCAGGCCGCCGACACCGCGCCGCGGCCGCCAGTGGCGCGCATGGTCCCCCGCGCCGACACCACGCTGGGCGACGTGCGCATCGACCCGTACTTCTGGCTGCGCGACGACCGGCGCCAGGACACGGCGGTCATCAACTACCTGAACGCCGAGAACCGCTACACCGAGTCCATGCTGGCGCACACCAGCGCGCTGCAGGAGCGGCTCTTCCAGGAGATGAAGGGGCGCATCAAGGAGACCGACCTGTCGGTGCCCGAGCGGGTGGGCGAGTACTGGTACTACAGCCGCACCGAGGCGGGAAAGCAGTACCCCATCTACGCCCGCAAGCGCGGCACCCTCTCCGCGCCCGAAGAGGTGGTGCTGGACGTGAACCAGCTGGCCGAAGGGAAGCGCTACTTCTCGCTGGGCTCGCAGCTGGTGAGCCCCGACGGCCGCCTGCTGGCGTTCAGCACCGACACCAGCGGCGCCGAGCGCTACACGCTGATGGTGAAGAACCTGGCCACCGGGCAGATCCTTCCCGACCGCATCACCGGCTCCAACGGCAACGTGGCCTGGGCGGCCGACAACCGCACCCTGTTCTACGGCACCAGCGACGCGGCCAACCGCCCGTACCGCATCCTGCGGCACGTACTGGGCGCCGCTTCCCCCGACGTCATGGTGGCCGAGGAGCCCGACAACCTGTACGGGATCAACGTGGGCACCACCAAGGACCGCAAGTTCCTGCTGATCAGCAGCAGCTCGTTCGACGTGAGCGAGGTGCGCTACGTGGCGGCCGACCGGCCGATGGAGCCGTTCCGGCTGATCCGCCCGAAGACGCCGAAGGTGAGCTACGGCGTGGAGCACCAGGGCGACCGCTTCATCATCAGCACCGACGAGAACGCGCCCAACGGCAAGGTGATGTGGGCGCCCGACAGCGACCCGCGCGTGGAGAACTGGCGCCCGCTGGTGGCGCACAGCGACTCGGTGCTGCAGGAGGGCGTGCAGGTGTTCCGCGACTACCTGGTGCTGTACCAGCGCCGCAACGCGCTGCTGGGGATCCACGTGATCCCCCTGCGCGGCGGCCAGCCGTACGACGTGCAGTTCCCCGAGCCGATCTACACGCTGCGCTTCAGCTCCAACCGCGAGTACGACACCAACCTGCTGCGCCTCACCTACACCTCCATGGTCACGCCGTCGGCCGTGTACGACTTCGACATGGCCACGCGCAGCCGCGAGCTGAAGAAGGCCACCGAGGTCCCCGGCTACGACCCCGCGCTCTACGCCACCGAGCGCACCTGGGCGCGCGCGCAGGACGGGACCATGGTCCCCATCTCGCTCGTCTACAGGAAGCCGCTGGTGCGCGACGGCTCGCGGCCGCTGCTGCTGTACGCGTACGGATCGTACGGCATCAGCACCGACCCGGCGTTCAGCAGCGGCGTGGTTAGCCTGCTGGACCGCGGGGTGGTGTACGCCATCGCCCACATCCGCGGCGGGCAGGAGCTGGGGCGCAACTGGTACGAGCAGGGGCGCCTGCTGAACAAGAAGAACACCTTCACCGACTTCATCGCCTCGGCCGAGCACCTGATCGGGGAGCGCTACACCAGCCGCGAGCGCCTGGCCATCCGCGGCGGGAGCGCGGGCGGGCTGCTGATGGGCGCGGTGGTGAACATGCGCCCCGACCTGTTCAAGGCGGTGGTGGCCGACGTCCCCTTCGTGGACGTGATCAACACCATGCTCGACGCGTCGATCCCGCTCACCACGGGCGAGTGGCTGCAGTGGGGCGACCCGCACAAGCCCGAGTTCTACGGCTACATGAAGAGCTATTCGCCGTACGACAACGTCCGCGCGACGAACTACCCGGCCATGCTGGTGACGGCGGGGCTGAACGACCCGCGCGTGGGCTACTGGGAGCCGGCCAAGTGGGTGGCCCGCCTCCGCGCGACCAAGACGGACAGCAACCCGCTCCTCCTGCGCGTGAACATGGGGGCCGGCCACGGCGGCGCATCCGGCCGCTACGACGCGCTGCGCGAGAACGCCATCCGCTTCGCGTTCATCCTCGACCAGCTGGGGATCCGGGAATAGGGCGGCCGGCCTGGGGGATCGGGTCCGGAACGTCTCCGGGTCCGGTCCGGGCGGGGCGAATGAATTGGCGATGACCACAGGAGGCCGGCGTGAAACCGCGCCGCCCTCCCGCCGTACTCTCCCGCTCCCGACGTTCGCTCACGCCAGCCCGGTCCCGACTCGATGCCGTCCATCCGGATCCCAGCACCCCGCACGCTCCGCGGCGCCCGCATCGGCGCCATGCTTTCGATCCTCACGCTTTCGCTCGCGGCCACGCCGGCGCCCGCCTCCGCGCAGGCGGGCGCATCATCCACAGCGCACGCGGACTCCGTGGCGGCGCGGGTGACGGCGGTGGCCGACGAGTACGTGCGCGAGTACAAGGCGACGTTCCCCGAGAACGCGATCTTCTCCGGGTTCGGCGACGTCCGGCCCGACCGGCTCTCCGACAACTCGCTGGCGGCGCTGGCGGCGTGGCAGCGGAAGGAAGACGCGTGGGCGGAGGAGCTGGGCCGCATCGACGCGCGGGCGCTGTGGGGGCGCCCCGAGTGGGTGACGTACGGCTTCGTGCGCGAGGCGATCGACGCGTCGCGGCAGATGCGCGTGTGCCGCAACGAGCTGTGGGGCATCAACCACATGAGCGGCTGGCAGAACACGATGTCGGACATGGCCAGCCAGCAGGAGGTGGGCTCGCCCGAGGCCCGGAGCCGGGCGCTCCGCCGCTGGGGCGACCTGCCGCGCTACGTGGATACGGAGATCGCCAACCTGCGCGAGGGCGTGCGGCTGGGCTACACCGCGCCCAGGCGGCTGGTGGAGCTGCTGATTCCGCAGATCGACGGATACGTGGAGGTGCCGCCCGATTCGTCACCGCTGGCGGCAGTGCTGAAGAACGACGGCACGCCCGAGTTCCGCGCCGCGTTCCTCGCCCTGGTGCGCGACAGCATCAACCCGGCGCTGCGGCGCTACCGCGATTTCCTGGCGAACGAGTACATGGCGAAGGCGCGCGAGGCCTTCGGCGTTTCGGCCAACCCCAACGGCCGCGCGTGCTGGGAGGCCAGCTTCCGCCAGTACACCTCGCTCACCCGCACCCCGGAAGAGACGTCGCGGCTGGGCGAGGCCACGGTGGCACGCTACGAGCGCGAGGCGCTGGAGGAGGGCCGCCGGGTGTTCGGCGCGGAGGGCCTGGCGTCGCTGCGCCGGCGGCTGGACGAAGACCCGCGCAACCACTTCACCAGCCGCGAAGAGCTGGTGCAGTTCACGCGCGAGAACATCCGCCACGCGCGCGAGGTGATGCCGCGGTACTTCAACCATCTGCCCAGGGCCGATGTGGTGGTCGAGCCGATCCCCGCGTTCATGGAGGCCACGGCCAGCAGCAACTACCAGCCGGCGCCGCAGGACGGCAGCCGCCCGGCGGTGTTCGCCATCAAGCTGTACGGCTTCGAGAGGCAGCAGCGCGGCACCGCCGAGGTCACCGCCTTCCACGAGACGTATCCCGGCCACCACCTGCAGTTCGGCGCGGCGCAGGGGATCGGCGAGCTGCACCGGGTGTCGCAGCTGGCGGGGAACGGCGCGTACATCGAGGGTTGGGGGCGCTACGCCGAGACGCTGGCCGAGGAGATGGAGCTGTATTCGCCCGCGGGCCGCATCGCCCGGCGGATGTGGCCCGGGCACGGCTCGGTGCTCGACCCGGGGATCCACCTCTTCGGCTGGACGCGCGAGCAGGCCGAGGCGTACGTCGGCAGCGCCGGCCGCCCGGGCGCGCAGGCGCGGGCGCAGGTGGACCGGGTGATCGCCCTCCCGGCGCAGCTCACCAGCTACGATACCGGCAGCCTGGAGATCTTCGCGCTCCGCGAGCGCGCGCAGCGCGAGCTGGGCCCGCGCTTCGACCTTAAGGCCTTCCACGATGCCGTGCTCGCCAACGGCGCCGTGACGCTGCCGATGCTGCGCGAGCAGGTGGAGCGCTGGATCGACGCACGGAAGGCAGGTCGCTGAACGGCAGGGAACAGGGAACAGGAAACAGGGAACAGGGAACAGGGAACAGGGAACAGGGAACAGGGAACAGGTCGGGGCCTGAGCCTCGCGTGGTGCGCGGGCTTCTGGTCGCCGCGGCTCAGCCGCCGGCGCGGGGCGGCATCATCCGAATCATACACGGTGGGGACATCCCACCCGGACCATCGAAACCGAGGGGCAGAATGGGCGCGTCGTACTCGAACATCACGCTGCAGGGGCCGGAGCGCGGCCGCATCATCCAGGCGCTGGAGGCACGCGGGCGCCAGGCGTACGTGGGCCCCGCCGAGAACGGCCGCGTGGTGGTGTTCGACGAGCAGAGCGAGGGCGACCCGGACCAGGGCGCCGAATTCGCCCAGGAGCTCACGCGCGAGCTGGGCGGCGTGGCGCTCGCCGTCACCGTGCACGACGACGACATCTTCCTCTACGCGCTGGTGCGCGACGGCCAGGTGCTGGACGAATACAACTCGTGCCCCGGCTACTTCGAGGGCGACGAGGTGCCGCCCAGCGGGGGCGATGCCGCGCTCCTCTGCTCCACCCTGGGCTCCGGCGACCCCGCCAGGCTGGAGCAGATCCTCCGTGCGCCGCCCAAGGAGGGCGACTACGTCTACGAACAGGGGCGCCACGGCGACTTCGCCGAGGCGCTGGGGCTGCCGGAGCATTCGCTCGGCCTGGGCTTCGGCTATGTGTACCAGGGTGACGCCGAAGATCTGGGCGTGGAGCTGGAGCCGGTCGGCTTCGGCGAGGGCGAGGTGACCGGCGCGCCGGGGAACGCCGACGAGCTGAGGCGCGCCCGCATCACCCGCTTTCCCGGCGGCGCCGAGTCGCTGGCGGCCATGGAGGCGTTCAGGGCCGAGGGGCAGAGCCCCGCGCACGGCTACTTCCGCGCGCTGCTGGCGGGCGATGCCGCCGCGGTGCGCGCGCTGTTCGCCGGCGAGCCCGCGCTGGACGACCCGCTGAGCGGCCGCGTGGACGGCGCGGGGCTCGACGCGCACGTGGCCGCCGCCAAGGCGCTCTTCTCCGGCCCCGTGGCGGCGTACGCCCCGGTGGCGGTGATCGAGACGCCCGAGCGCGTGGTCACGCGTGGCCAGATCACGGGCCGCGGCCCCGCCGGCCTGTTCGTTCTCCCCTGTGCGTGCGTGTGGGAGCGCGGCGAGGGCGGCTTCCGCGAGCTGCGCGCGTACTGGTCGCCCGCGGCGATCAAGGAGCAGCGCGGCGAACGCGCGCCGATCCTGGAGCCGAAGCCGGACCTGGCGCTCCCCGACGTCATCTCGCGCCACCTGCGGGCGCTCGCGGCCGACGACATCGCCGGCGTGACGGCCACGTACCTGGAGGCGTGCCTGGCGCCGGTCCCGGTTCCCTGGCTCGACCCCGAGGACACCGTCCGCCGGCACTACGGCGCGCAGGTGGGGAATCAGGGCGCCGTGGTGATCACCCCGTGCGCCGTCACCGCCACGGACGCCTCCCACGCCGTCGAGTTCGTCACCACGAAGTGGGACGGCGCCGACATCCCCCCGCAGGCCGGGCTGGTGGTGTTCGACCTGCGCGACGGGAAGATCTGCCAGGTGCACCTGTTCGGTGATCTCGCCCCCTCGCCGATGGCCGCGATGGGCGGCCTGGCCGGCCTCGCCGGGATGGGGGACATGGGCGGAATGGGCGGGCTCGCCGGGATGGGCGGGATGGGTGGTCTCGCCGGAATGGGCGGGCTGGGCGACCTGGGGGGGATGGAGGGCCTCGCCGGGCTGGGCGACATGGGCGGGATGCCGGACCTGGGCGGGATGGAGATCTCGCCCGAGGTGATGCAGCAGGCCATGCAGGATGCCATGCGCATGCTGGGCGGCGGCGGCCTTCCCGGGATGGGCAACCTTTCCGAGATGATGGAGAGCCTGCAGCAGATGATGGGCGGGATGGGCGGGATGCCCGGTCTCGGCGGGATGCCGGGGATGGAAGGGATGCAGGGGTGGGACGACGAGGACGATCCCGATGGCCAGGATGGCGAGGAGGATGCGGGCGGCAACGAAGCGGCAGGGGATGAGGACGCAGGCGCGTCCGAGTCCGGCGGCGCCGCCCCGCCGAAGTGACGCGCGGATGACCATCCGCCCCGCCGCGCCGGACGACGTGCCGCTCATCCTCCGCTTCATCCGCGAGCTGGCGGAGTACGAGCGGCTGGCGCACGAGGTGGTGGCGACCGAGGGTGGGCTGCGCGACACGCTCTTCGGCTCGCGGCCGTACGCGGAGGTGGTGATCGCGGAAGAGGAGGGCGAGCCGGCGGGGTTCGCGCTCTTCTTCCACAACTACTCCACCTTCCTGGGCCGCCCCGGCATCTACCTCGAGGACCTGTACGTGCGCCCGGAGATGCGCGGCCGGGGCACGGGGCGCGCGCTGCTGGCGCACCTGGCGCGGCTGGCGGTGGAGCGCGGATGCGGGCGCCTGGAGTGGTGGGTGCTGGACTGGAACGAGCCCGCCATCCGCTTCTACCGCTCGCTCGGCGCGCAGCCGATGGACGACTGGACCGTGTTCCGCGTGGCCGGCGACGCGCTGCACCGGCTGGCCGGCGAAGGTGCGTCGGCATGATCGCGCCGCGTGGTCGCGGGAGGGGCACCTTCCACCCGCCACACGGGAGCCGCGGTTGAGCGTGTTGCCCGCGTTCGCGGTGCTGCTGGGCTTTCTGCTCCTGATCGGGATGATCGACAGCCTGCACGCGGGCTTCGCTGGCACCTTCGCCGCCTTGGGCGGGCCTGCGCCGCGGGCGGACATGCCGCCCGTCTGCATGGCGCTCACCGCTGCGCCGCCCGGCGGCTACCGGTGGTTCCCCAACTCGGTGAGCCTCACACCCGGTGTCGTTACCCACGGGGAGCACGGCACGTGGTACCGTGCGGTGGCCTCGCGGAACCGCACCCTCCTGTGGCGGCCGGCCGGCTTGGACTCGGTGGACATCGTGGGCCATCACACGCCCGTGGTGCGGCTTCTGGCGCGCGGCGCGCACCGGGTGGGGCGCGCCGGCTGGCCCGGCTACGTCCACATCTGGGACGCGCTCACCTCGCCCGATTGGCGCATGGACGCCGACGAGATCCCGTGCGCGCCGTAAGAAAGCGCGTTCCCCGGTTTGCGGTGGGCGTGATCCTGCTCACGGCCTGCGGACGCGCCGCACCGCGCGCGGCCGAGGGCCCGCCGTGGGATGATTCGCCCGTGCAGACCGACTCGCCCGTCTACACCCTCCGCCGCACCTCGAACATGCTGGACGCGACGGCCACGCTGCGCTACGTGAACCGCACCGGCCGGCCCGTGCACTACCTGCGCTGCTCGCCGAGACGGCCCGAGCCGCTGCACTCCATCGTCCGCGCCGCGCCCGATACGGCGCGCATCCCGCTGGGCGTGGGCGTGGTACGGGCGTGCGCCGCCGGCCCCACGGGCGTGCTGGCGCCCGGCGACTCGGTGGTGATGCGGGTTTGGATCGGCAGCATCGACCAGCGCGAGCCCGATCCGCGGTACACGTTGCGGCACCGCACCGGCTACATGCGCATCCTGCTGGACCTGTGCGAGGGGCCCGCACGTTTCAGCGACTGCACGCTGCTCCCCGAAGCACAGCGGCGTTCCAACCGCTTTCGCGTGGTGCCACCATCGGAGCAGCCATGAGGAAGCAGACGCGCCGAATCTGGCCCGTGCTGGCCGTGCTGGGGGTGTGCTTCGCGCTCGGCGGCTGTGGAGATCCGCCGGGGAAGGGACCCAAGGCCGAGCGCGGCTACGAGCGGAGCGCGCCGGTGGTCGCCGCGCTGGAGCGGTACCGCGCCGAGCGGGGACAGTATCCCGACTCGCTCGGGGCGCTGGTGCCCCGCCACCTCCCCGAAAGCGCGTTGCGGGTGCCAGAACGCCGCCAGGAGCGCTACCCTCTCGAATACCATCGTACCGCGGCAGGCTTTGAGCTCAGCTTCAGGTACGCGGGCCCGGGGATGAACGAGTGCACCTACACGCCCGTGGACAGGAAATGGGGTTGCAGCGGACACTTCTGAGGCTGAGGGCGAGGCGCATCTCTCGCCCCGGCCATGTGCGAGACGAAATGCCGGGGCGGATCGCTGGCCGGGAGGACGGCGGATGAGCGAGACGAACCTCGCGGCGTTCCTGTCGCTCGTCTCCGGCCGGCGCGGGCACTTCCAGCTGGAGTCTGGCCATCACGGCGGATTGTGGCTCGATCTCGACCCGCTGTTCGCCGACACGCGCAGGATCGAGCCGTTCGCCGCCGCGCTGGCGGATGCGCTGCGGCCGTACGATGCGGAGATCGTCTGCGGCCCACTGTTGGGCGGCGCGTTCCTGGCGCAGCTCGTGGCGCACCGGCTGGGTGCCGAGTTCAGCTTCACCGAGCGGGTGATGCCGCCGGACGCACCGGGTCTGTATGCCGCGCGCTACCGCCTGCCGGCGGCGCTGGCCGGCCGCGTGCGCGGCAAGCGCGTCGCCATCGTGGACGACGTGATGAGCGCGGGGTCGGCGCTGCGGGGCACGTACGCCGAGCTGCAGTCGCACGGCGCCGCCGTGGTGGCCGCGGGCGCGCTGCTGGTGCTGGGCTCCGCCGGAGAGGCGTACCTCGCCGAACTCAGCGTCCCCGTGAAGGCTTTCGCGCGGGATGAATATCCGCTCTGGGCGCCGGGCGAGTGCCCGCTGTGCGCCCGGGGTGTTCCGCTGGAGAGGGTAACGTGAGTGCTTGAGACGCGACTACCGATTCGTCGTTTGCGCCGTCCGGTACCCGGACTGTGCGTTGTGTTTGACGCCACATTTGTTTAGACTCGTGGACCCGGCATTCGCCACTACTCATCCACGATCCGTAGGCGAGGTTACCATGAAGAAGCTGAAGCTCGACTCGTTGGAAATCACGTCGTTCGAGACCTCGCCTGCAGTGCGGGAGAGCCTCGGAACCGTTCATGGCCGCGCGGCGGCGCTCGCCCCCACCGTGTTCGCCTGCCCCACCACCCCGGACTTCGACTGCACGTTCGGCTGCTCGTACCACCTGTCGTGCCCCGAATCCTGCGTGCAGTTCACGGACAGCATCGAGTGTGTCTGACGCGTTCCGGCCAGGAGCGGCGTACATCCACGGGGCCGGGCGATTCGCCCGGCCCCGTGTGTTTGAACGCTATGGACCATCCATCTCCGCCGCGGCCAGGCACGGTGCGTCCGCGGCAACGTGCGGCCGGGGTTCCCACCCACGATATTGGGGCCGATGCCACGAGGCGGACCGCGGAAACGCGGAACCCGGCCACCGCTGACGAACGCTCCAACTCGAAACCCGTGCATCTTCCGAAACCCGATCACCCGTGGCATGCGCTGTTCGCGCCGCTGCCGCCGGGTGCCACGCCGCGCCGCGAGCTGCTGGTTCCGGCCGAAATCGCCGCGTCCGCCGAGGGCGCGGCCGTGTCGGGATGGGAGAAGATCACGCTCGATCTCTCCGCCGGTTGCGATGGGCTGCGCGCGGTGATGGTGACGGTCGATGCCGCCGGCCAGCCGGTCAGCGCGTCCGACCACGTGATGTACCGCAGCGAAATCGGAAGCGGTGCGGACGTGGTGACCGAGTTCCGCCACGAGAGCGTGGGTGGGCGGCTGGAGCCGGACGGCACCTTTCACGGCACGCGCTGGAGCACGGTGTCCACGCAGACCGCGGACGGCGAGGACCTGTCGTCGCACTCCACGCCCTCGCCGCCGGCCGACGACGACGCGGCCGCGATCCGGGCGTTGGCCGCCGAGCTGATCCGCCGCGCGCCGTCCATGGACATCTCCCGAACGCTTACGTGAGCACGCACGCGCACCACGATCCGTCCGCCTTGGAACCGGTTCGGGCGCGCTACGCCGCCTTTGCCGAAAACGAGGCGAAGGGCGTGTCGCCGCTGTACGAGGCGCTTGCCCTCGCCGTGGCCGAGTCGGTGCCGCTGCTGCGCTTCATCGCGTCGCTCCCGCCCGCCAAGCAGCAGCCGAACCTGGTCTTCGCCGCCGTCCGCCACCTGTACGGCACGCCGGACGATGCGCGGCACTTCATGGACGGGGGCGCCTTCGCGGCGCTGAACGGTCGGCGTTAGAGTGGTTACTATCAGACAAAACGAGGTTGAAATCCATCCAACAAACCTTGAGGTAAACTATTGTGGATCAAGAAAACCGGCTTGGTTTCACCTATACTCCGGACCGGAGCATCGAGGTTCTTGCTCGAACCCGTGAGTACCTCGCCGACACTCGGTTTGCAGATCTAGACTCCCTCACGTGGGCCTATCACTCGGTGGGGGACCTTATTCCCCACACGAATGAGAGCTTCTGGTCAGGGCATTACTTCCCTTGGAAGGAGTCGTGGGAAGAGTTGCAGATTTCTTATACGCTTTGCACTTTCGGCCTGTACAAGCAGGCGATGATCTCGTTACGCAGCGCCTTTGAGACGGGTCTCCTCTCGGTGTATTGGAATTTGGATGACGACGGCCACGAAGTAATTCAGGAATGGCTGCGTTCGCGCGAGAATACACCACGTTTCGATAAGATTTGGCGCAAACTTCAGAACCACCCCAACTTTGAATCTTTCCAGCAAAAGTACGATATCAGGAAGCGGCTCTTGGATCTCGGCTATTTGCACGATTACGTACATGCAAAGGGGGTCAAATTTTCG
>DASSJS010000134.1:0-21067 GCA_035691085.1 Longimicrobium sp.
AGTCGCTGGGGATGGCGCGGGCGGCGGCCAGGTAGGCGTCGCGCGCGGCGCCGTTGACGCGCTGGCCGGCCGCGGCGCGCATCAGCACCTCGCGCTGATCGGACGACGAGGGGATCTGCGCGGCGGCGTTGAACACGGCGACCAGCACCTCGGCCGGGAGGCCGCGGTGGGCCAGCAGGTCCACCAGCACGTCGCGCCGGGCGGAGGCGCCGGGGATCTCGCAGTTCGCCTTCACCACCTCCAGCATCAGCGCGGGCGACAGGTCGGTGCGCTCGAGCACGGCCTGCAGCACGTCGCGGCGCTCGGCCTCGCCCGGCATGGCGCGCGAGGCGCGGGTCACCGCCAGCACCACGTCGGGCACGCCGCCCTGCCGCGCGAGCGTGGCGAACAGCACGTCTCGCCGCTCCGCGTCGCCGGTAAAGGTGGAAACCGCGGAGAAGAAGGCCGCGCGCACCGGCGCCGCGGCCAGCGAATGCCGCTGCGCCGCCAGCTTCAGCACGTCGCGCTTCTCGGGGTTGCCCGTCATCCCCGCCGCCACGCGGAACGCCAGCGCCAGGTCGGCCGCGCCCACGTCGGCCCGGCGCAGCACCGCGCTGAGCACCGCCGCGCGCTCCGGGTTCCCCGCGATCCCCTCCGCCGCGCGCAGGATGTCTGCGTAGTCGCCCTCCTGCTGCTTCAGCCGGTCGATCAGCGCCTGCCCCGCGCCCGCCCCCAGCTGCCCCAGGGTGATTGCGGACGGCGACGTCACCGGCGTGGGCGGCGTGACCGTCCCGATCAGCCCGCCCACCGCCCCCGGCGCCGTCGCCGACCCCGCCGAACTCGCCGACGCGGGCGCCGCCGGCAGGGCCGCGGCGGGAGGCGCGGGGATGGCCGGAACTGCCGTGTCACGTCGTGCCGGAGCCGCGTCACCCGCAACCGGCGCATCACCCGGCGCACCATCCACCAGCGCGCCCAGCCGCCCGGCGATGCGCTGTAGCACGCTCTTCTCCGCCTCGGGCTTCACCTCCGCCGCCTTCCCGCCGCGCAGCGCCGAGGCGACCGGCGACACGAACGGCGTCCGGGCTGCCGCGGCATTCCGCGCCGGCTGTGCGCCGGGCGCCGCGGCTCCGAGCGCGGCCAGTGGCAGCACCGCGGCGGCGGCCACGCCCAGCGCCGCCAGCCCCAGCCCGCGCGACACGCCGCCGCGCGGCGTGGCGCCGTCCAGGATCGCCAGCAGGCGCCCCTCGAACTGGCTGCGGCGGGCCATCGCCAGCGCGGCCGCGGGTCCCTCGGACTGCCCCAGCGAGCGGACGATGCTGAGCAGGTGGTCGGCGTACGCCACGGGGCGCGTGCCGATGGAGAGCACCGCGTCGTCGCAGGCGTGCTCGCGCTCCTCGCGCATGCGGCGCGCGGCCACCCACACCAGCGGGTGGAACCAGAACAGCGCCAGCGCCAGGTGCGCGATCCACTGCGTGAGCGTGTCCCACCGCCGCACGTGCGCCAGCTCGTGCGCGAGGACGACGGTGCGCCGCTCCGTGTCCCACGTCTCCGCCCCGGCGGGGAGGAGCACCACGGGGCGGACAATCCCCCACGTCATGGGCACCACCGCGTGCGCCTCGCGCAGCAGCGTCACCAGCCGCCCCACGCGAAGGCGGCGCGCCAGCCGGTCGGTGATGCGCACCCACTCCTCGTCGTCGATCTCGACCGCGCGGCGCTGCATCCACCACACGCGCGCCAGCCCGTAGGCCAGCCGCAGGGCCAGGACGGCCCCGCCCGCCACCCACACCCCCAGCAGCACCGTGCGCCAGTCGAACCCCACCCCCGCCTCCGCCGGCGCCGACGCCACCGCCGGCCGCGAGGGCACCGAGGCGCGGCTCGCGACGGCGGCGGCGGCCTCGCCCGAGGGGAGCGCTACCGCCGGATCAACCGGGGAATTCGAGCTCGATCCGTTCGTAGCGGGCGTCGCGAGATTCGGCGCGGACGCCGCCTGCGGAGCGGCGGCGAGGCGCGCGACGGAGCGAAGCGTCGCGGGGACGGGCAGCACGCGCCACGCGGGGAGGAGGCGCGCGGCCAGCGGCAGCACAAGCAGCGCGGCGAGCGCCACCATCCACACCAGGTGGCGCGCGGCGGCGGAGCGGCGGCGCATCAGCCGCGTGGCGACGAGCGCGGCGGCGAGGATCACGGTGCCCTTCGCCGCCGCGTCGGCCAGCGCGGCCAGCACGTCCGCGAGGTACGGGGCGCTCATTTCCCTTCCTCCTGCCGGGCCTTTTCGATCAGCGCCGCCATCCGCTCCAGCTCGGCCGCCGAGGGGCGGTGCTCTTCCAGCAGCGCGTTCACCACCTGCTCGGGGTTGCCGCCGAAGAAGTTGCGCACCACGTCACGCAGCGCGGTGCTGCGCGCGCGGTTGCGCGGGGTGACGGGAGCGTAGACGTAGCGCTTGCCGTCCATCTCGTGGCGCAGCGTCCCCTTCTCTTCGAGCAGGCGGAGCGCGGCGCGCACGGCACTGTAGGTGGGCGGATCGGGGAGATCGTCCAGCACCTCGGCCGCGGTGGCCTTCCCGCGGCGGTAGATGATCTCCATGATCTGCCGCTCGCGGCGGCTGAACCCGGACAGCGTGGAATCGGGCATGAAAGGCTGACCCGTAGGGGGGCGGAGGAAGTGCGGAAAAATCCGCACATGCTGAATTATCAGCACGTTTACGCCCGGTGTCAAGAAGTTTCTCCATCGGGGATGGACAAGATAAACCGGACAGAACGGCGTATGCCTGGGCCGGGGGAACTTCGTCGGCCACGCCCGTCACACATCGATGCAGGAGCGAAGCACCCTTTATCCAGGAGGCATTCATGTTCGAGAGGACCAAGAAATTCGTGGACGGCGCGGTGGAGATCGCGGGCGAGGTGGTGAAAGGAACCGCGGAGATCACCGTGGGCCTGACCGCCGGACTCATCGCCACACCCATCGAGTTCGTGGTGGGCGAGAACGCGGTCTCCGACGGCGCGCGGAAGGCGGGCGAGGTGCTGGTCAAGGTGACCGACGCCGCAGTGGACCACGTGGCCGCACCGCTGGCGAAGGGGATGATCAAGATGCCGCTGCGGAAAACCGAGCAGGGGATCGAGATCGTCAAGGGCGGTGCGCAGGTGGTGTTCACCGACCAGAAGGAGGAAGGCATCGAGCGGATCGTGACGGCGGGGGCGGCGATGCTGGCCGCCGCCGTGCTGGCGGAGGAGATCGGCGTGGTCGCGGGTGCCGTGGGCGACGCGCTGGCCGGCGCCGCGGGCGGCCACGTGGGCGACGCGGCCGGCACCCTGCTGGCTGGCGCGACGGCGACGCACACGGCCGACGCGGTGGCCGACGCCGCCCACGGCCACGTCTCGTCGGTGATCGACGGGGTAGCCGGGGCCCACGCCGACCACGCCGCGAACGCGGCGACGGAGGCCGCCACGGTGCACTTCGGCGGTGCCGTGGGCGAGTCCCACACTTCGGCGGTGGCCGGGGCGCTGCGCTTCAGCGGGGAAACGTACGCCCAGGCGCTCGACGGCCGTGGCGAGGAGTTCGTCTCCGACTGGGCCCAGAAGGTGATCGCCGACCTGGGCTCCAGGGCCCCGCACGACGTGATCACCCACTTCCAGGCCATCGGCAACGGCGACCTGGGCCATTTCGACCAGGCGGTGCGGCTGGCCAGCGGCCACATCGACATGCAACACCACCTCGCCAACATCCGCTTCGGCTCGGGCGAACCAGCCTGAACGGGAGCCCGGTCGCGTCGCGGAACTCGGCTCCGCTCGTCCGTATGCGAAACGGTTCCGCCGACGCCGTACGGGCTCCCCCGCGATGGGACACCGCACGGGGAGAAACTGATCATGCCCGCATCCATCAAGGTCCTGTTCCTGGCGTCCGACCTGGGCACCGAGATCCGGCCAGACCGCGAGGCGCGAACCATCATGCAGCAGATCCGCGCGGCGGCGCGGGGCGACCGGGTGACATTCGAGACGGAGTGGGCCGTCCGGCCGGGCGATCTGCAGCCCGCGCTTCTCCGGCATCGCCCGCAGGTGCTGCACTTTTCCGGGCACGCCGACCCGGAGGCCGGCATCCTCCTCGAAGACGAGGAGGGCAAGCCCTGGCCCGTGAACGGCGAAACGCTGCGCGGGGTGTTCGCGGCGATGAGCCACGCGCCGCGGGTGGTGGTGCTCAACGCCTGCGACTCGCTCCCCACGGTGAGCGCTCTCAGCGGCGGGGTGGACTACTGCATCGGGATGGAGAACCCGATCACCGACGAGGCCGCCACGGTGTTCGCCGCCGCGTTCTACGGCGCGCTGGCCGAGGGCGAGGGGGTGGAGCAGGCGTTCGCCGCCGGGAAGAGCGAGCTCGACATCCAGGGGATCCCCGAAACGCGCACCCCGGTGCTCCACGTGCGCCCCGGCGCGCCTCCGGTGCCCCCCTGGCCGGAGAGCGTGGCCGAGCGCGTGGAGGAAATCCACTACCTGCAAACCCTCGCGGCGAAGTACGGCACTCTCCATCTGTACGGCGGCGGTGGCGCGGGGGCCGACGCGGTGAGGATCAACGACCTGTTCACGCCGCCCAACCTGAAGCTCACGCGCGCACCGTCGGAGAGCATCGCCAGCGCGCTGAAGTCCGAGGCCGGCCGCGCGCCCGCCGCACCCGCCGCGCCGGGGCAGCCGCGGCGCATCCGCGTGCAGGCGGTGCAGGCGCTGGCCGAGGTGCCGCGGCTGGTGGTGGTGGGCGAGCCCGGGGGTGGGAAGAGCGTGCTTTCGTGCCACGTGGCCGCCGTCCTGGCGCGGCGGCGGTGCGGCGAGACGGGCGTCTTCCTCCCGGGGTGGAAGGAGGGCGGCACCCCGCTCCCGGTGATAATCCTCCTCCGCGAGCTGGCCGCCTGGCTGGCCGGGCGCGCCGGCGCCGCCACGCCCGCGGCCGGGTGGGTGTGGGAGTACCTGGAGCACCTGCTGGAATCGTGGGGGTGCGCCGACGCGCTCCCCACCGTGCGCGACGCCATCCGCGCGGGTGACGCCGCCGTGTTCATGGACGGCCTTGACGAGGTGCCCGAGACCGCGGAGTGCCCCCGTCGCACGCAGGTGGCCCGCGCCATCCAGGCGTTCGCCGCGCCGCTTGCGGGAACGCGCCTGGTGGTCACCTGCCGCACCCATGCCTACGAGCCGCGCGACCCGTGGCGCCTCCCCGAAACCGGGTTCCCCAGCGTGGAGCTCGACCGCTTCAACCTGGGCCACATCCGCGAGTTCGTGCGGCGCTGGTACCAGGCCGAGGGCGCGCGCGAGGGGTGGGCGGACGAGGAGAGCGCGCGCCGGGCGGAGCTCCTGTTCGACCAGATCGAGCCCGCGCCCCATTTGCGCGCGCTGGCCGAGTCGCCGCTCCTGCTCACGCTGATGGCGCGCATCCACCGGCACGACCACGCGCTCCCCGACGACCGCGCGCAGCTGTACGACCGCTCCATCGACCTCCTTCTGGCCGAGTGGGAGAACCGCAAGGAAGACGGGTGGGAAGACGCGAAGCCGGGGGTGGTGGCGCGGCTGAGGGTGCCCACGGCCGAACTCCGGACGGCGCTGGCGGAGTTGGCGTATGGCGCGCACCAAGCGGCAGCGCGCGCGGGGGGCGGCGAGCCCGGGGTGGTGGCGATCGGCAAGCTCGCGCTTCTGGAGCGCCTCCGCTCGCTCGCGGGCGACCTGAACCGCGCGGAGGAGTTCATCGGCTACATCGCCGCGCGGGCCGGGCTGCTGGTGCCCCGTGACGATGGAACGTACGCCTTCCCCCACCGCACCTTCCAGGAGTTCCTGGCGGCCACCCACCTCCTGCGGCACGACGGCTTCGCCGATACGCTGGTGAAGCTCGTCCAGGGCGACTTCACCTGGTGGCGCGAGGTATTCTCCCTGGCCGCGGCGCTGCTGGCCACCCGCCTGGACGGCCTGGCTGCCCTTGCCGACGCCGTGCTCGCCGAGGCGGACGACGCGCCACCGGCTGAAGCGCTGGTCCACGCCGCGGCGCCGGTGGCGCTCGCGATGGCGGCGGGCCCCTTCCTCGGCCAGGCACACGAGATCAAGCGTCATGCGCGGTTGGCCGCCCGGATGCGCTCGTTCCTGGGCGCCGCGATGGACGACGCCTCGCGCCTCCCCGCCGCAGTGCGCGCCGCCGCCGCGTTTGCCCGCGGGCGCATCGGCGACCCGCGCAACGAGGTGCGGAGCGTGGAGGCGATGGCCTTCCGCCACGTTCCCGCCGGGCCGTTCTGGATGGGGAGCCCGGCTGGCGACCCCGACACGTACGAAGAGGAGGTGCCGGTTCACCAGGTGAACGTGGCGTACGATTTCTGGATCGGCCGCTTTCCCGTGACCGTGGCCCAGCTCCGCGCCTTCACCGAGGCCACCGGCGTGCCGTCGCCGCCCGACCCGCGGGTGACCGACGCGCACCCCGCCTCGGCGACCTGGCGGCAGGCGATGGCGTTCTGCGAGTGGATGACGGAGCGGCTGCGCGCCCTGGCGCCGTCACACCCCGGCCCGTCCAACCTACCGGATGCGGATCGATCGTTCTGGAGCGGGGTGGCGGAGGGGCGGCTGGCGGTGGCGCTCCCCAGCGAGGCGGAGTGGGAGAAGGCGGCGCGGGGCGTGGACGGCTGCCCGCGCTTCCCCTGGGGTGACACGGCCACCCCCGAGCGCGCCAACTACAACGACACGGCGGTCGGCGGGCCCAGCGTGGTCGGCTGCTTTCCGGACGGCGCCAGCCCCTTCGGCATGGAAGACGCGGCCGGGAACGTGTGGGAGTGGACCCGCAGTCTGTGGGGCACCAACGACCAGAACGCCGGGTTCCGGTACCCCTACGACCCCGGCGACGGACGCGAGGATCTGGACGCCCCTGCGGACGTCCTGCGGGTGCTGAGGGGCGGGTGCTACCACAACCCCGTGCGGGTCATCCGGACCGCGTCGCGCATCGGCGCGGCGCCGCACGTGAGCGTCCCGAACATGGGCTTCCGCGTGGCCGTGGTCCCCCTTACTGCCTTCCGCCAGGAGAGTTCACCGCCCGCCGGCACACCCGCATGAGCGTTTCCACCCGGCGGAGGTCCGTCGTGCCGGTTCGAAACGTGGGTCCGCGACCAGGTTGCGCATCTTCTTCCGCTGCTGCGAGCGAATAAAACCAGACCCGCGAAGATCGCGATCCCCGGACGCCGGCGAAGACGCGGCCTACGCCGCGGGGAGGGTGAGCGTGAAGGTGCTCCCCACGCCCGGGGTGCTTTCCACGCCCAGGTTGCCGCCCATCCCGCGGGCCAGGTCGCGGCTGATGGCCAGCCCCAGGCCGGTGCCCTCGTGCGGGCGGGTGAGGTCCGAGCGCACCTGCACGAAGGGGTCGAAGATCGATTCCACCTTGTCGGGCGGGATGCCGATGCCGGTGTCGCGGACCTGCACCGCCACCTCCCTCCCCCTCCGCCCGGCCACGATGTCGACCCGCCCGCCGCGGTCGGTGAACTTGACCGCGTTCCCGGCCAGGTTCACCAGCACCTGCCGCAGCTTCTCGGCGTCGGCCAGGGCGGCCAGGGCGCCGCCGCACTCCGCCACCGCCAGCGTGATCCCCTTGGCCCGCGCCTGCGGCGCCACCAGCGACTCGGCGGCGGCCAGCGCCTCGCGGAGCGGGACGGCCTCCAAGTTGTAGCGCACGCTCCCGGTTTCGAGCTTGGCGTAGTTCAGCACCTCGTTGATCAGCCCCAGCAGGTGCCGCTGGCTCTGCTGGATGCGGTGCAGGTCCTCGCGCTGCTCGGGCGTCACCGCGCCGCGGATCCCCATCTCCAGCAGCTCGGCGTAGCCGCCGATGGCGTTGAGCGGGGTGCGCAGCTCGTGGCTCATGGTGGCCAGGAACTCGGCCTTGCCGCGGTTGGCCGCCTCGGCCTCGGCGCGCGCGGCCTCGGCCTCGCCGCGGGCGCGCTCGCTGTCGGCCAGCAGCCGCTCCACCTCGCGCCGCGCCCGCACCTGCTCCGTCACGTCGGACCCGTGCGCCACCACCCCGCTGCGGGTGCCGTCGGCGTCGGTGAGCGCCTGGAACACCATGTCCAGGTAGCGGGTCTCCAGCGGCGCGCCCGGGGTGCGCTGCAGCTCCACCGGCGCCTCGTGCCCCACCCACGGCTCACCCGTCTCGCGCACCTGGTCGAGCAATTCCTTGAAGCCCTGACCGCGGATCTCGGGGATCGCCTCCAGCAGCGGCTTGCCGATCACCTCGCGGTGGCCCACGAGCTGGTAGTACGAGTCGTTCACGAACTCGTAGACCTGGTCGGGCCCGCGAAACGCCACGATGAAGCTGGGCGCCCGGTCGAACACCTGGTACAGGCGGGCGCGCTCCACCTTCAGCTCGGCCAGCAGCCGCTCGCGCTCGTCGGCGGCGGCGCGCGACTGGGTGGCGTCGCGGAAGAGCACCGCCACCTTCCACTCCCCGGGCGCGCCCACGCTGTAGGCGTACACCTCGTACCAGCGCCCCAGCGCCCGGGCGGGCGCCTCGAACCGCATGTTCTCGCCGGTGCGCGCCACCCGGCCGTACCGCTCGAACCAGTGCGCCTCGTGCGCGGGCGCAAGCTCGCGCATCCGCCGGCCAACCGCGTCCACCAGCCCCGTCTGGCTCACGAAGGCGGGGTTGGTCTCCAGGAAGACGTAGTCCACGGGCTGGCCGTGATCGTCGAAGATCACCTCGATCACGCAGAAGCCCTCGTCCATCGTCTCGAAGAGCAGCCGGTACCGCGCCTCGCTCTCCCGCCGCGCCGCCAGGGCCCGCTCGCGCTCGGTGATGTCGCGCCCCTCGGGCACGATGAACAGCACCTCGCCGTCGTCGCCGCGGATGGGGTGAAGGGAGAAGTCGAAGGTGACCGGCTCGGCCGAGGGGCGCCGCAAGGTCAGCTCCTCGCGGACGAACTCGCCCCGCGCGGCGCGCTCCACGCCCTCGCGCACCCGCCCGGGCGCGCCGGGCGTGTGGGCGAACCACGGCGTGTCCCAGAACACCTTCCCCACCACGTCGCCGCGGGTGTTCCCCGCGAACTCCAGCGAGGCGCGGTTGCAGTCCAGCACCGTCCCGTCGGGCGAGATCAGCCCGATGTACTCGTAGGTCCCGTCGTAGATGGCCCGCAGCCGCGCCTGGGAGTCGCGCATCGCCTCTTCGGCGCGGGTTCGGTCGCGCAGCCCGGCGGCGCGCAGCTCGATCTCGCTGCGCGCCCACGCGGCCAGGTCCGCCAGCGTGTCCACCTCGTGCCGGCCCCAGTCGCGCGGGCGAACGTCCACCACGCACAGGGTGGCGATCGGGGCCGCGGCGCGCGGCGAAAGGATGGGCACGGAGAGGTAGGCCACGATCCCGCTCTCGCGCGTGGCCGGGCTCCCCGAGACCAGCGGGTGCTCGCGCGCGTCGGGGATCACCAGCGGCTCGCCGGTGCGGATGGCGTGCTGGCAGAACGAGTGGGTCAGCTCCACCGCGCGCCCCCACGCCTGGCCGCCCACGTGGCTCACGGGGATCTGCCGGTCGGCCGTGATCACGTTCAGCTGCGCCACGGGTACGTCCAGCAGCCGCGCTGCGGTGCGCACCACCCGGTCCAGCGCGGGGATGGCGCCGGTGTCGAGCAGGTCGCTGGCGGTGATCGCCGCCAGGCGCTGCGGGTTGCTGAGGGTTGTCGGCACGGCTGCGGCGGAGCGGGTGACACGGACCGGGGAGCGCGGGAGCCGTCCCAGGGGCCGGGTGCTGAGTGCTGAGTGCTGAGTGCTGAGTGCTGAGTGCTGAGTGCTGGGTGCTGAGTGCTGAGTGCTGAGTGCTGAGTGGCGCCATCCCTGGCTTCTTTGCCGTTCAGCACCCAGCACTCAGCACCCAGCACTCCTCGCCCGGAACGGTCAGCCCTGCAGCGCCTGCCGCACCTTCTCGGCCAGCGGGCGGTTCATCCCCGGGAGCGCGGCCATCTCGTCCACGTTGGCCTGGTGGGCGCTCCAGATGGTGTCATAGCGCTCCACCACGGTCTGGATGCGGCGCGGCCCCATCCCCTGCACGCCCTCGAGCGCGGCCCACAGCCGCTCGCGCTCCAGCAGCAGCCCCACCGCCTCGGGGTCGGAGGTGTCGTGCCCGCGCTCGCGCAGGTGGTCCAGGAAGGCCGTCCAGTCCTGGTGCCCCCACCCGCTGGGCCGCGCCTGCACGAAGGCGCGCAGGTCCTCGCGCAGGTCCGGCCCCTTGGGCTTGTGGACGAACGGATCCTTCACGCCCTTCCCCCTCGCCGTGCGTGCCGGCTTCGGCGCGGCGCCCTTCGCCGGCTTCCCCGTGGACGCGGCCTTCTCCGCGGCGGCCTTTCGGGCGCGGGGGGAAAGGCTCTGCGCCTTCACCTCGGGCGGGTCGGCGGGGGCGGGGGCGGCGGTGCGGGCGTCGGGCGCCACGCCCACCGGGTCGCTGCTGCTGCTCGCGCGGACCGCCTGCGCGGGGCCCGTCGTGGTCTTGGCCATCGTGATCTATCTCCCTGGGTCTCTTGGAATGTCTCGGTCGGGGTCAGGGCTGCTCGGGCTTCATCACCACCATCCCCAGCGGCGGCAGGGTGATGCGCACGGAGTGCGCGTGGCCGTGCGCCGGCACCGGCTCGGTCTCCACGCGGCCCATGTTCCCCACGTTGCCGCCGCCGTACGCCTCGGCATCGCTGTTCAGCACCTCGGCCCATCCCCCCTCGCTGGGAACGCCCAGCCGGTACCCGTGCCGGGGGATGGGGGTGAAGTTGAAGGCGAACAGCAGCTGCTCGCCGCTCTCCGCGCCGCGGCGGATGAAGCTGAGCACGCTCTGCTCCACGTCACGGAAGTCGATCCAGCTGAACCCCTCGTAGCTGAAGTCGGTCTCCCAGAAGGCACGCTCGCGCAGGTACAGCGCGTTCAGGTCGCGCATGAAGCGCTGCAGCCCGGCGTGCATCGGGTCTTCCAGCAGGTGCCAGTCGAGCGAGCGGCCTTCGCTCCACTCGCGCCACTGGCCAAACTCGCCGCCCATGAACAGCAGCTTCTTTCCCGGGTGCCCCCACATGAACCCGAGGGAGCAGCGCAGGTTGGCGAACTTCTGCCAGGTGTCGCCCGGCATCTTCTCGATCAGCGAGCCCTTCAGGTGCACCACCTCGTCGTGGCTGAAGGGGAGGACGAAGTGCTCGCTGAACGCGTACATCAGCGAAAAGGTGATCAGGTTGAAGTGGTACTTGCGGTAGACCGGGTCTTCCTCGGCAAAGCGCAGGAAGTCGTTCATCCACCCCATGTTCCACTTCAGATGGAACCCCAGCCCGCCCAGGTGCGGCGCCTGCGTCACCCCCGGCCACGCCGTCGATTCCTCGGCGATCATCAGCGCGCCGCGGTGGCGTTCGCGCACCACGGAGTTGACCTGCTGCAGGAAGCGGATGGCGTCCAGGTTCTCGCGCCCGCCGAAGGCGTTGGGGATCCACTCCCCCGGCTGGCGGCTATAGTCCAGGTACAGCATCGACGCCACCGCGTCCACGCGCAGCCCGTCCACGTGGAACTCCTCGATCCAGTACAGCGCGTTGGCCGTGAGGAAGTTGCGCACCTCGTTGCGGCCCAGGTTGAAGATCAGCGTCCCCCAGTCGGGGTGCTCGCCCTGGCGCGGGTCTTCGTGCTCGTACAGCGCGGTGCCGTCGAAGCGCCGCAGGCCGTGCGCGTCCTTGGGGAAGTGCGCGGGCACCCAGTCCAGGATCACGCCGATCCCGCGTTCGTGCAGGTGGTTCACGAACCAGCGGAAGTCGTCGGCCGTCCCCAGCCGCGCCGTGGGGGCGAAGTAGCCGGTGACCTGGTACCCCCAGCTGGGGTCGTACGGGTGCTCGGCGATGGGGAGCAGCTCCACGTGCGTGAACCCCATCTCGTTCATGTACTCGCCCAGCTGCTCGCCCAGCTCGCGCCAGGTGAGCGGGCGGCCGCCGTCATCGGGCACGCGCTTCCAGCTGGCGGCGTGCACCTCGTAGATGGTCATCGGGCGCACGTAGCAGTCGCCGGTGCGCCGCTGCTCGATCCACGCCTCGTCCGTCCACGTGAACCCGCGCAGGTCGCGGACGACGGAGGCCGTGTCGGGGCGGTTCTCGGCCCCGAAGGCCACGGGGTCGGCCTTCAGGAAGGTGCCGCCGTGCGCGCCGTGGATCTCGTACTTGTAGATGGCCCCCTCGCCCACGCCGGGGATGAACATCTCCCACACGCCGGCGCCGGGGTGAAAGCGCATCACGTGGCGCCGCCCGTCCCACGCGTTGAAGGGGCCGACCACGCTCACCCGCTGCGCGCCCGGCGCCCACACGGCAAAGCGCGTCCCCTCCACCCCCTCGATCTGGTCGGGGTGCGCGCCCAGCGTTTCCCACAGGCGCAGGTGCGTTCCCTCGCCGATCAGGTACAGGTCGAAGTCGTTGATGGTGGAGGGGAAGGCGTAGGCGTCCGCCTCTTCCGCCTCAGTTCCGTCGGGCTGGGTCACGCGCAGGCGATAGGCGAACGGGTGCGACCCCGGCGGCAGCACCAGCTCGAAGAAGCCGCCGGGATCGACGAGCTCCATCGGAGCGGCCTCGCCGGTCTGCGCGTCCACCACGGCGGCCGCCCGGGCGCCGGGGTAAAAGGCGCGCACCACCAGCCGCAGCTCGCCGGCGATGGACACGCGGTGCATGCCCAGCACGCGGAACACGTCGCGGTGGTCGCCCCGCACCACCTGCTGGATGTCGGTCAGGAGAGTCGCCGAAGCCATCACGATCCGGATCGGGCGCGGCCGGTGAGGGCCGCGCAATGGTTGCAGCGCAAGGCATCTGCGCGTTTCGTCTGCGGAACCCCCCGTCCGCCTGCGAAGCCCGTGCCGCCGGGTACGTCAGCGTGCGGAGCGAATCAGCACGACGTGTGGAAAGTCCGACGACGCGGGAAGATGGGTTTGATGCGTTCACTCGGCGCCCGCCCCCTCCCCGCGCCTGAGAGCGCGACCCTCCCCCGTACCGGGAGAGGGTGGTGGACGCGGCGGTTGCGCGCCCTGCAACCTCCGCCCGCACCGAAAATCCGGAGTCGCCGGGTGCCCGGCCTGCCAACCTCTCCCGGTACGGGGGAGGTGGACGGCCTAAGCCGGCCGGAGGGGGCCGCGGCGCCGCGGCATGCACGGTAGCCATCAGACGCTCCGTCCCTCTCGCGGCGCGCGCAATCTACACATCCCCGCCGCTCGGGCGACCCTTGCGCCTGACGATCCGCTTGCTCCGGCGGCAACGCGGCTGTCATCTTCCCGTCGCTGTGGACGTTTCCATCTCCCGAGTCTCCACCCGTCCACCTTCGCCCCCTGGCCGCCGATGCCCGCTTCCACGCAGGTCCTGGCCGATGCCGCGCACGCGCTCCGCTCGCTCCGGCGGTCGTGGCGCCACTCCGCGGGCACGGTGCTCACGCTGGCGTTCGGCGGCGGCGTGTCGCTGGCCATGGCGACGGCGGCGTGGGCGGGGCTCGGCTGGACCGCTCCGGCCGACCCGCCTGTGTTCGGCCGGTTGCCCAATGGCGCGCCCGGCGGGTGGACGGACGGCCTTCGCAGCGCCGCCGAACTGCAGGGCGACGGCTACCGCGCCATCTTCGTGGTCCTCCTCGCCGCCGCGATCGCGGTGGCGCTGGTGACGTGCGTGAACGCCGCGGCGCACGTGGTGATCCGCGCGTCCGCCCGCCGCCACGAGCGGGCGATGCGGGTGGCGCTCGGGGCCACGCAGCTGCGGCTGGCCGTGCAGGCGCTGGTGGAGAACGGCACGCTGGCGCTGGCCGGCGTGCTTGGCGCGGCGGCGGTGGGCGCCGTGCTGCTGAAGCTGCTGCGCGCGTCGTGGCCGGCGGCGGGCGGGCAGCTCGCGGGTCACGCCGGGGCCGGGCCGCTGCTGCTGGCGCTGGCGCTGCCGGCGGGGGCGGTGCTTCTGTTCGGCATCGCCCCGGCGCTGCGGGCGGGGGGCGGCAACCTGCACGCGCGGCTCACCACCGGGAACCGCGCCACCGCGGACCGTTACGAAGGATGGCTGCGGCGCACCATCACCATCGCCCAGCTGGCAACGTCGATGGGGCTGCTCGTCGGCGCCGGCGTGCTGATCCGCAGCTCGCTACCGGGCACCACGCCGCCGTCGCCGGGCTTCGACCCGCGCGACACGCTCACCCTGCGGCTCGACACGCCCGCCACCCTGGCCGCCGACCCGTCACGCCGTACGGCCGCGCTCCAGTCGGCGCTGGAGCGGATCCGCGCCATCCCCGGCGTCCGCGCGGCGGCATTCGGCTCGCCCGACGCATGGCTGGGGCTGGGCCCGCGGGACAAGGTCACCACCTGGTGCGACGAGTGCAGCCTGGCCAACGTGTGGACGCCGATCCTGGTGGGCCCCGCCCGCAACCTGTCCGTGAGCGAGGGATGGTTCGGCACGCTGGGCGTGCGCGTGCTGAAGGGGCGCGCGCTGACCGACGCCGACCGCGGCAGGCGCGTGGTGGTGATCAACCAGGCGTTCGCGGGTCTGCTGTACCCGCGCGGCGAGCCGATCGGGAAGATGCTGGCGCCCATGGGCTTCTTCGGCACCCGGTACACGGTGGTGGGCGTGGTGGATGACGTGGCGCCCTCGGGGCCCGGCACCCCGCGGGCCAAGGCCGCCGCGCTCTACCTCCCCGCCGGGATCCATCCGCCCACCGCCGCCGCCGTGGCCGTTCGCGCCGCCGGCGATCCCGTGCGCCTGGCGCCCGCCGTCCGCGCCGCCATCCGCGCCGCCATCCCCGGCGCGCGGGTGAGCGAGGTGATGACGATGGAGGCGCGGCTGGCCCGCTACCGCGCGCCGCTGGGGTGGTTCGGCGTGGTGCTCTGCGCGGTGGCCGTGGCGGCGCTGCTGCTGTGCGTGGGCGCCGTCTATAGCGTGGTGGCGTACGGCGTGGCCCGCCGCACCCGCGAGATCGGCGTGCGGATGGCGCTGGGCGCGCGCGAGGGGCAGGTGGTGCGGCACGTGCTGGGCGGCGGCGTGCGGCTGGCCCGCGCGGGCGCGATCTTCGGCGCCCTGCTCGCCATCGGCACCGGGCAGACGGTCGCCTGGTTCTTCCGCGGCGTTCCCGTGCTGGACCCGGCCACGCTGCTGGCCGTTGCCGCGGTGCTGGGCGGCGCGGCGGTGGCGGCCAGCTGGCTCCCCGCCCGCCGCGCCGCCCGCCTGGACCCGCTCGAAGCCCTCCGCGCTGAATGAGCGTCGGCCTGATGCCAACACGAAGCGCCCCGCCGGTCCCTCCGGTGGGGCGCTTCTTTTCGACGGCCCGTTCCGTCGCCGTTGAAGTCCGCGAAGGCGGACTGTGTGCCGTTGCAGCCGCGAGTTGACTCGCAAACTTCGCATCTCCGGCCCGTCATTCCGCCCGGTCACCCACCGCCACCCCGCCCCTCCGCCGCCGTCACCCGCGAGTGGGTGGCGGACAGGTACGCCCACAGGATGCTGAGCAGCCACACCGGGATAACCCCGATCCCCACGGTGAACAGCCCCAGCACCACCAGCAGGAACAGGCAGAAGAATCCCCCGCCAACCGACGTGTACAACAGGCCCAGCGGCCCCAGGAAGGTGGCCAGCAGCACGGCCGTGCGCACGTTCTTAGGCTCGCGCGGCGGAAGCGGGTGATCGGTCGGAAAATCGGGTACGGCCATTCGCGTGGGCTCCAATACACGGGCGGAAAGGCGCACCATGCTGCCAGTCTCCCGCACGGATGGCAAGTGCTGGCGGACCGGAACGCTGGCCTCGTGAGGCGGAGGGACACCAGCGAACACACTCATTTCAATACAACGCTGTGCGGATCAAACGGGTAAATCTATACCACTAAATCAGATGTGCGATTGAGCACCTTCAGAATGGACGATATTGACAAACAGAACGGGGCCGCGCATACTCCCGTCCGGCAAGTAAACATAGAAAACGACTGGAGACGCGAGATGATGACGGAGGAAACCGAAGACAGCATCACCACGCTGCGCGAGCGTGACCCGCAGGCCTTCGCGGCCGAGCTCGAAAGCATCCGCGAAGTGCTGCGCAACTACATGGACCACGTCAGCTTGCGCCAGGCCGCGCGCGAGGTTGGGATGAGCGCCACGGGCCTGTCCAACTTCGTGAACGGAGCCGACCCGTACGTCCGCACCGCTCGCAAGCTGCGCGCGTGGAAAGCCGCGCACCTCGGCACCGTGCAATCGGACGATGAGGAGAGCGGCTGACGGTGCCAGCGCGCCGCGCGGACGCACACAGTTGAAGCCTCACGCAGTTGGTGAGGCTTCGTGCGTTCCAGCCGTGGCCCGGGCCAATCCCGGCGGCAGGCCATGAGGGTAGGGGGATGGGGAGGTGCCGCGGCTTCAGGCGGGCTCGCGCACCGTTTCCAGCAGCGAGATGAAGGAGGTGAGGCGTTCCCCGCCCAGGTGGCCCAGCTGGCGCAGGTGCAGCTCGGCGATCTCGCCGTCCAGCGGCGCGATCACGCCCAGGCCGGCCTCGGTGACGCGCGTCCACACCACGCGGCGGTCGTGGGTGCAACGCCAGCGCTCGGCCAGGCCGCGCTTCTCCAGCCGGTCCAGCAGGCGGGTGACGTCGGGGTCGCGGGTGATCATGCGGTCGCCCACCTCGCCCGCGGTGAGGCCCGTGTCACCGGCGCCGCGCAGGATGCGGAGAACGTTGTACTGCGTGGGCGTAAGATCGTGCCGGCGAAGTACTTCGGTGAGCCCCTGCAGCAGCACGTTGGCGGTGCGCTGCACGTTCAGGTACGCCTCCTCCTCGAGCGAGGGGATCGGCTTGTTCTGCTGGATCTCCCGCTGGATCTTGCCGGGCACGCGTTCATCTCCGTGGGCGGGGAATTTACCTACAAGCGCGACATTAGGCGGGGAAACGCTTTTAGTCAACGAAGGTGTGCGGAA
Organism: Longimicrobium sp.; assembly: GCA_035691085.1. GTDB lineage: Bacteria > Gemmatimonadota > Gemmatimonadetes > Longimicrobiales > Longimicrobiaceae > Longimicrobium. Next base: position 16,858 of record DASSJS010000134.1, read on the forward strand.
AATCACGAAATGGGGACGGGGAAGACGGTGGGGTGCTGAGTGCTGAGTGCTGAGTGCTGAGTGCTGAGTGCTGAGTGCTGAGTGCTGAGTGCTGAGTGCTGAGTGCTGAGTGCTGGATGCGAGGTGCGAGGTGCGAGGTGCGAGGTGCGAGGTGCGAGGTGCGAGGTGCACCGACCCCGCCCATTCGAGATGAAGCTTGGGCTCACAGTCTCGCGCAGTTTGCGAGGCTTCGTGCCGTACCTTGCCGGCGGGTTCACCCGCTGGATGGCGGCCAAAAACTTTGAAGGCCGATGCGGCACGGTTTCCGTGATCCGCCACGGCACGCACGACTGCCCAACCGGCCACGAGGCCTTCCCCAGAGACGATGCCAGACTCCCGCCCACGGAACCTGCGCCCCCCGACCGGTGTCTCTCTCCGCTCCAATCGCTGTTGCAACGACCAATACCCACACTCCCGGAGAGATCGTCCATGGCGGCAGGTCCGTTCGCGTCGCTGCTCCTTGTTCCCGCGCTGCTCATCGGCGGCGCCACCATTCCCGCGCCGGCCGTGGCGCCCGCGCCCACCGCGGCCGCGGCGGCGCCCGTCACCTGGCAGATCGACGTAACGCACAGCGAGCTCAGCTTCCGCATCCGCCACCTGGTGAGCCGGGTGAACGGCACCTTCGGGGAGTGGAAGGGCACCATCGTGGCCGACCCGGCCAGCCTGGCCGGTGGCTCGGTGAACGTGGAGATCCAGACGGCCAGCATCGACACCCGCAACGAGCGCCGCGACACCCACCTGCGCTCGGCCGACTTCTTCGACGCGCCGAACCATCCCACGATCACCTTCCGGAGCACGCGCGTGCAGGCCCAGCGCGGCGGCGCGCTCAAGATCTACGGCAACCTCACCATCCGCGGCGTGACGAAGCCCGTGGTGCTGGACGGGCAGATGCTGCAGGTGGCCGGCGCTCCGGGCCGCCGCCGCATCGGCTTCGAAGCCACTACCCGCATCAACCGGATGGACTACTACGTGAGCTGGAACCGCGCCGCCGAGGGCGGCGGCGTGACCCTGGGCGACGACGTGGACATCACCATCGCCGTGGAAGCGACGGAGCAGGCGGGCTGAGGAAGTACGAGAGTACGGGGGACGGAGGTACGGAGGTACGGAGGTACGGCAATTAAAGACGAGCCTCGCTGCCGAATCGGTGGCGAGGCTCGCGACGTCCATGCTTTCTACGCACCGAACCCCGACTCGCGGCCTCGCGCAGTTTGTGAGGCTTCCCGTGTTGTAGCCGCGGCGCCGCGGCGTCAGCCGCCCGGCGGGTGGTGCGCGGAGAGGCATCGCTCACACCTCGTTGCGCCGACCCGCGGCGCCACGAAGTTAATCGTAAGCACCCCCGTACCCCCGTACCCCCGTACCTCGCCACGCTCCGTCGCTGGGAGTACCCCGCCGCCCCATGGCGCTGACCGCGCCGCACGGGATCGCCCGCGAACGCAGACGAGCCCCGCCGCCGGAATCCCGGCAGCGGGGCTCGCATCGTTCCAAAGCACGTTCGTACCTCGTACCCCGTGCTTTCGTACTTCGCGCGGGTCAGCCGACCTTGAGCAGCGCCTGCAGCTCTTCCGCCGACAGCTCCTTGCCGGCGCGGGCGCCCATGCGTCGGCCGCGGCTCACCTTGTCGGCCTTCTGCTGCTGGATGGTGGGCGGAAGCTCCACCACGTTCTCCTGCTCCACGCCGTCGATCGGCTCGGCCGCGGTGGGCGCGTGGAAGCTGAAGCCGGGAACGTGCACCCGCGCCAGGCGATAGCCCAGCAGGTGCTCCACCGCCGCCACGTCGCCGATCTCGCCGCCACTCATGAAGGTGATGGCCACGCCCTTCTCGCCCGCGCGCGCCGTGCGGCCCACGCGGTGCACGTATCCCTCGGGGTCCTTGGGCGCGTCGAAGTTGATCACGTGGCTGATCCCCTCCACGTCGATCCCGCGCTGCGCCACGTCGGTGGCGATCAGGATCGGCACGTGCCGCTCGCGGAACGCCTCCAGCGCGCGCACGCGCTGCGCCATGTTCCGGTCGCTGTGCATGGTCTCAACCTTCAGGCCGGCGCGCGTGAGCTCGCTGGCCAGGCGGTCGGCGCCGAACTTGGTGCGCACGAACACCAGGGCGCTCTCCACCTCTTCCTGCTTCAGGATCTTGATCAGCAGCTTGGGCTTCTCGCGCCCCTCAACCGGGTACACGAACTGCTCCACGCCCTCGGCCGTGGTCACCTTCGGCGCGGCTTCCACCGTCACCGGGTCCCTCAGCATCTCGTAGGCGAGGCTCTTCACGCTGTTCGGCATGGTGGCCGAGAAGAACAGCGTCTGCCGCGCCTTGGGCACGCGCCGCAGGATCTGGTCGATCTGCGGCTTGAAGCCCATGTCCAGCATCCGGTCGGCCTCGTCCAGGATCAGCACCTCGATCTCGCCCAGCTCGATGTTGGCGCGCTCCAGGTGGTCGATCAGGCGCCCCGGCGTGGCCACCAGGATCTCGATCCCGGCGCGCAGGTCGCGCTGCTCCTTCTCCAAGGGCACGCCGCCGTACACCACGCTCACGAACAGCTCGGTGTTGCGGGCGTAGTCCTTCGCGCTCTCGGCCACCTGGATGGCAAGCTCACGCGTGGGGCAGATCACCAGCGCGCGCAGCCCTTCCTTGCCCTTGAGCCGGTTGAGGGTGGGAAGCATGAAGGCAGCGGTCTTCCCGGTGCCGGTGGGGGCGCGTCCCAGCACGTCACGCCCTTCGAGGGCGGCGGGGATGGCCTGCTGCTGGATGGGGGTGGGGATCACGTAGCCGAGCTCGGCCACGTTGCGCACCAGCTCCGGTGCGAGGTTCAACTCGTCGAATCGCATTCGTTTCCTGACTGTGGGGTTGCCCGGGCTTTTCACATCCGGGTCCACGGGGTTGCGGCGCGCGGCGGCCTTTCCGCCCTTTCGCGTTGTCTCGCGCCGTACTGCTCGCGTTGTCGCTGCTTCGTCCGCAGACGTCCGGCGCCGGGTGGCGCCCTCTGGCTGGTCTTCGATGCAAACATTGCAATTTAACACACTTCGCCCGTCCGCGCCACTCGCGCCACCGATTGCATGCCTTTGGCTCAAGCGGAGATGAACGGCGCGGTCCGGGCGTGTCCCTCCGCTGCGCTCCGGGCCGGGCTGCGCGCTGCGTAGGGCACGATACCGCCGTGCCCAACGCAGCCGGGCCACCGCCGCGCCACATCTCTCCGCCGACCCGCGGCGACGGCTCGCGCGCGGCGGCGTCTGAGCAACCGGGATGATGCTTGACACATCAGACCGGGAGGAACGATGCCCCGCAAGCTCTCGCTGGACCCGGAGGCGCTGTCGATCGAGTCGTTCGCGTCGGGGAACGCCGACGAGGAGCAAGGGACGGTGCGGGCGCACGACGTGAAGGCGCCCTGCCCGCTCTCGGTAAACATCCGCTTCTCGTGCCCGCCCTCGTGGGACTGCCGCGAGGAAGCGCCCAAGGGCTGATCGGCCCGGGCCGGAGAGGCGACGGCTGCGTCGCCTCTCCAGACCTGCGTTGAACCGAGGCGGGATGCGTGGAGAGGGGCGGCGCAATCGCGTCTAAACAGATGCAATAGAATCCGAAGCCCTCCCGTACCCAACAAAAACCAAAAGCACTGTACTGCAAGCACTTACGTTTGTGAAAATCTTCTCTTGATAAAATCCTTGACGACCATCGAGACGAGGCACTACTATAGGACCGTGCAGCGCGGAGGTCATCACGGGGACGCCCGGGAGCCGCGCCGGTGAACCGCGAGGGGATCTGGCACCAGCGGAAAAGGCCAAACGGGTTGCGCCTGGTCGGAGGAACCGAGCGGTGGGCTAAACGCAGGACGTTGCTGTTGCGCCCGGCAGAGGCAGGCGAAAGCCGGCCGAACCGAGGCCCAAAGGAGCCGGATGGCGAATCCGGGGGTCGGGCCAGAAGCCCGATGCAGCAGTCTCTCCAGAAGCCCGAACGTGTAGACCGTCGGGAGGGAAATCCGAGCAGTGGAGCGGCGCCGAGTCGAAAGACCAGGCGCCGCTCTCTTTTGTACCCATCCGTCAGACAAGCCCGCGGGAGCCCTTCACTCCGGCGTCTTCTCCCAGAACAACCTGGGCGAGAGACCCGGGAACGCTTCGCCCGGCAACTTCCACCACGCGCCGAGGTTGCAGTGCTCCCCCTCCCCCGCGGAGCGCGGGGAGGGGG